>NZ_CP060820.1:2440858-2794477 GCF_014489475.1 Lysobacter terrestris | reverse complement strand
AGCATTCGTTCACGGCTTCGTTGTCGCGCGGCACGCTGCGCAGCACTTCGCCGCGACGCACGTGCAGGAACAGGTTGCTGCCCAGCGCATCGTGGTAGCCCAGCGATTCGCGCGCGGTCAGTTCCCACGGACGCGCCTTGAACTGGAATACCTTGTTGGTCAGCGCGCCGACCGGGCAGACGTCGATGACGTTGCCGGACAGCTCGGTAGTCAACGGCTTGCCGTCGAAGGTACCGATCTGCAGGTTCTCGCCGCGGTACATGCCGCCCAGCTCGTACGTGCCGGCGACTTCCGCGGTGAAGCGCACACAGCGCGTGCACTGGATGCAGCGGGTCATTTCCGTGGCGACCAGCGGACCCATGTCCTCGTCCGGCACCACGCGCTTGCGCTCGGCGAAGCGGCTGACCGAACGGCCGTAACCCATCGACAGGTCCTGCAATTCGCACTCGCCACCCTGATCGCAGATCGGGCAGTCGAGCGGATGGTTGACCAGCAGGAACTCCATCACGTTGCGCTGCGACTTCAGCGCCTTTTCGCTGCGCGTGATGACCTTCATGCCATCCATTACCGGCGTGGCGCAGGCCGGCGCCGGCTTGGGCATCTTCTCGACTTCGACCAGGCACATGCGGCAGTTGGCCGCGATGCTGAGCTTGTCGTGGTAGCAAAAACGCGGGATCGCGATGCCGGCCTTGTCGGCGGCATTGATGATCATCGAGCCCTTCGGCGCGGCCGTTTCGACGCCGTCGATGAAGACGGTGACGTGGTCCGGCGGAAGATTCGGATTGATGGGCTGTGCGCTCATGTTATGCGGCGACCTTCTCCACGACGGTGCCGGCGCGCTGGTCGTCGACCAGGAAGCGCTTGTTCACGATCGCGTATTCGAACTCATCCCAGAAATGACGCAGGAAGCCCTGCACCGGCCATGCAGCGGCTTCGCCGAACGCGCAGATGGTGTGGCCTTCGATCTGGCCGGCGGCGGCGCGCAGCATCTGCAGATCTTCCAGCGTGGCCTGCTTCTCGACGATGCGGGTCAGCATGCGGTACATCCAGCCGGTGCCTTCGCGGCACGGCGTGCACTGGCCGCAGCTTTCCTTGAAATAGAAGCGCGCGATGCGCTGGCAGGCGCGCACCATGCAGGTGGTGTCGTCCATCACGATCACGGCGCCCGAGCCCAGGCCGGAACCGGCCTTCTGGATCGAGTCGTAATCCATGGTCAGACCCATCATGGTCTCGCCCGGCAGCACCGGCATCGAGGAACCACCCGGGATCACGCCCTTGATCTTGCGGCCGTCGCGCATGCCGCCGGCGAGCTGCAGCAGCTCCGCGAACGACGTGCCCAGGCGGATCTCGTAGTTGCCCGGACGGGCGACGTGGCCCGACACCGAGAAGATCTTCGGACCACCGTTGTTCGGCTTACCCAGATTGAGGAACCACTCCGCACCGTTGCGGATGATCGCCGGCACCGAAGCGTAAGTCTCGGTGTTGTTGATCGTGGTCGGCTTGCCGTACAGGCCGAAGTTGGCCGGGAACGGCGGCTTGTAGCGCGGCTGGCCCTTCTTGCCTTCCAGCGATTCCATCAGCGCGGTTTCTTCACCGCAGATGTAAGCGCCCGCACCGAGTGCGTTGTAGATGTCGATATCGATGCCGGAGCCGAGGACGTTCTTGCCCAACCAGCCGTGCTTGTAGGCTTCGGCGAGGGCTTCCTCGATGTGCTCGAACGGCTCGTGGTGGAACTCGCCGCGCAGGTAGTTATACGCCGCGGTGGAACCGGTCGCGTAGCACGCGATCGCCATGCCCTCGATCACCGCGTGCGGGTTGTAGCGCAGGATGTCGCGGTCCTTGGCGGTACCCGGCTCGGATTCGTCCGAGTTGCACAGGATGTACTTCTGGGTGCCCGAACCCTTGGGCATGAAGCTCCACTTCAGGCCGGTCGGGAAGCCCGCGCCGCCGCGGCCGCGCAGACCGGACTGCTTGACCATCTCGATGACGGCCGCCGGTTCGATCTTCTCGGTGAGGATCTTGCGCAGCGCGGCGTAACCGCCGGTCTTCAGGTAGTTCTCGTAGGACCACGGCTTCTCGAAGTGCAGCGTCGTGTAGACGACGCTGTGCTCCTGCGGAACCGGACCGACCGGGCCGTAGCCCTGGGAATAGTCGTGGCTGCCGTGATGGTGGTTGTCGTGTGCCATTTACCGACGCCTCACTTCAGACCGTCGAGCAGCTCGTCCACCTTCGCGGTGTCGAGCTTCTCGTGGTAATGGCCATTGATCACGACCACCGGGGCGCCGCAGCACGCGGCCACGCACTCTTCCTCGCGCTTGAGGTAGACGCGGCCATCGGCGGTGGATTCGCCCAGCTTGCAGCCCAGCTTCTTCTCGGCGTGCTTGACCAGGTCTTCGGCGCCGTTGAGCCAGCAGCTGATGTTGGTGCAGAAGGCGACGTTGTTGCGGCCGACCTTCTCGGTTTCGAACATCGAATAGAACGAAGCGACCTCGTAGGCCCACACCGGCGGGAGATCGAGGTACTTGGCGACGGCGGCGATCAGTTCGTCGCTCAGCCAGCCGTCGTTCTGCTCCTGCGCGGCGTGCAGACCCTGCAGCACGGCCGAACGCTTGCGGTCCGGCGGGAACTTGCTCAGCCAGTGGTCGATGTGGGCGCGCGTCTTGTCCGACAGCACCACCATCGGGTCGACGTTGCGCGCGTTTTCGAAATTGCCAGTGGCCTTCATCGGTCGATCTCACCAAACACGACGTCGTAGGTACCGATCATCGCCACCACGTCGGCCAGCATGTGGCCCTTGACGATCTCGTCCATCGACGACAGATGCGCAAAACCCGGCGCACGCAGCTTGCAGCGGAACGGCTTGTTGGCGCCGTCGGAAACCAGGTAGCAGCCGAATTCACCCTTCGGCGCTTCCACCGCGGCGTAGGTTTCGCCGGCGGGGACGCAATAGCCTTCGGAGAACAGCTTGAAGTGGTGGATGAGGGCTTCCATGTCGTCCTTCATCTCTTCGCGCTTGGGCGGCGCGACCTTGAAGTTGTCGACGATCACGGGGCCCGGATTGGCCTTCAGCCACTTCACGCACTGCTGGATGATGCGGTTGGACTGACGCATCTCGGCGACGCGGACCAGGTAACGGTCGTAGCAGTCGCCGTTCACGCCGACCGGAATGTCGAAGTCGACTTCCGCGTACTTGGCGTACGGCTGCTTCTTGCGCAGATCCCAGGCAATGCCCGAACCGCGGACCATCGGGCCGGTCATGCCCCAGGCGAAGGCCTGTTCCGGCGAGACCACGCCGATGCCGACGGTGCGCTGCTTCCAGATGCGGTTGTCGGTCAGCAGCGTCTCGTATTCGTCGACGCGCTTGGGGAAGTCCTCGGTGAAGCGCTCGAGGTAATCCAGCAGCGAGCCTTCACGCCATTCGTTGAAGCGCTTGAGCGACTGGCCCTTGCGCCACGGCGATTCCTTGTAGCGCGGCATCTGCGCCGGCAGGTCGCGGTAGACGCCGCCCGGGCGGTAATAGGTCGCGTGCATGCGCGCGCCGGAGACCGCTTCGTAGCAGTCCATCAGCTCTTCGCGCTCGCGGAACGCGTACAGGAACACCGCCATCGCGCCGAGGTCGAGCGCGTTCGAACCGACCCACATCAGGTGGTTCAGGATGCGCGTGATCTCGTCGAACATCGTACGGATCCACTGCGCGCGTTCCGGCGCCTCGATGCCGAGCAGCTGTTCGATCGCACGCACGTAGGCGTGCTCGTTGCACATCATCGACACGTAGTCCAGGCGATCCATGTAGCCGATCGACTGGTTGAACGGCTTGGATTCGGCCAGCTTCTCGGTACCGCGATGGAGCAGACCGATGTGCGGATCGGCGCGCTGCACGACTTCGCCGTCCATCTCGAGGATGAGGCGGAGCACGCCGTGCGCAGCCGGGTGCTGCGGGCCGAAGTTCAGCGTGTAGTTGCGGATCTCGGCGTTGAGGACGCCGGAACCGTTGGAATTGGAAGGCACGGCGCTCACTTCTTCACCTCCGCCTTCTGCGCAGCTTCGCCGGCGGCGGTTTCATAGCGCGCGTCGTCGCGGATCACGCGCGGCACGCCCACGCGCGGGTCGATCGAAACGGGCTCGTACACCACGCGCTTCTTCTCGGCGTCGTAACGCACTTCGACGTTGCCGATCAGCGGGAAATCCTTGCGGAACGGATAACCGACGAAACCGTAGTCGGTCAGGATGCGGCGCAGGTCCGGATGGCTTTCGAAGACGATGCCGTACAGGTCGAAGGCTTCGCGCTCGAACCAGTTGGTACCAGCCCACACCGGGGTCAGCGAAGCCACGACCGGCAAATCGTCGTTCTCGGCGAACGTGCGCAGGCGCACGCGCTGATTGTGCTGGTACGACAGCAGGTGCGCGACGGCGGCGAAGCGGCGCTCCGGCGTCACCATCGGGCCTTCGCCGCGCGGCTCGGGCAGCTGCTGGCTCGGGGCTTCGCCGTACTTGAAGCGACCGACGTTGCGCCCCTGCACGCCACGGCTGAAGCCTTCGCTGGAGACGTCGACGTCCCATTCGTCGCTGCCGTAACCCAGGTAGTCGACGCCGCTGACGTCGACGCACTGCTCGAAACCGAATTCGTCGCGCAGCGCCTGTGCGGCCGACAGCCATGCACTCGCGGCGACGTCGATCGTCACTTCACCGCGCGGTTCGGCGACGGTGACCAGCGCTTCGGGAAAGCGCGCGCGCAGGCGTTCGGCGAAGGAGGATGCGGTTTCCATGTCAGCGCACGCCCTGCTTGTTGTCGCCGAAGTTGGTGCCGCGGCGGATCTTCTTCTGCAGTTGCAGGATGCCGTAGACCAGCGCTTCGGCGGTCGGCGGGCAACCCGGCACGTAGATGTCGACCGGCACGATGCGGTCGCAGCCGCGCACCACGGAATACGAGTAGTGGTAGTAGCCGCCGCCGTTGGCGCAGCTGCCCATCGAGATCACCCACTTCGGGTCGGGCATCTGGTCGTAGACCTTGCGCAACGCCGGGGCCATCTTGTTGACCAGGGTGCCGGCCACGATCATCACGTCGGACTGGCGCGGCGACGGGCGGAACACCACGCCGTAGCGGTCAAGGTCCAGGCGCGCGGCGCCGGCATGCATCATCTCGACCGCGCAGCAGGCCAGGCCGAAGGTCATCGGCCACATCGAACCGGTACGCGCCCAGTTCCACAGCGTGTCGAGGTTGGTGGTGACGAAGCCCTGCTGCATCACCGGGTTCTGGTCTTCGGGCAACAGCAGGTCATCCAGCCGCCCTTCCGGCAGCGGGTTGTGCATCAGGCCCGAGACAGTCTGGATCACTCCCATTCGAGCGCGCCCTTCTTCCACACGTAGACGAAACCGATCACCAGCAGCGCGAGGAACACGCCCATTTCGATGAGCCCGAACACACCGAGCTCGCGGAACACCAGCGCCCATGGGAAGACGAAGGCGATTTCCAGATCGAAGACGATGAACAGGATGGCGATGAGGTAGTAGCGCACGTCGAACTGCATGCGCGCGTCCTCGAACGCGGCGAAACCGCATTCGTACGGCGAGAGCTTCTCGACGGAGGGGCGCTGGGGGCCGAGCAGGCGGCCCACTACCAGCAGGGCGACGCCGATGCCGCCGGCGACGATCAGGAACAGCAGGGTCGGCAGGTATTCGGCCAGCACTCGCGTTCTCTCGGCTGATGCCGCTTGCTGAAGCGGCGTTGGCTCGGCATCTGGGTGCCGTTGTTGCTTACGCTGAAGGGGCCGCACGCAGTGCGAACCCCTTCAGAAGTTTGGTGCCCAAGGGGGGACTCGAACCCCCACGACCTAAGTCGCTACCACCTCAAGGTAGTGCGTCTACCAATTCCGCCACCTGGGCTTGAAAAACGTCCGGCCTTCCCGACCGTTCCGCCCGCCGCCAAAACATCGACGCCGACCGGCACCCGGCTACTCCATGCCGGGCTTGAAAGATGCATATGGTACCGCGTTTACCCGGTTTAACCGCCAGAGGCGGGCTGTGCCGGAGCTGGCTGCTGCTGCGTGGCCGGCTCGGGATTCGCCGGCGCCGCGCTGTTTGCCGGCGCCGCGGGAACCGTCGTGGCCGGAGCCGGAGCGGTCGGAACCGTGGCGCTGCCCGGAGCGGGCGCTGCCGGGGCTGCCGGGACTTCCGACATCAAGCCGCCCTGCTCGGCCGCTGCCGGTCCGCTGGCGGCCCGGTTGCCGTTGCTGGCGTTCCAGGCCATGAACAGGCTGATGACGAAGAAGGCAATGGCCAGCCACTTGGTCGACTTCGACAGGAAGTTCGAAGCGCCGCGCGAGCCAAACACCGTGCCCGACGCGCCCGAGCCGAAACCCGAGCCCGCCTGCGCACCCGCGCCGCGCTGCATCAGGATCAGCGCGATCATCGCGATCGCGATCAGCACATAGATGACGTTGAGGAACAACAGCATCGTGGGGGAATCCGAAAAGTTATGCCGCCGAAGCGACAATGGCGTTGAAGTCGGCGGCGACCAGCGAGGCCCCACCCACCAGGCCGCCATCGACGTCGGGCTGCGAGAACAGCGCGGCGGCATTGTCGGCCTTCACGCTTCCGCCGTACAGGATCGGTAGCGAGCCAGCGATTCTAGCATCGTATTGCGCGATTTCGCCACGGATGAATGCGTGGACCTCCTGCGCCTGTTCCGGCGTGGCGGTCCTGCCGGTACCGATCGCCCAGACCGGTTCGTACGCGATGATCGCGCCCTGCACCGCCGCGGCGCCGTGTTCGAGGATCGGGGCCAGTTGCTCCTGCAGGCGCCATTCCATCTGCCCGCTCTCGCGCTCGCCCAGGGTTTCGCCGACGCACAGGATCGGCACCAGCCCGGCGGCCTTGGCGGCGAAGAACTTGCGCGCCACCGCCTCGCTGCTCTCGTGGTGGTGCTGGCGACGCTCGGAATGGCCGACCAGGCCGTAGCGCGCACCGACATCGACCAGCATCGCGGCCGACACCTCGCCGGTGTAGGCGCCCTTCTGGTTCGCACTGACGTCCTGCGCGCCGAACTGCAGGCCGCGCCCCTGGTAGCGTTCGACCAGCTCGCCCACGTACGGCAGCGGCGGCAGGATGATGCGCTCCACCCCGGCCGGCGCGTTCTCGGCGGCAACGGCATCGAGGAGCTCGAGGGCGAACTTGCGATCGCCGTGCAACTTCCAGTTTCCGGCGACGATCTTGCGGCGCATGGGCAAACCTCGAATACGAAAGGCGCGCAGTTTACCGCGCCGCGACTCATTCCTCAGCCCATGGGCTGCCAGAATAGGCGCGCCACCACTGCCGGCTGCCGCATGAAACCTGGCTCCCCCGCCCCGCGACTTCCCATCCTGCCGTATCGCAAACCGACCGAAGGCCGCGACTACTGGATCCTGGACAACGCGCTGTCGAACGCCGATGAAGTACGCGCGCGACTGCTGGCACGCACCGACTGGTACGAAGGCTATCCGCACAAACCCGAGAGCTGGCCCGGCCTGCGCGCGATGCCAGCGCTGGAGCCGGCCGAGCTTACGCACCTGGAAGACTGGGTGAAGAAATCCACCGGCGCGGCAAAGCTGTGGGTCGAAACCGCCGCTGACGGCGCCACGCTCAACCACAACTGCGTGCAGGTGGTCGGTTACAACGAATGCGAACCGCGCCCGCATACCGATTCGCGCGCCTTGTGCCGTTATGCCGCCGTGCTGTACCTCAATCCGGGCGTCCCCGACGACTGCGGCACCAGCTTCTATCGGCAGCGACTGCCGGGCGGCCAGCGTGGCGGCAATATCGTGCAACCTCCGCACAACAATCTGGTGGAGGCACTGGGGACGCGCTTTGTCGCAGAAGGCTCCTTCGCGGAGGACGTCGCGATCCCGTACCGCTACAACCGCCTGCTGGTGTATCGCGCCAACCTGATCCACAGCGCGACGGGCTACTGGGGCCAGACACTTGAGAAGAAGCGGATGGCCGCGGTGTTTTTCTGGATGGCGTGACAACTGACCTTGCAGAGCCACCCCTACTCGGCTGCGCTTCTGCTCCAACCAATCAGCAGCAGCCGAGCTCGGCTCTGGCGGGAAGCGGTGGGCCGTCCCGCATCAGCAGGCGTTACTTGAGCTTGATTTCCGCCAGACGTTCTTCCAGGTAGCCGTGCGCGGTGATGGCTTCCGGATAGCGGCTGGGATTGTCGGGGGTGATGCACGACGGCAGCACGTCGATCAGGAAATCCGGATTCGGGTGCAGGAAGAACGGGGTGGAATAACGCGGCTGGCGCGCCTTGTCGCCCGGCGGGTTCACCACGCGGTGCGTCGTCGACGGATACACGTGGTTGGTCAGGCGCTGCAGCATGTCGCCGATGTTGACCACGATGGTGTCGGCGTCGGCGGTGAACGGCACCCACTCGCCCTTGCGCGACTTCACCTCAAGCCCTTCCGAGCTCGCACCGACCAGCAGCGTGATCAGGTTGATGTCCTCGTGGGCGCCGGCACGGACGTTGGGAATGTCGCCGGTGGTGATCGGCGGGTAATGGATCGGACGCAGGATCGAATTGCCGAAGTCGGTCTTGTCGGCGAAATAGCGCTCCGGCAGGCCGATGTGCAGCGCCAACGCACTGAGCACGCGCGAACCCAGTACATCGAGCGCCTGGTACAGCCCGTAGGCCAGTTCGTGGAACTCCGGGAGTTCTTCCGGCCACAGGTTCGGCGGCATCACCGCGGCGTGCCTGGAGTCGCGCGGAATCTCGCGGCCGACGTGCCAGAACTCCTTCAAATCGAAGTACTTGGAGTCCTTCGCGGTCTCGATGCCGAACGGTGTGTAGCCGCGCGCGCCGCCGCCGCCGGGGACGTGGTACTTGCGCTTGACCTCCTCCGGCAGCGCGAAGAAGCGCTTGAACACGTCGTAGGAACCGTCGATCAATGCCTGCGGGATGCCGTGGTTGCGGATGCCGGCGAATCCCCACTCGCGGTAGGCCGCACCGAGTTCGGCGACGAACGCCTCGCGGTCGGTGTCGAATCGACGGATGTCGAGGGTCGGGATCTGGCTCATGGGTCGGCTGTTCTGTGCGGATGGAGTGGCTGTGCCGGAACGGTGGCGACGAGGGCTTCAGGCCGCCGCTGCGCGCACGGCGGTGGCGAGGTTGTCGAGGATGGAATCGACCAGTGCCGCATCGTCGGCCTCGACCGTGACCCGCACCACCGGCTCGGTGCCGGAGGGGCGCAGGAACGCGCGACCGCGCCCGGCCACGGCGGCCTGGGCGTCGGCAAGGGCCGCCAGCACCGAGGGCGCCTCTGCGGGCTTGGCCGCGCCCACGGCGTAGCGCACGTTCACCGTCTTCTGCGGGACGCGCTCGAGCCCCTGCAAGGCCGCCTGCAGGGAGATGCCGTTGCGACGCAGCACCTCCAGCACCTGCAGCGCGCTGACGATGCCGTCGCCGGTGCCGCTGCGGTCCAGGCACAGCATGTGGCCCGAGGCTTCGCCGCCGAGGACGCCGCCGTGGCTGACGAGCTGCTGGTGCACGTAGCGGTCGCCCACCTTGGCGCGGACGAAGCCGATGCCCTCGCGCGCCAGCGCGCGCTCCAGGCCGTAGTTGGTCATGAGCGTGCCGACCACCGGGCCGGCCAGGCGGCCGCTCTGCTTCCAGTCGAGCGCGAGCACGTACAGCAGGTCGTCGCCGTCGCAGACGTTGCCGTCGCCATCGACGAACATCACCCGGTCGCCATCGCCGTCGAAGGCGATGCCCAGGTCGGCGCCGGTTTCACGGACGCGCGCGGCGAGGGTTTCCGGATGGGTGGAACCGACGCCGTCGTTGATGTTGAGGCCGCTGGGATCCACGCCGATCGCATCGACGCGCGCGCCCAGTTCGCGCAGCACCAGCGGGCCGAGCTGGTAGGTCGCGCCGTTCGCGCAATCCATGGCGATGCGCATGCCGCCCAGGTCGAACCCCTTGGGCACCGAGCCCTTGCAGTGTTCGATGTAGCGACCCAGCGCGTCGCGGGTGCGCAACGCCTTGCCGAGCTGCTCCGACGGGACCGTGCGGAACGGCTGGTCCAGCGCGGCCTCGATCGCCAGTTCGGTGGCGTCGTCGAGCTTCTCGCCTTCGGCGGAGAAGAACTTGATGCCGTTGTCGTAGTGCGGGTTGTGCGAGGCGGAAATAACGATGCCGCCGTCGGCGCGCATCGAATGGGTGAGGTGCGCGACGGCCGGCGTCGGCATCGGCCCCATCAGCTGCACGTCGACACCGGCCGCGACCAGACCGGCTTCCAGCGCGGCTTCGAACATATAGTTCGAGATGCGCGTGTCCTTGCCGATGATGACCTGCGGCTTGCGCCAGTCGCGGCGGCCTTCGTAGGCCTTGGTCAGGGCGTGGCCGTAGGCATTGCCCAGGCGCAGGACGAAGTCGGCGGAGATCGGGCCGTCGCCGACCCGGCCGCGGATGCCGTCGGTGCCGAAGTAACGGCGGCTCAAGCGGCGACCTCGCTGTCGTCCTGCGGCTCCGGCTGCTTCATCATCAGCGCCAGCAGGTGGGCCAGGCGGTCGCGCATTTCACGGCGGTCGCAGATCTGGTCGACGGCGCCGTGATCGACGAGGAACTCGGAACGCTGGAAGCCTTCCGGCAGCTTCTCGCGCACGGTCTGCTCGATCACGCGCGGACCGGCGAAGCCGATCAGGGCTTCCGGCTCGGCCAGGTTGATGTCGCCGAGCATCGCGAACGACGCGGACACGCCGCCGGTGGTCGGATGCGTCATCACCGAGATGTACGGCAGGCCCTTGGCGCGCAGGCGCGCGAGCGCCGCGGAGGTCTTGGCCATCTGCATCAGCGAGAACAGGCTTTCCTGCATGCGCGCGCCGCCGCTGGCGGAGAAGCACACGAAGGGGCAGCCGATGTCGGCCGCGCGTTCGGCCGCGAGGGTGAAGCGCTCACCGACGACCGAACCCATCGAGCCGCCCATGTAGGCGAAGTCGAACGACGCGGCGACCAGGTCGCGGTCCTTCAGCTTGCCCTGCATGGCGACCAGCGCGTCGCGCTCGCCGGTGGACTTCTGCGCCGCCTTGATGCGGTCGGAATACTTCTTCTGGTCCTTGAACTTCAGCACGTCGACCGGGCCGAGCGCGGCGCCGATCTCGCTGGTGGTGTCAGGATCGAAGAGCGAGGCCAGTCGCGCGCGGGCGCGGATCGGCATGTGGAAGTTGCACTTCGGGCAGACCTCGAGGTTCTCCTCGAGCTCGGGGCGGTACAGCACGACGCCGCAGCGGTCGCACTTCTCCCAGAGGCCCTCGGGCACGCTGCGGCGCTTGGCCGCGCCGGATTCGGTCCGGATGCCGGAGGGCATGAGTTTCTTCAGCCAGGACATGCGTTGGTCGTTCCCCTGCAAGGCGCTAATGGCGAACGATCAGTTTAGCGCGAGCGGGGTCCGCCCCGCCCGTGGGCGGTCCCGGGCACGGGTTTAGTGTGGTGAACGTCGCGAAACCGGCGTCCGGGCTAGGCGTCGAGCGCCTCGCGCAGCGGGCGCAGGAAGGCCGAGGCCGCCGCGACCGGGTCGGCGCTGCCGTCCAGGGCCGCGACCAGCGCGCTGCCGACCACCACGCCGTCAGCCTCCCGCGCCATCGCCCGCGCCGAGGCGGCGTCCTTGATGCCGAAGCCGGCGGCCACCGGGACCGGGCTGCGGGCCCGGATCGCCTGCAGGCGATCGGTGGCGGCCGCGGTGTCCAGACGGTCGGCGCCGGTCACGCCGGCGAAGCTGACGTAGTAGAGGTAGCCGCTGGCTTGGGCGCCCAATGTCGCCAGCCGCGCATCGCTGGTGGTCGGCGCGGCGAGCAGGATCAACGCCAGCCCGTGCGTTGCGAAGGCGGCGCGATAGTCCGCGGCTTCTTCCGGCGGCAGGTCGACCAGCAGCACCCCGTCGACACCCGCAGCAACGGCTTCGCGGGCGAAACGCTCGGCGCCACGGACCTCGACCGGGTTGAGGTAGCCCATCAGCACGACCGGCGTGGCGGCATCGCCGGCACGGAAGGCGCGCACGCACTCGAGCACGTAGGCGAGGCCCGCACCGCGCGCGAGCGCGCGCTCGGAGCTGCGCTGGATCGTCGGACCGTCGGCCATCGGATCGGAGAACGGCACGCCCAGTTCGATGACGTCGGCGCCGGCCGCGGCCAGCGCGTGCATCACCGGAACGGTGGCCTCGAGCGAAGGGTCGCCGGCCGTGATGAACGGGATCAGGGCCTTGCGGTTGGCGGCCTTGAGTCGGGCGAAGCGGGTGTCGATGCGGGTCATTGATCCTGTCATCCCGGGCGAAGCAAGGGATCTGCTTTGGTCTGATGTCGGCGAAGCTAGAAGGTGATGCCTTCGCGCCCGGCGATCGTGTGCACGTCCTTGTCGCCGCGACCGGACAGGTTGCACAGCACGATGGCGTCCTTCGGCAGTTCGCGCGCCAGCTTGGTCGCCTGCGCGATCGCGTGGCTGGATTCGAGCGCGGGCAGGATGCCCTCGGTGCGCGCGAGCTGGTGGAACGCCGCCAGTGCTTCGTCGTCGGTGACGCCAACGTACTCGGCGCGGCCGCTGTCCTTCAGGAAGGCGTGCTCTGGGCCGACGCCCGGGTAATCCAGTCCCGCCGACACCGAGTGCGTCTCGATGATCTGGCCGTCGTCGTCGCACAGCACGTAGGTGCGGTTGCCGTGCAGCACGCCTGGCCGCCCGGCGGCGAGCGACGCGGCGTGGTGGCCGGTGGCGATGCCCTCGCCCGCCGCTTCGGCGCCGACCAGGCGCACGCCGCGGTCGTTGAGGAAGGCATGGAACACGCCGATCGCGTTGCTGCCGCCGCCGACGCAGGCGGTCACCGCGTCGGGCAGGCGCCCGTATTCGGCCAACATCTGCGCGCGCGCTTCGCGCCCGACCACGGCGTTGAAGTCGCGGACCATGCGCGGATACGGATCCGGGCCGGCCACCGTGCCGATGATGTAGAAGGTGTCGTGCACGTTGGTCACCCAGTCGCGCATCGCCTCGTTGAGCGCGTCCTTGAGCGTGGCCGAGCCGCTGGTCACCGGCACCACCGTCGCGCCCAGCAGCTTCATCCGGTAGACGTTGATTTTCTGGCGCTCGATGTCGGTCGCACCCATGTAGACCACGCACTCCAAGCCCAGGCGCGCGGCGACCGTCGCCGAGGCAACACCATGCTGGCCGGCGCCGGTCTCGGCGATGATCCGGGTCTTGCCCATGCGGCTGGCGAGCAGCGCCTGGCCGATGGTGTTGTTGATCTTGTGCGCGCCGGTGTGGTTCAGGTCCTCGCGCTTGAGCAGGATGCGCGCGCCGCCGACTTCGCGGCTCAGGCGCTCCGCGTGATAGATCGGGCTGGGCCGGCCGACGTAATGGGCCAGGTCGTCCTCGAAGGCGGCGATGAAGGCGGGATCCACCCGCGCTTCGTCGTAGGCGCGGGCCAGTTGCTCCAACGGGCCGATCAGGGTCTCGGCGACGAACCGGCCGCCGAACCGGCCGAAATGGCCCGCGGCGTCGGGATAGGCGTGGAAGTCCTGGATCGGGGCGGAAGTCATCTCGGCAGCCTCTGGCAACGACTTCACTTTATCGCGCCGGCCCACCTCTCCGAAGCGATAAGATCTCGACATCCTGTCAGGAAAAGTCACAGATATGAGCCGCGACCTGCCGCCACTGAACGCCCTGCGCGCCTTCGAGGCCGTGGCCCGCCTGGACAGCGTGAGCCGCGCGGCGCAGGAGCTGCACGTGACCCACGGGGCGATCAGCCGGCAGTTGCGGGTGCTGGAGGACGCGGCCGGCACGGCGCTGTTCGCGCGCCAGGGCCGCGGGCTGGTGCTGACGGCCGCGGGGCGGCGCCTGTACGAAGCGGCCGACGCGGCGTTCGCACCCCTGCGTAGTGGTTGGACGGAGTTGCAACAGCGATCGGCGCACGCGCCGCTGGTCCTGGGCTGCCCGGGCAGCGTGCTGGCACGCTGGGTCATTCCCCGACTGGAACGCCTGTCCCGCGAACAGCCCGAGCTGAAGCTGCACCTGTCGGCCAGCGACTCCATCCCGGACGCGGGGTTGAGTGGACTGGACGCCGCGCTGTTGATCGCGCAGGCACCGTGGCCGCCGGAATGGCAGGTGCATGCGCTGGCCCCTGAACGCATCGGCCCCGTCGTCAGTCCGCGGTTTGCCGGTTTCGAACGGGTGCGTTCCGCGCCGCCCGAGGTCCTGCTCGAACTGCCCTTGCTGCACACCGCCTCGCGGCCGCAGGCCTGGGGCGACTGGGCGGGCCGCGCCGGCCTGGACGCGGGCGCGCTGCGCCTGGGCACCGGCTTCGAACACCTCTACTACCTGCTGGAAGCCACCGAAGCCGGGCTCGGCGTGGCGATCGCACCGGAACCGCTGGTCGCCGAAGATATCGCCGCGGGGCGACTGGTTGCGCCCTGGGGCTTCGTCGCCACCCAGGCGCAGTGGGTGCTGTGCGCATCCAGGCGTCGGGAGGACCGGCGCATCGCGAAGCTGGCGTCGTGGCTGCGGGACGCGCTCGCCGACGCGCACTGAGCGCTTACAGCGCGTGGCAGTCCGCGCGCCGCACTTCCTCGACGAAGCGGCGCATGAGGTCGCCGTCCTTGATCCCGGGCGACAACTCGATGCCACTGGACACGTCCACGCCCCAGGGTCGGGTGACGACGACCGCATCGAAGACGTTCGCGGCACTGAGGCCGCCGGCGAGCAGCCACGGCTTGCCCGGATCCTGTGGAATCCTGGCCCAGTCGAAGGTCTCGCCGCTGCCGCCCTCGCCGCCCGGCGCGTGGCTGTCGAACAGAAAGCCGGCGGCACCGGGAAACCGTGCGCGCAGCGGCAGCGTCGATTCGTCGTCGCCGCCCATCGCGATCGCCTTCAAGTAGGGCACGCCGAAGCCGCGGCAGAAGGCGTCGTCCTCGCTGCCATGGAACTGCAGCAGGCTCGGGCGCATGTGCCGCACGATCTCGCGCACCTCTTCCTGCGTGTTGTCCTTGAACAACGCGACCGAATCGACGAAGGGCGCCAGCGCGCTGCGCATCGCCCGCGCCTCTTCCGCCTCGACCCGGCGCCTGCTCTGGTGCGCAAACACGAATCCGACGGCGTCCACGCCCAGCTCGCTGGCGAGGCGGACGTCGCCGGCGCGGGTCACGCCACAGAACTTGATGCGGGTACGGAAATAGTTTGGCTTCACGGTCCACTCACAGGCGACGGCCACTCACAGGCGGATGTGCGCGGGCAGGCCGAACCGCTCGACGACCTCGGCGGGATAGCGCGGGCCGAGGAACACCAGCCCACTCGACGGCGCCGTCGGCCCGGCCTTGGTGCGGTCGCGCCCGGCAAGGAGTTCGGCGATCCAGCCTTCCGGCGCATCGCCGCGCCCGACCACCAGCAAGCTTCCGACAATGTTGCGCACCATGTGGTGAAGGAAGGCATTGGCCTGCACTTCCACCGTCACCACGTCGCCGTCACGCGACACGCGGATGTCCTGCAGCTCGCGGCGCGCGTGCGGCGCCTGGCAATGCACGGTGCGGAACGCGGAGAAATCGTTCTCGCCCAGCAGCGCCTGCGCGGCGCGATGCATCGCATCGGTATCGAGGCGGCGGCGCTCCCAGGTCAGCACGTGGCGGTTGAGCGCAGGGCGGATCGTGCGGTTGAGGATCGAATAGCGATAACGCCGCGCGCGCGCCGAGAACCGCGCATGGAATTCGTCCGTCACCGGCACGCACCACAGCGCGCCCATCGCCGGCGGCAGCTTGCTGGTGGTGCCCAGCACCCAGCCGCGCGGATCGCGCACGACCGGACTGTCGAAATGGACGACCTGCCCGGCCGCATGCACGCCGGCATCGGTGCGCCCGGCGCAGATGGTTTCGATCGGCGCGCCGGCGACGAACGACAGCGCGTCTTCCAGCACCGATTGCAGGGTCAGGTAGCCCTCGGGATCGCTTTCGCCGTGCTTGCTCAGGCGCTGCCAGCCGCTGAATTCGCTGCCGTCGTACTCGATGCCCATCGCATAGCGCTGCGCGGTGGGCACTGGAGTCGTGGCGGGGTCAGGTGCGTGCGACATGCGTTCGATGGTGCCGCGCGGGCGGCATGTTCAGTCCGGAAAAACGTGCTGGCCCCGCATCGCGCGGGGCCAGTGGGGTGGCGTGCCGAACCCGGTTCGGCCGCGTGGCGTCATTCGAGTTCGCGCAGCATCCGCTGCGCCTGCTGGCGCGCGACATGGTCGCCGTTGATGACGATCTCCCCCAGCAGTTGCCGCGCACCGGCGAGGTCGCCGAGGTCGAGGTAGGCGCGTGCCAGTTCCAGCCGCTCGTGGGCCGCTTGCGTCGCCGGGTCCAGCAGGTCGCGCTGCGCGTTGCCGGTGTGCCAGGCCGGAACGGCGCGCAGTTGCGGCTCGACCCGCGGCTCGGGAGTGCGCGGTTCGGGGGCACGCGGTTCAGAAGCGCGGTGTTCCGGCGCGCGCGGCGCCGCAGCGACGACCGCCGGGGCCGTTTCGGGCGCGTCTTCCGCCGCGGCAGCCTCTGCGTCGGCGCGCGGCGCGAAGGCATCGGCGATCGAAGGCGTTGCCGCGGCCACGGGCGCGCGGAAGCTCGGCTTCGCGGCATCGCGACGGCGCATGAACCACGCAATCAGTCCGCCCAGCACCAGCGCACCGCCGATGCCGATCGCCCACGGCATCGCCGAGGCCTGGGGCTGCTGCTTCTGCGCGTCGGCCAGGCGCTGCTGCGCGGCGGCCAGCTCGCTGTCCTTCATCGAGATCAGCTGCTGCTGTTGCTGTTGCAGCTTCTCCAGCTCGGCCACGCGGGTCTTGAGCTCCTGCGTTTCCGCCTCGCGCGCGGCGAGGGTTTCCTTGGTCTGGGTCAGTTCCTGCTGCAGCATCGCGCCCTCGCCTCCGGCGCTGAAGCCGGACTGTGTGCCCGCCTTGGTCGCATCGCTGGCGCCCGGCGGAACGATTTCCAGCCGTGCATCGGCAACGCGCTTGGAAGATTGAGTGGAAGCCGTCGAGGACGACCGACCTTGCGCCGACTTCGGCACGGAGGCCACGTCGGCATCCGCCGGCTGCGGCGCGGCGCGGCGCGCGGCGCGCCATTCCTGGATCTGGCTGTGGACGATCGCGCTGGCCTGCTGCGCATCGAGCTCGGTCATCGCCGCGCCGCTCGGCACGCGCAACACCGCGCCGGCCTTGAGGCGGTTGATGTTGCCGTCGATGAAGGCCTCGGGATTCGCGCGCAGCAGCGCGACCATGGTCTGGTCGAGCGAGCCCGCGCCGCCCGCGCGCGCCGCGATCGTGGACAAGGTGTCGCCGGCGCGTACTTCGTAGTCGCTGCCATCGAGGGCCGGGCGCGAGATCGGCGTGGCGGTGGCGACCTGCGGCGGCGGTTCGGTCGGCGCAATGGCCGTGCGTTCCTGCGGCGTCGCTTCGGCGGCCGGCGCGGGAGTCGCCGTTGCCTGCGCCGCTGCGGTGTCTCCGGCGGCTGCTTCGGCCGGGGTGGCCGGGGTTTCGGCGGCGACGGCGGTTTCGACCGGGCGCTCGATGACCGCGGGCGCGGCCACGGTCGGCGCGGCGATTTCGGGCTGCAACGGTGCGGACACGGTGCGCGGCGCATCGACCAGCGCCGAATACTCGCGCACCAGCCGGCCCTGCCCCCAGTCGACTTCGACCAGGAAGGTCAGCAGCGGCTCGCTCACCGGCTGGGTGCTGGTGACGCGGATGATCGGGTTGCCGCGCGCGTCGAGCGCCTGGGTGAACTGCAGGTCGGCGATGATGCCGATCGGCGGCCGCAGGCCGATGCGGGCGAAGGTCTCCGGCGAGGCCAGGCCGGCCTGGAGCTGTTCGAGTTCGGAGGGGTCGCCGGTGACGATCGGGATCTCGGCCACGAAGGGCTGCCCGACTTTCGACTTCACCTCGATCTGGCCGAGGCCCAGCGCGGACGCGCTGAAGCTGGCGGAAGCCGCCAGCAGCGCCAATACGGTTCCCGCGATTCGTTTCACGACCGGCCTCACGCCACTCCCCTGCGCGACTCTAGCCCCCAGTGCAGGCGGTTTGCAATGAAGCTGCTGCAAATGATTGAGCGGGTTCAGGTTTTTTCTGCGCCCCGACCGCCCCTCATCCGCCCTTCCCCTCAACGGGCTGGCGCCCGTTTCGACCTTCTCCCCGCTGGCGGGGAGAAGGAGAGAAATGACGGGCCTCAACCCTCGGCGATCACCAATTCCGCCAGCTGCACGGCGTTGGTCGCCGCGCCCTTGCGGATGTTGTCGGATACCACCCACAGGTCGAGGCCGCGCGGGTGCGAGACGTCCTCGCGCAGGCGACCGACGAAGACCGGGTCGTTGCCGGACGCGTGGGTGACCGGGGTCGGGTAACCACCGGCCTTGCGTTCGTCGACCAGCACCAGGCCGGGCTGCGCGGCCAGCAGTTCGCGCGCCTTTTCGACACTGATCTTCTCGCGGGTCTCGATGTGCACGGCCTCGGAGTGGCCGTAGAACACCGGCACGCGCACCACCGTGGCGTTCACCTGGATGTTGTCGTCGCCGAGGATCTTGCGGGTCTCGGTGAGCAGCTTCCATTCCTCGGTGGTGTAGCCGTTGTCGAGGAAGTCGCCGCCGTGCGGGATCACGTTGAAGGCGATCTGCACCGGGTAGACCTTGGGCTCGATCTCGCGGAAGTTGAGCAGGTCGGCGGTCTGCTTGCCCAGTTCCGCCATCGCCTTGGCACCGGTACCGGAGACCGACTGGTAGGTGGCGATATTGATGCGTTCGATGCCCACGGCACGGTGGATCGGCGCCAGCGCGACCATCAGCTGCATGGTCGAGCAGTTCGGGTTGGCGATGATGCCGCGCGGGCGGTTCTTCGCGGCTTCCGGGTTCACTTCCGACACCACCAGCGGCACGTCGGCATCGCCGCGGAAGGTCGAGGAGTTGTCGATGACGACGGCGCCGGCCGCCGCGAACTTCGGCGCGTATTCCTTCGACACCGAGCCGCCGGCCGAGAACAGGGCGATGTCGACGCCGGTCGGGTCGAACGTGGCGAGGTCCTCGACGACCAGCTGGCGCGCGCCGAAGTCGACCTTGCTGCCGGCCGAGCGCTCGCTCGCCAATACGTGCAGCTTGCCGATCGGGAACTGGCGTTCGGCCAGCACCTTCAGCATGGTTTCGCCGACAGCGCCGGTGGCGCCGACTACGGCAACGGTATAGGTCTTGCTCATTGTCTCGGTGTTCCTGTGAGGTGGCGGCCGGCGGCGAGTGGAATTGTGCGCCTTGCCGGTCGCGGAATTGGGCTGTCGGGCGAAACGGACGCGCGGCGCGGCTGCAACAGGGGCTTCCCGGACCCGGTCCCGGGAGGCGGCAAGCAACCGGCCGCTATCGTTTTTTTACGTCCAGTTTTTTTACGTCCAGTTTTTCTGCGTCCGGCTTCTTGCCGGTCACTTTTGCCGGAATGCGCGGAGCCACCTCGCCCACGTCGCCGCACTGCGCGCGATGGCGCAACGCCTGGTCCATCAGCACGAGGGCGACCATGGCCTCGCAGATCGGGGTCGCGCGGATGCCCACGCAGGGATCGTGGCGGCCGGTGGTCACCACTTCGACGGCATGGCCGGCGGTATCCAGGCTCTGCACCGGCAGGCGCAGGCTCGAGGTCGGCTTGAACGCGGTGGACACGCGCAGCGCCTGCCCCGTGCTGATGCCGCCGAGGATGCCGCCGGCGTGGTTGCTGAGGAAACCGTCCGCGCTGATCTCGTCGCGGTGGTGGCTGCCCTTCTGTGCGACGGAAGCAAACCCGTCGCCGATCTCAACGCCCTTCACCGCGTTGATCGACATCAGCGCCGCGGCCAGTTCGCCGTCGAGCTTGCCGTAGATCGGTTCGCCCCAGCCCGGCGGCAGGCCTTCGGCGACCACGTCCACGCGCGCGCCGACCGAATCGCCGGACTTGCGCAGCGCGTCCATGTAGCTTTCCAGCGCGTCGACCTGGGCCGCGTCGGGCCAGAAGAACGGATTGGACTCCACCACCGTCCAGTCGATGGTGTCCGCATCGAACGCGCCCGGCGTGACGTCGCCGATCTGCGACAGGCAGCCGCGCACCTGCACGCCGTGGCGCTCGGCCAGCCACTTCTTGGCGATGACGGCCGCTGCGACGCGCATCGTGGTCTCGCGCGCGCTGGAGCGCCCACCGCCGCGCGGATCGCGGATGCCGTACTTCTGCCAGTAGGTGTAGTCGGCGTGGCCGGGGCGGAACTGCGCGGCGATGTCCGCGTAGTCCTTGCTGCGCGCATCGGTGTTGCGGATCAGCAGCGCGATCGGGGTGCCGGTGGTGACGCCCTCGTACACGCCGCTGAGGATCTCGACCTCATCCGCCTCGCGCCGCGCCGAGGTATGCCGGGTCTTGCCGGTGGCGCGGCGCTCCAGGTCGTGGCGGAACTCTTCCGGCGCGATGGCGATGCCCGGGGGGCAGCCGTCGATCACGCAGCCGATCGCCGGACCGTGGCTCTCGCCGAAGGTCGTCACTGCGAACAGCTTGCCAAAGGTGTTGCTGGCCACGGGGATCCTGAGGCCGTCTTCCGGCGCGCAGAGGGGTGGGTTAAGGCCTTGAAATATACGGGAAACCGAGCGAGCGCGGGCGACGCGGGCTTATGCGATGTCGCGATACCGATGCAACGGCAACTCGCTGCGCTCGTCCCCTCATCTGCCCTTCGGGCATCTTCTCCCCGCTTGCGGGGAGAAGGTGGCGCAAAGCGCCGGATGAGGGGAGGCGAGCGCAGCGAGTCGCTTCTAAAACACCCCACTCATCTAAAACACCCCAATCAGCCGCGCGCGTCGGCGAGCTGCTTGATCCGCGCGTGGTGCTCCACCAGGTCGTGGCGTTCGACCACGAAGATGCCCATCTGCCCGACCTTGAACTCCACCCACGCCATCGGCAGCTCCGGCAGCAGCGCCGCCAGCGCGTGCTCGGCCTCGCCGACTTCGCAGATCAGCAGGCCGTGCTCGCTCAGGTGCGCGGGCGCGTCGCGCAGGATCTTCAGTGCCAGGTCGAGGCCGTCGTCGCCGGCGCGCAGGCCCAGTTCGGGCTCGAAGGAGTATTCCTTCGGCAGCGCATCGGTCTCGTCGTTGGTGACGTACGGCGGGTTGGTGACGATCAGGTCGTAGACCTGGCCCTGCAGGTCGTTGAAGAGGTCCGACTTGCGCAGGGTGACGTTGCCGGCCTGCAGGCGTTCCTTGTTCTCGGTCGCCAGCGACAGCGCCTCGTCGTTGATGTCGACGCCGTCGACCTGCCAGTTCGGGTGGTAGTGGCCGGTGGCGATGGCGATGCAACCCGAGCCGGTGCACAGGTCGAGCACGCGCTCGACCTCGCGCCCGCCCAGCCAGGGCTCGAAGCCGGCCAGGATCAGCTCGGCGATCGGCGAACGCGGCACCAGCGCGCGGGTATCGCTCTTGAAGCTCAGCCCGGCGAACCAGGCCTCGCCGGTCAGGTACGCCGCCGGGATGCGCTCGTTGACGCGGCGCTCGAACAGCGCCAGCACCTTGGCCTGCTCCGCGGCGGTCACCCGCGCGGCGCCGTAGACCGGGCTGAGGTCGTGCGGCAGGTGCAGCGCGTGCAGGACCAGCTGGGTGGCTTCGTCCAGCGCGTTGTCGTAGCTGTGGCCGAAGGTCAGGCCGGCCTCGTTGAAGCGGCTGCCGCCGTAGCGGATCAGGTCGATGACGGAGACCTGTGCGAACGCCACGTCTTTGAAGCGGGAAGATTCGGCAGCCACGGCACGGTTCACGACGAAAGGGGCGGCAATTATACGGGCCCCGTTCCCATGCGGCCCCGCCCCCGCGGATGCCGGGAATTTCCGCCGTTCCGCGGCGAAGGCAGCGCACCATCCGCCCGGCGAGCCGGCGAAACCCGGTGCCCCCGGTATCATGGCGGCGATTTTTCGAAGGAACGCGCATGTTCAACCGCACTACCGTCTACGTCCTGGTCGCCGCCCTCGCGGCCGCGCTGGGCCTGCTGGCCGCCCGGGCCTGGTTCGACCATTCCCCGGCCGCGGCGCGCCCCGCGCTGAAGGCCGCCCGCCTGTTCGATCCGCCGCGCGAGCTGCCGGCCTTCTCGCTGCGCCAGTCCGACGGCACGCCGCTGGTGCCGGGCGAACTCAAGGGCCACTGGACCGTGGTGTTCCTGGGCTTCACCCATTGCCCCGACGTGTGCCCGACCACGCTCGCGCAGCTCGCCGGCGCGCAGAAGCAGTGGGCCACGCTGCCGGAAGCGAGCCGCCCGCGCGTGCTGTTCGTGTCGGTCGATCCGGAACGCGACACGCCGGACCTGATCGGCGAGTACGCCCACGCCTTCCACCGCGACACGCTGGCCGCGACCGCGGACGTGCCGGCGCTGGAAACGTTCGCGCGTTCGCTGAGCATGGTGTTCGCGAAGGTGCCGGCGCCCGAAGGCGTCGCCGCCGACCAGTACACGATGGACCACAGCGCCTCGCTCGCCGTGCTCGACCCGCAGGGCAGGCTGACCGGCTTCATCCAGCCGCCGTTCGACCCCAAGGACATCGCCGCCGACATGGCCGCACTGAGCGAGGCCGCGCCGTGAGCCCGATCACCGCCCTCACCTACGTCCTGCCGCACCGGTTCCTGTCGTCGCTGGCGCGCAGGCTCGCCTATTCGCGCAACCGCGCGGTCAAGCAGTGGCTGATCGACACGGTGACGCGCAAGTTCGGCGTCAACCTGGCCGAAGCCGCGAATCCGGACCCGACCAGCTATGCCACGTTCAATGCCTTCTTCACCCGCGCGCTGAAGCCGGGCGCGCGCGTCGCCGATCCGGATCCCCGCGCGCTGCTGATGCCCGCCGACGGCAAGATCAGCGAATGCGGCCACATCGGCCGCGCCGACGAAGGCGTGCTGCACGAGGACGCCGGCCACATCTTCCAGGCCAAGGGCCACGGCTTCACCACCGCGGAGCTGCTCGGCGACGAGGACGCCGCGCGCGCCTTCGATGGCGGCGTCTACGCCACCGTGTATCTCTCCCCGAAGGATTACCACCGCGTGCACATGCCGTGGACCGGCACGCTGCGCGAAACCGTGCACGTGCCGGGACGGCTTTTCAGCGTCGGGCCGGACGCGGTCGGCTCGGTATCGAAGCTGTTCGCCCGCAACGAACGCCTGGTGTGCCACTTCGACACCGACTTCGGGCCGATGGCGCTGGTGATGGTCGGCGCGCTGCTGGTGTCGGGCGTGGAGACGGTCTGGAGCGGCGTCGAGATCCCGGCCTACGGCGGCCCCGTCACGGTGAAGGACTATCGTTCGGGTGACAGCAGCGGCCAGCCCATCGTGCTGGAGCGTTTCGCCGAAATGGCGCGCTTCAACTACGGCTCCACGGTCATCGTGCTGCTGCCCAAGGGCGTGGCCGAACTGGATCCGAAGTTGCGCGCGCAATTGCCGGTGCAGCTGGGCGAGCGGTTGGCCCTGCGGGGCTGAGCAAACCGTCAGCGAGCAGACGAAAAAGGCGGCCAATGGCCGCCTTTTTCCTTGCGCGCATTCTTCAGCGCGAGCGTACGGACAAGCCGATCAGCAGCTGCGCGATCCAGTAGGTCACCAGGACGAGGACGATCGCCGCCGGCACCGGCGCCACGAAGCGGTCGATCGCCAGCGTGGCATCCGAGGCAACGAAGAACGCCCCGCCCAGCGCCGCAAGCGCACTGCCGCGATCACGCAACAGGGCCCACACGGCCGCTGCCTGCGCCGCCATCGCTGCGAGCAGCAGTACGTAGATCGCCACCGGTGGCCGCAGCTCGCCCGGCAGGTGCGGCCACAGCACCATCGAAACGCCCAACGCGACGACGGCATACACGGCAAACGGCCAGCGCTTGGCGAACAGCGGGGCGCGGCTGCAGAACGCGACCAGGTACGCGACGTGCGCGAACAGGAAGCTCGCCAGCCCGAACACGAACCAGTCCGGCCCCTGCGGTGCCGGCGGCAACATCAGGAAGACGTCACCCAGCGTCGACAGCAGCAAGCCGACCAGCACCGCGCTCCGATAGCGCCCGCGGCACCACGATGCCCGCAACACCATCGCCGCGACCAGCAGGGTCGCCAGCGGCTTGCAGGCGTAGTGCAGCCCGCGCAGGTCGGGCGCGATGGCGCCTGCAATCGCGAGCAATGCCACCACGGTCACGGCCGCCATCCACCTGCCCTCGCCCGATCGCGAGGGCGCCATCGTCTGCGCCACCATTCCCGTCCCCTTTTGTTGTCGCGCCCGTTGTCGGGGCGCCTGTCTCGTGGCGGCTTATTCGCCGCAGCCGTCCAGCTTCAGCTTCTGCCCGGGCCGGATGGCGAAGCGCGGCCCCTTGATCTTGTTCACCTTGGCCAGGTCGCCGGTATCGCATTGGAACTTCTGCGCGATCGCGGTCAGCGTTTCGCCGCGCTGCACGCGATAGTCGCGCGGGCGCTTGGGCTTGCTCGGCTTGGCGGGCTTGGCCTGTTCGCGCGCCGTGGTATCCGTTGCCTCGTCCTCCTGCGAGGCCGCCTCGGCGCCCATGTCGACCGTAGTCACCGGCCCCATGCGCACGATGGCGGTAGTCGGGTCGCTCAGCACCAGCGTGCGTGCCAGCTCTGCGCGCGCGCCGGTGGTGCACCAGCGGTTGTAGAGGCCGACGATGCGGGTGGTCGCATTGAGCGTCGTCCCTGCGGGCAACCAGCTTTCCGCCTTGTAGCGCGGATTGAGGTTGCGCAGCGCGCGCATGTAGCCGTCGCGCTCGCCGCGATTGCCAAGGCAGATGGTGAGCTGGTAGATCGAGCTGGGTTGCGCCAGGCGCAGCGGCGCCGGCTTGGCATCCACGCGAGGGAAGCTCAGGCCGTACTCGCGCGGATGCAGGAACAGCCACGCCGCGGCGATCACCATCGGCACGTAGTCCTGGGTTTCCGAGGGAAACTGGTTGTAGACGTCGGCTTCCCAGAAGTTGCGCCCGCCGCTGCCCTGGTAGACGCGCAACGCGCGTCCCTCGCCACCGTTGTAGGCGGCCAGCGCCAGCTCAATGCTGCGGTTCAACTGCCCCATGCGCTCGTTGAGGTATTCGGCGCTGGCTTCCGCCGCGCTGCGCGGGTCGTAACGCGTATCGAAGCCGGTGCCGTCGTCGCCCAGGCCGAAGCGGCGTCCGGTCGCGTACATGAACTGCATCGGCCCGGCGGCGCCGGCGCGCGAGGTCGAATGCACCTTGCCGTTGGATTCCTTGGCCATGATGCCGAACAGCAGCGCCTCGGGCAGGCCCGCGCGCTCGTACTGCGGCCACATCAGGTGGCGCATGTACTGGTAGTTCTCGTAACTGCTGATCAGCGGACCGCGCATGTCGGTCAGCCAGCGGCGGATGCCGGCCTGTACCGCCGGATTGAACTGCACCATCTTGTCGAAGCGGTGGTCGTCGGCGAGCAGGTGCGCCGCACGCGCCGCTTCCGGCACGTCGGCGGCGAGCGGACTGGCGTGGTCGTCGCCCTCGTCCTCGCCTTCCGGCACGTCCGCTTCCGCGTCGGCATTGAGCTTGAGCAGGCGCTTGTAGGCCGTGAGCATCGTGGGCACCGAACACCCGCGTTGCTTCATGCACTGCGCGATCACATCCTCCATGTCCTCCAGCGCCGCATCGCTCTGCTTCTGCCCCTCCGGGTCGGCGTTGCCGATCATCACCATCGCGTCGCGGTAGCGGGCCTCGGCGGCCTGCATGCGCTGGTTGAGCGCATCGACGCTGGCCTGGTCGCGGCGCGAGAGCGCGGCGGCATTGCTGGAGATCGCCGCAAGCACGGCCACGGCGAAAAGGGATCGGAACATCTGCGGCATGGAGAAGGAATGCGTGGAGGTCTGGGGAGGGTATGCCCGCGACGGGCGCGACGGCAATGGCGGATTTGCGCGGAAACACGATCGACACATCGCGGATTCAGGCGATCGCGTGGCGGCTTCCCGCCACCAGGAGACCTGGTGCCCGCCGTGGTTGGTGTGCGCGACACGGCGAAAGTTCGACGCTGGCATAGAATCCCCTCCAACTTCGCTAAGGACCCACCCATGGCAGACAACGCGATCCTCATCGGCAAGGCGGTCACCGCGCCCGATTCCCTGCCCGAGACCCACGGCCAGGTGTTCCTGCAGGGCCGCCTGGGCAATCGCCACGGCCTGGTTGCCGGCGCGACCGGTACGGGCAAGACGGTCACGCTGATGACGATCGCCGAAGGCTTCTCGCGCATGGGCGTGCCGATCTTCCTCGCCGACGTGAAGGGCGACGTCGCCGGGCTCGCGGTCCCCGGCACCTCGAACGACAAGCTGCAGGCGCGCATCCAGGAAATCGGCATCGCCGATTACGCCAACGAAGCCAACCCGGTGGTGTTCTGGGACCTGTTCGGCAAGAACGGCCACCCGATCCGCACCACGGTGAGCGAGATGGGCCCGACCCTGCTCGCACGCATCCTCGAACTCAACGATACGCAGTCCGGCGTGCTCGATATCGTCTTCAAGCTCGCCGACGACCGCGGCCTGCTGCTGCTCGACCTGGAGGACCTGCGCGCCCTGCTCGGCCTGGTCGCCGCGGAGCGCAAGGACATCTCCACTTCCTACGGCCTGGTCAGCGCGCAGTCGATCGGCGCGATCCAGCGCTCGCTGCTGCGCCTGGAGCAGGAGGGCGGCGAGATGTTCTTCGGCGAACCCGCGCTGGAACTCGCCGACCTCATGCGCACGACCACCAACGGTCGCGGCATGGTCAACGTGCTCGCCTCGGAACAGCTGATCCTGAAGCCGCGGCTGTACTCGTCCTTCCTGCTGTGGCTGCTGTCGGAACTGTTCGAGCAGTTGCCGGAAGTCGGCGACCTCGACAAGCCCAAGCTGGTGTTCGTGTTCGACGAAGCGCACCTGCTGTTCGACGATGCGCCGGCGGCGCTGCAGCAGCGCGTCGAACAGGTCGTTCGCATCATCCGTTCCAAGGGCGTGGGCGTGTACTTCTGCTCGCAGTTCCCGGACGACGTGCCCGACGACATCCTCGGCCAGCTCGGCAACCGCGTGCAGCACGCGTTGCGCGCATTCACCCCGCGCGACCAGAAGGCGGTGAAGACCGCGGCGGAAACCTTCGTCGCCAATCCCAAGTTGGACGTCGCCGAGGCGATCTCCAAGCTCGGCACCGGCGAAGCGCTGGTGTCGACGCTGCAGGACAAGGGCGTGCCGATGCCGGTGGAACGCACGCTGGTCGCGCCGCCGCGCTGCCGCATGGGTGCGATCACCGAGGCCGAACGCGCGCAGGTGCGCGCCGGCAGTCCGGTCGGGGCGAAGTACGACCAGTCCATCGATCGCGAATCCGCGGCCGAAATGCTGATGAAGAAGGCCGAAGTCGCCACCGAGCAGGCCAAGGCCCCACCCGCGAAGACGCGCGAACAGGACGACGCGGAAGAAGGTGGCTTTGGCCAGTCGGTGAAGGACGCGGTGTTCGGCACCAAGCGCCGCCAGGGCATGGTCGAAACCATGGCCAAGCAGACCGCGCGTACGGTCGGCAACCAGATCGGCCGGCAGATCCTGCGCGGGCTGCTCGGCGGCATCTTCGGCGGCCGCCGCTGATCGAACGCGACCGCATCTGCTGCACTGCAGGTTGACCCGCCGCGGGCGTTGCACTCGAATGCGCGCTCCGCGCCTGGGCAACGCGCTCACTCAACAGGGAGTCTCACGAATGAATCGCAAGTTGCTGCTTCTTGCCGTGCTGTCCACCATCGCCGTTGCCGCGTGCAAGCCGGAGCAGCCGCC
The DNA here is from genome assembly GCF_014489475.1 of Lysobacter terrestris. GTDB lineage: Bacteria > Pseudomonadota > Gammaproteobacteria > Xanthomonadales > Xanthomonadaceae > Agrilutibacter > Agrilutibacter terrestris. The sequence continues at coordinate 2,766,737 of NZ_CP060820.1, read as the reverse complement.
CGCGGAAGCCGCCATGCCGGCCGCCACCGCGGAGCCGGTCGCGCCCGTGGCCGTCGAATCCGCGCCTGCGGCCGCGCCGGCCGATGTCCCCTTCGACACCAAGGGCTTCGCCGGCGTATTCACCGGCACCCTGCCCTGCGCCGATTGCCCCGGCATCGACACCCGCGTCGCGCTGAACCGCGACGGCACTTACCAGATCGAGGAAACCTACCAGGGCAAGCCCGAGCGCTTTTCCGGCGACGGCACCTGGACCGCGGAAGAAAACGGCAAGCGCGTGCGCCTGGACCCGAACTCCAAGAGCCAGGAGGACCGTCTGTTCGCGGTCGCTTCGCCGGAGCAGATCGACCAGCTCGACACGGCGGGCAACGCGATCGAGACCACGATGCCGCATTCGCTCAAGCGCTCGGGCGCGGTCACGCAGTAAGCGGCGCGCCGCGGCTTCGCGGCTTCATCAGGTTTTTGCGCAAACCGAAGGCAGCCCGCCACAATGGGCTGCCTTCTTCGTTCTGGAACCACCATGGGTCGCTGGCGTCCGCCCGCCGAGAAAAGTACGGCCTTGATCACCCGCGAAGGCCACGCGCGGCTGAAGGCCGAGCTCGACGAGCTGTGGCGCGTGCGCCGGCCGGAGGTGGTGAAGGCACTCGCCGCGGCCGCCGCCGAGGGCGACCGCTCGGAGAACGCCGAGTACACGTATCGCAAGAAGCAGCTCGGCGAGATCGACCGCCGCGTCCGCTACCTGTCCAAGCGACTGGAAGTGCTGCGCGTCGTCGGTGAAGCGCCCAGCGACCGCGAAGCGGTGTTCTTCGGCGCGATCGTGGAAGTCGAGGACGTGGTGAGCGGCGACACCCATCGCTACCGCATCGTCGGCCCGGACGAGACCGACGCGAAACTCGGCCACATCAGCATCGACTCGCCGCTGGCGCGCGCCATGCTCAAGAAGCGCCTGGACGACGAATTCGAGGCGCAGCTGCCCGGCGGCATGCAGCGCTTCGTGATCATCGAAGTGGATTACGCGGGGAGCTAGCGCTCGCGCGGCCCCTCGTCGCTGCGATCACGGCGGGCGAGCTGTTCGTACTCCTCGCGCAGGCGGTCGAGTTCGCCTTCCTCGCGCTCCTCCAGGTCCATCAACCGGTTGTGCGCGCCGCGCGTGGCGCGGATCAGCTCGTCCAGTTTGAGCTGCATCGCCTCGGTGTCGCGGTTCTGCGTGTTCTGGATCAGGAACACCATGAGGAAGGTGACGATGGTGGTGCCAGTGTTGATCACCAGCTGCCAGGTGTTGCTGAAACCGAACAACGGCCCGGTGATGGCCCACGCCGCGACCACGAGCAGGGCCAGGCCGAAACAAAGGGGTCGCCCGGAGAATCGCGACGCGGCCTTGGCGAGATGGGTGAACATGGTGTTGGACTGCTGCATGTTGCGCGCTCCGGCGTGGCGACCGATGCGGCGAGTATGCCCAGCCTCGCGTGCAGACACGATCCGGCATCGATGGCCGGGACGGATTCAAACCCGCACGTTCAACACGCTCGTTCAACGCGCACGTTCAACACGCACGTTCAAACCGGCACGTTCAAACCCGCACGCACATGACGGCGACCGCGGCGGCGGCGCCGTCATGCATCGCGCACCCGGTCTGGCTCAGCCGTGGTGGTACGCGTCGCGCGGGGCCCAGTGCACGTAGGCGGCGCCCAACACGGCACCGAAGGCCACGTGCGCGAGCGCCGCACCCCAGTTGCGCGCGCCGGCGAACCACGGGAACAACTCCGTGAACCCGTAGAAGTTCACCGCGTACAGCAGCAGGCCATAACCCGCGCCGAGCAGGGTGGCCGCCTTGAGCGAACGCCCCTTGGCGAAGAACGCGAAGACGAACGCGTACGCCAGCGACATCGCGAAGTGCAGGACCACGGCCGCCAGCGTGACCGACAGGTTGGCGGCTTCCGGCGGCGGCAGCATCGCGGTGCCCTGGGTGATGGCCGCGATCATGCGGATCATCACGCCCGGATCGACCCCCATGACGTAGCGGGTGACCAGCAGTTCGAGCACCAGGAAAACCGCGCCGGCGGCGAGCGCCGAGAACACCAGGGCCTTGCCCGAGATGTGCGCGCCGGGAACGGTGAGGTGGGGATGGTGATGGACGATGGCAGGCATAAAGTCCCTCCTTCACGCGGCATCGCGGAAGCAGGCACGTCCTGCCCTGCGCCGGTGCCGCAGGGGCACTACAGCACAGGTTTTGTAAGCACCTTGTGCAGGCTCGGCGCCGGCCGATACCCGCGTCAGTCGTCGAACGCGACCTCGCCGTACAGGTCGTGCTCGTCGCTGCCCATGATCTCGACGTCGACGAACTCGCCCGGCTTCAGCCCGGCCTCGAAGCCGTTCTGGATCTGCACCACGCCGTCGATCTCCGGCGCGTCGGCCATGGAGCGGGCGATCGCCAGTTCGCCGTCGATCGCATCGACCAGGCAGCGCTGCACGCTGCCGACCTTCGCTTCGAGCCGCGCCGCGGAGATTTCCGCCTGCCGCTCCATGAAGCGCGCGAGGCGCTCCTGCTTCACTTCCTCCGGCACGGGGTCGGGCAGCGCGTTCGCCGCCGCGCCCTCCACCGGCGAATAGGCGAACGCGCCGACGCGGTCGAGCTGGGCCTCGTCAAGGAAATCCAGCAGCTCCTCGAACTCGGCTTCGGTCTCGCCGGGGAAGCCGACGATGAAGGTCGAGCGGATCGTCAGGTCGGGGGCAATCGTGCGCCACCGGTGCACGCGCTCGAGCACCTTGTCCACGGCGCCCGGTCGCTTCATCAGCTTCAGCACGCGCGGGCTGGCGTGCTGGAACGGGATGTCCAGGTACGGCAGCAGCTTGCCGTCGGCCATCAGCGGGATGATCTCGTCGACGTGCGGATACGGATACACGTAGTGCAGGCGCGTCCACAGCCCCAGTTCGGACAAGCCCTCGCACAAGGCCTTCATGCGCGTCTGGTACTGCTTGCCGCGCCATTCGCGCTCGGCGTACTTCACATCGACGCCGTACGCGCTGGTGTCCTGCGAGATCACCAGCAGTTCCTTGACGCCGCCCATCGCGAGCTTCTCGGCTTCGCGCAGCACCTGGTCGACCGGGCGCGACACCAGGTCGCCACGCATCGACGGGATGATGCAGAAGCTGCAACGGTGGTTGCAGCCTTCGGAAATCTTCAGGTACGCGTAGTGCTTCGGCGTGAGCTTGATGCCCATGTCGGGCACCAGGTTGATGAAAGGATCGTGCTTCGGCGGCAGCGCCTTGTGCACGGCTTCCATCACGCTCTGGTAGTCCTGCGGACCGCTGATCGACAGCACGCCCGGATGCGCCTCGCGGATCACTTCCTCGCGCTTGCCCAGGCAGCCGGTGACGATGACCTTGCCGTTCTCCGCCAGCGCCTCGCCGATCGCATCCAGCGACTCGGTCACCGCCGAATCGATGAAGCCGCAGGTGTTGACCACGACCACGTCGGCGTCGTCATAGCTCGGCACCAGGTCGTAACCTTCGACCTTGAGCTGGGTGAGGATGCGTTCGGAATCCACCAGCGCCTTGGGGCATCCGAGGCTGACGAAACCGACTTTGGGATTGGCGAGGGACATGGAGCGCAAATTTCCAGAAAAAACAGGCAATTATACCTGCCCGGACGCCCCCCGACCGGCGGCTTGCAGGACAAGGCCGCAAAGCGCTTAAGTAGGCCTCCCCGCCCCCTCTCCCCCGCCCATGAGCCGCTGGATCGACCTGAACGTGCCATACGCAAGCCGGCCCCACGGACCGGTCCGGGCCTGGCGCGCCGAGCCCAGCGGACCTTCGCGCGGCGCCGTGGTCGTGCTGCAGGAGATCTTCGGGGTCAATCCACACATCCGCGCGGTCACCGAGCGTTTTGCCGCCGCGGGCTTCGTTGCGCTCGCGCCCAGCCTGTTCGATCCGATCGAATCCGGCGTGGAGCTCGCCTACGGCGAAGCCGAAACCCAGCGCGGCGTCGCGCTGCGCAACCAGGTCGGCTTCGACCGCGCCGTGGACGTGGTGGCCGCCGCGGCCGAGGTGCTGGAAGAGGAAGGCCTGCGCACCGGTGTGGTCGGCTTCTGCTGGGGCGGCAGCGTCGCCTTCCTCGCCAACACGCGCCTCGGCCTGCCCTCGGTCAGCTACTACGGCGCGCGCAGCGTGCCGTTCCTCGACGAGCCGGCGCGCGCGCCGCTGCTGTTCCATTTCGGTGCGCGCGACAAGAGCATTCCGGCGGGCGACATCGAGCTGCATCGCGCCAAGCAGCCCACGGCGCGCATCTTCGTCTACGAAAGCGCCGACCACGCCTTCAACCGCGACGTCGACAACAGCCATTACCACGCGGAGAGCGCCGCGCTCGCCTGGCAACGGACACTGGATTTCCTCGCCGAGAACCTGCGATGAACCGCACGCCCCCCTCCGTCGGCTGGCACCTGCACCCGCAACTCGCCGAAGACACGCATCCGATCGCGCACTTCACCCTGTGCGACCTGCAGCTCATGGACGACGCCAACCACCCGTGGCTGATCCTGGTGCCGCGGGTGGAACACGCGGTGGAGTGGATCGACCTCAACGAGGCGCAGCAGGTCGAACTCACCCGGGAAATCAGCCGCGCCTCGCGGGTGCTGCAGGCCGTGTTCCGTCCGGACAAACTCAACGTCGCCGCGCTGGGCAACATGGTGCCGCAGCTGCACGTGCACGTGATCGCACGCTTCCGCGAAGACATCGCCTGGCCGCGACCGGTGTGGGGCATGGCCACCGCCCAGCCGTATTCGCCCGAGGAACTCGTGCGCCGTATCGAACGCCTGCGCGCGGCGCTGGCGTGACTGCCGGCCACGACGATCCGCTAATCGAAGCCATCGCCGACGATGCGCTGCTGCTGCGCATCGGCGAACGCATCGATCCGGCGACCAATGCCCGCGTGCATGCGCTGTGCGGACGCATCCGCGCACGGCGGCCGGCATGGCTGCTCGATCTCGTGCCGGCGTACGCCAGCGTCGGCGTGTTCTTCGATCCGGCGCAGATCGGGATGGAAGCCGTCACCGCATGGCTGCGCGCGCAGCTCGCCGCGTCGTCGTCCGCTGCACCTGCGGCCACATCGGCGCCGCGCACGGTGGAAATCCCGGTGGTCTACGGCGGCGAGGCTGGTCCGGATCTCGACAGCGCCGCCGCGGAACTCGGCATCACCGCGCAGGAGCTGGTGCAACGCCACGCCGCGGGCGAGTACGTCGTCGCGATGATCGGCTTCGCGCCGGGCTTTCCGTACCTGCTCGGCCTGGATCCCGCCCTCGCCCTGCCGCGCCTGGCGACACCGCGGACGTCCGTTCCCGCGGGTAGCGTCGGCATCGGCGGCGCGCAGACCGGGCTGTATCCGCGCGAAAGCCCCGGCGGCTGGCGCCTGCTCGGACGCACGCCGCTGGCGTTGTTCGATCCGGCGCGCGAACCGCCCGCGTTGCTCGCGCCCGGGGACCGCGTGCGTTTCCTCGCCGTGGACGCGGCGCCGTGACCCGGCTGCAGGTGCTCTCGCCCGGGCCGCTCACGACGGTGCAGGATCGGGGCCGGACCGGTTGGCGCCATCTGGGCGTGGCGCATTGCGGCGCGCTCGATGCGACCGCTGCGACCCTGGCCAACCGCCTGGTCGGCAACGACGCCGACGAAGCCGTGCTCGAACTCACCCTGCAGGGGCCGACGCTGCAATTCGACCGGCCACTGCGCCTCGCGATCTGCGGCGCCGGCGTGCAGGCGCGCTTCGAATCCGCGACGGGCGAACGCTGCGTGATCGAATCCGGCCGCCCGGCCACCCTGCCCGCCGGCGTCCTGCGCGTGGGTACGCTGCGCAACGGGGCCCGCGCATGGCTTGCGTTCGCCGGCGGGCTCGACGTGCCGCCGGTACTGGGCAGCCGCAGCACCGACCTGCGCGGCGGCTTCGGCGGCCACGAGGGACGCGCGCTACGCAGTGGCGATGCATTGTCCCTGCGCACGCCGCGCACGCTCGCGTGCACACAGGCGCATTCGCCGCGCTGGTGGATCGATCCCGATTTCGACGAACGCGGCCTGCCGATCCGTTACGTGCCGTCGCCACAGGCGGGCGGCGCGCTGCTGGATGGCCGGCAATGGCGCGCGGGCAACCGCAGCAACCGCCAGGGCCTGAGACTGGAGGGCGCAACGCTCGCCAATGAACGCCCCGAGGAGATCTCGGCGCCGGTCGCGCCCGGCACCGTGCAGTTGCCACCCGACGGCCAGCCGATCGTGCTGCTCGCCGACGCGCAGACGGTCGGCGGCTACCCGCGCCTGGGCCACGTGGTCGCCGCGGACCTGCCGCGCCTGGCGCAGCTGCGCCCCGGCGATTCCCTGCGCTTCCAGGCCTGCGACCTGCAAACCGCGACGCACCTCGCTTGCGCCGCGCGCGCGCGCATCGCCAGAATCTCGCTGATGATCGAACGCAAGCTCATCGACCAGAAACTCAACGACTGACTATTCAGGGGAACCCATCAATGAAGGGCAACATCATCGCCGCGCTCGTGCTGATCATCGTCGGCACGCTGTTCCTGCTCAGGAACCTCGGCTTCAACGTGCCGGGCCTGGGCAACCTGATCTCGACCTGGTGGCCGGCGATCCTGATCGTGGTCGGCCTCGGCCTGCTGTTCAACCGCAAGTAGCGCCGGAACGCCGTGCGCATCGACTTCAACTGCGACCTGGGAGAAGGCTGCGGCGACGATGCCGCGATCATCCCCCTCGTCACCTCGGCCAGCATCGCCTGCGGCGCGCATGCCGGCGACGAAGCCACGATGCGCGCGACCCTGCGTCTGTGCCGCGAACACGGCGTCGCCGCCGGCGCGCACCCGGGCTACGCCGACCGCGCCAACTTCGGCCGCGTGGAGCTGCCGCTGCCACCGGCGGAGATCGAGCGGATGGTCGCGGCGCAGATCGCCACGCTCGCCGCCATCGCCGCGTCCGAAGGCATGCGCCTCGCGCACGTGAAGCCGCACGGCGCGTTGTACAACGTCGCCGCGCGCGACCGCGTCGTGGCCGATGCCATCGCCGCCGCGGTGGCGCGTTTCGATCCACGACTGATCCTGTTCGGGCTGTCGGGCTCGCAGCTCACCGCCGCCGGCGAAGCCGCGGGCCTGCGCGTCGCGCACGAAGTGTTCGCCGAACGCCGCTACGAAGCGCAAGGCACGCTGACCCCGCGCAGCCGTGACGACGCGGTGATCCACGGCCTCGACGAAGCCATCGCCCAGGTGCGCGGGTTCGTCCGCGAGCAGGCCGTGACCGCGCGCACCGGCGAGCGGCTCGCGCTGCGTGCCGACACCCTGTGCCTGCACGGCGACCGCGCCGATGCCGCGCAGTTCGCGCGCGCGATCCGCGACGCGCTGCACGTCGATGGCGTCGACATCCTGCCGGTGGGAGCGATCGCATGAACTACTGGCCCCTGCTCGGCATCGCGGTGGTGGTGGTCGGCTTCGCCCTGCGCCTGAACCCGGTGCTAGTGGTGGTGAGCGCCGGCATCGTCAGCGCGATGGCCGCGGGCATGTCTCTGCCGGACCTGCTGGCCCTGCTCGGCGAGAGCTTCGTGTCGAACCGCGCCCTGCTGCTGTTCTGCTTCACCCTGCCGACGATCGGCCTGCTGGAGCGCGCGGGCCTGCGCGAGCACGCACTGGCATGGATCGCACGCCTGCGCGGCGTCACCATGGTGCGCCTGTTGATCATCTACCTCGCCGTCCGCCAGGGCCTGAGCATGGTCGGCCTGATCGATATCGCCGGCCACGCCCAGACCGTGCGCCCGCTGCTGGCACCGATGGCCGAATCCGCGGCGGAGAAGACCCACGGCGAACTCGACCGCGCCCAGACCCAACGCGTGCACGCGCTGGCTGCGGCGACCGACAACGTCGGCCGTTTCTTCGGCGAGGATGTGTTCATCGCCTTCGGTGCGGTGCTGCTGATCCAGGGTTTCTTCGCCCAGCACGGCATCTCGCTGACGCCGATCCAGATCGCGCTGTGGGCGGCGCCGACCGCGCTGGCCGCCTTCGTCATCCATGCCGTGCGCATCGCGGTGTTCCAGCGCCGCCTGCCGCGCAACGTGCAGGAGGCCCCGCATGCTGCGGATTGAGCACTTCTACGTCCTGCTCGCGGTCTTCCTGGCCTACACCAGCTGGCACAACCTGCGGGCGAAACGTTACGCGCATGCCGGATTCTGGGGCCTGGTCGCCCTGCTGTTCGCGACCGGCGAATTCGTCCTCACCGCCAGCAAGGCCGGCGACAAGCTGCCCGCGCAGATGGCGGGCATCGCAGTCATCGCGATGGCGGTCCTCGCCACGCGCATGCGCCGTGAACACATCGCGGAAGCGCCCGAAGAGCAACGCCGCGCATCCGCGCAGCGGCTGGGCCACCGCCTCTTCGGGCCCGCACTGGTGATTCCGCTGGCGACGGTGCTGATCGTGCTGCTCGGCGCGAAGCTGCGCATCGGCAACGTCGCGCTGTTCGCCGAAGGCAACATCGCCCTACCGGCGCTGGCGGTCGCAAGCATCCTTGCGGCGTTCGCGGCACTCGCGATCACCCGCACGCGCCCGCTGCAGGCGCCCATCGAAGGCAGCCGCCTGCTGGAAACCATCGGCTGGGCCGCGCTGCTGCCGCTGGTGCTGGCCACGCTGGGCGGCGTCTTCGCCGCAAGCGGCGTCGGCGAGGCGGTTTCGTCGCTGGTGACCGCGGTGATCCCCGCCGACAACCGCATCGCCTGCCTGCTCGCGTTCGGCCTGGGCATGGTGTTGTTCACCATCATCATGGGCAACGCGTTCGCCGCGTTCCCGGTGATGATGGCGGGCATCGGCCTGCCGCTGCTGATCCAGCGCCACGGCGCCGATCCGGCCGCGCTCGGCGCACTCGGCATGCTCACCGGCTACTGCGGCACGCTGATGACGCCGATGGCGGCCAACTTCAACCTGGTCCCGGCCGCGCTGCTCGAACTCGACGACCCCAATGCGGTCATCCGCGCGCAGTTGCCCACCGCGATCGTGCTGATGCTGACCAACCTGATGCTGATGTACTGGCTGGTATTCCGGTGAGCACGACGAAGCCGCGCACGGTGCTGTTGACCGGATTCGCGCCATTTGGCGGCGAAACGGTCAATCCAAGCTGGCAGGCCGCGCAGCAATTGCATGGGCGCCGCATCGGCGGGCATCGCATCGTCGCGCGGCAGTTGCCCGTGGCATTCGGCGCGTCGCTGAAGGAACTGCGCAGCGCCATCCGCGAGGTCAAGCCATCACTGGTGCTGTGCGTCGGCCAGGCCGGCGGACGCGCGGCGATCGCGCTGGAGCGCGTCGCCATCAACGTCGACGACGCGCGGATTCCCGACAACGCCGGCGCGCAGCCGATCGATGCGGCAATAGTCGTGGATGGCCCCGCGGCCTACTTCACCGGCCTGCCGATCAAGGCCATGCTCGATGCGCTGCGGGCGGCCGGCATCCCGGCCGAGGTCTCGCAGACGGCGGGCACCTACGTGTGCAACCACGTCTTCTACGGATTGATGCACGCCCTGCGCAACCGCCGCATCCGCGGCGGCTTCGTGCATATCCCGTATTCGCCCGAGCAGGCCGCGCATCACCCGGGTGCGCCGAGCCTGCCGGTCGAGACCGTCGTCGACGGCCTGCGCATCGCACTGCGCACGGCCCTGGAAACCGGTGCCGACCGCAGGATCGCGGCCGGCGCAGAACACTGACGACCGCCAGTTGCGGTCAGGTCCGCGGCAGCGTGACGCCCACCTGCCCCTGGTACTTGCCGCCGCGGTCGCGGTACGAGGTTTCGCAGACTTCGTCGGACTGGAAGAACAGCATCTGCGCGACGCCTTCGTTCGCGTAGATGCGCGCCGGCAGCGGCGTGGTGTTGCTGAACTCGAGCGTCACGTGGCCTTCCCATTCCGGCTCCAGCGGCGTGACGTTGACGATGATCCCGCAGCGCGCGTACGTGCTCTTGCCCAGGCACACCACCAGCGTGTCGCGCGGGATGCGGAAGTACTCGACGGTGCGCGCCAGGGCGAACGAATTGGGCGGAATCACGCAGTAGTCGCCTTCGACGTCGACGAAGCTGCCGCTGTCGAAGTGCTTGGGATCGACGATCGTCGAATTGATGTTGGTGAAGATCTTGAACTCGCGCGAGCAGCGCACGTCGTAGCCGTAGCTGGAGGTGCCGAAGCTGACGATGCGTTCGCCGGCGGCGTCGGTCTTGACCTGGCCGGGTTCGAACGGCTCGATCATGCCGTGTTGTTCGGCCATGCGGCGGATCCAGCGGTCGGACTTGATGCTCATGCGGGTGCGGCGTTCCGGGCGTAAGGAACGGCGATTCTAGCCGTTTTGATCCGACCGCTTGGCCCGGCCGCTCGTTGGCCGCGCCCGCCAAAAAAGAAGGCCCGGCAGGAGCCGGGCCTTCGGGGACGACGGTTGCTGGATCAGAAGCCGCTGACGTTGAGGCGGCCGCCGGTCAGGACCTTGCCGCTGAGCGACGCGGTCGGCACGGCCGAGCCCAGGATCGCGGCCTTGATGTCGGCCGCGGTCGCGCCCGGGTGCGACGAGGCGTACAGCGCCGCGGCGCCGGTCACGTGCGGGGTGGCCATCGAGGTGCCGTTGTAGCTGGCGTAGCCCGACACCAGCTTGCCCTTGGAGCTGACCGGAACGGTCGAGTAGATGCCCGAACCCGGCGCACCGATGTCGACCGTGGTCGGACCCCACTGCGAGAAGCTCGACAGGCCGCCGGTGCTGGTGGTCGATGCGACCGCGATGACGTTCGCGTTCGGGTAGTTCGACGGATAGCTGGCAGTGGTGTCGTTGTTGTAGGCGTCGTTGCCGGCCGCGGCGATGAACAGGATGCCCGCGCTGTCGGCGCGGCCGATCGCGTCCTGCAGCGCCTGCGAGAAGCCACCGCCGCCCCAGGAGTTGTTGGTCGCGACGATGTTCAGGCCGTGACGCGCCTTCAGGTCGTTGAAGTAGTCGATCGCCTTGATCGCGTTGGCGGTGGAACCGCCGCGGCGACCGAGGAACTTGCCGCTGATCAGCTTGACGCCGCTCCAGCACACGCCGGCCACGCCCTTGCCGTTGCCGCCGATGCCGGCGATCGTGCCCGACACATGCGTGCCGTGGTCGTCGCTGGCACCGCCCGAGTTGATGTTGTTGGTGTTGCCCTCGAAGTCCCAGCCACGCACGTCGTCGACGTAGCCGTTGCCGTCGTTGTCGATACCATCGGCCGGATCGTACGGGTTGGTCCAGATGTTGGCGGCGAGGTCTTCGTGGTTGTAGAAGATGCCTTCGTCGATCACGCCGACGACGACGCCATTGCAGCTGGTGTGGCCGGCGGCCCAGGCTTCAGCGGCCTGCGAGCCGTACTGGTTGGCTGGCGACGATGCATCGCCGTACATGCCCCACAGCGAACCGTTGGAGTAGTAGCTGTCGTTGGACGTCGCGTGGTGCTGGTAGGTCCAGTTCGGTTCGGCGTATTCGACGTTCGGGTTGGCAGCCAGCGCGCTCACGGTGGCGGCGATGTCCTTGCCGGCCGGCAGGCGCATCAGGGCGAGCTCGCCCTTCTTGCCGTTGCCTTGGCGAACCACGTCGAGCTTCTCGGCGCCCAGTCCCTGGCGGACGGCCGTCTGCTGCGCCGCGGTCGAACCGTCGCGGAACTTCACCAGCAGCTCGCCGGCTTGGTGAGCCTTGCCGGCCTTCAGGCCCGCCAGCACGAGATCCGGGCGACCGCCGGCAACGGCGGCGGAAGACAGACCCAGCGTGGCGATCACGGCGGCGGACAGCGCCGCGGTACGGAACGGATGCTTCATAACGATGGACCCTCAGGGGATTGGACTTGGCAGCACAGCCGGCCCAGACCGTGCAAGGAAACGCGGCCCTGCGGCCGCGTCAGTCCGAATGTATTACCGCACCGGTCGCGTGCATGCTGCGCCGCAGCACACCCGCAGCCCGGCGGTCACCCCAAAAGCGAAACGGCAAGCGGCCTTGCAACGCTGGGGCGCTTGGCGAGCTCGATCGCCACCCGACGAGCGGCTTGCTGAAAGTGATGAGCGGCAGCCGATTCAGGTTCTGCAGCAACGATGGGCGTGCCGGCATCGCCCTGCTCGCGCACGGCGGCTTCCAGCGGCAGGCTGCCCAGGAGGGGGACGCCGTACTGCGCCGCCATCCGCTGACCGCCGCCCTCGCCGAAGATGTGTTCGGCATGGCCGCAGTTGGAGCAGACGTGCACGGCCATGTTCTCCACCAGGCCGAGCACCGGCACCTCGACCTTCTCGAACATCTTCAGGGCCTTGCGCGCATCCAGCGTGGCCACGTCCTGCGGGGTGGTCACCACGACCGCCCCGGCAACCGGGATCTTCTGGGCCATGGTCAGCTGGATGTCGCCGGTACCCGGCGGCAGGTCGAGGATGAGGTAGTCCAGGTCGCCCCAACGCGTCTCGGAGAGCAGCTGGGTCAGCGCCGAAGTGGCCATGGGTCCGCGCCAGATCATCGGCGTGTCCTGGTCCACCAGCAGGCCGATCGACATCGCTTCCACGCCGTGGGCGCGCAGCGGCTCGATGGTCTTGCCGTCCGGGCTGTCGGGACGGCCGCTCAGGCCCAGCATCACGGGTACGCTCGGCCCGTAGATGTCGGCGTCCAGCACGCCCACCTTGGCCCCGTCGGCAGCGAGGGCCAGGGCAAGGTTCACCGCCACCGTCGACTTGCCGACCCCGCCCTTGCCCGCGCCCACGGCAATTACGTTGCGGACGTTGGGCAGCGGGGAAAGCTTGTCCTGTACGGCGTGGCTGGCGATGCGGGAGGTCAGGGACAGCGCGGAGAGGGTCAACCCGGCCTCGGCCGCCACTTGGCTTGCTTCGCCGCGAAGCCAGGCTTCCATCCAGTCACCCGGAAAGCCCAGCGACACATCCACCGCAACCCGACCATCGGACTGGGCGACCCTGATTCGGGCGCCCATCTGGTCCAGGGTGAGGCCATTGCCGGAAAACACCCGGCTACCGAGCCGCGACTGCAGGGAATCGTTCAAGGAAGAGTCGTCCGGGGAGGTCATGTCGCTTTGCAGCATTTTAGGTCTTTGTGCGCATTTGCCCAGCCCGGCTAAAAGCTTGCGATCACAAGCAAGCAGGCAGACTCGGCAAACTTTTGGGTTGCGCAACCGTGACACCGCTGTTAATCACATGTTAATTTCGGGTTGTTGCTCATCCAACGCCAGGGGCCGGCGAAGCAACTTCAGTAACAAAGCAGTCCATCAACGATCCAAGGGGAAATAGATGCCAGTTCGCAATAATCGGCTGCAGCGCAGCCGCCTGAGCCGTGCCTTGTTCGCGGCGCTCCTGATGCCTGTCGCCGGCGGCGCGTTCGCCCAGGACAGCGATGCGCAGACCACCAGCACCCAGAAGGAAGAAGCCACTGAGCTCGATTCCGTCGTCGTGGTCGGCTCGCGCATCAAGCGCGCGGAGATCGAAGGCCCGGCACCGGTCACGGTGATCACCCGCGCAGACATCGATCGCGAAGGATTCCAGACGGTCGGCGACATGCTGCAAACGCTGACCCAGAACACGACCAGCTCGTTCACCGGCGACCTCGCAGTGTCGGGCTTCACGCCGAATGCCCAGGTGGTGAACCTGCGCAACCTCGGTCCCGGTTACACGCTGACGCTGATCAATGGTCGTCGCCCGGCCCAGTACCCGCAGCCGTACAACCGCGACAACAACATCGTCAATGTGCGCGCGATCCCGTCCGCCATCATCGAACGCGTCGAAGTCCTTACCGGCGGCGCCTCGGCCATCTACGGTTCCGACGCGGTCGCTGGCGTGGTCAACATCGTCACGCGCAAGAATTTCGACGGCAACCAGCTGCGCGGCACTGTCGGAACCACGGCCGAAGGCGGCGGTGACTCCGTTGCGCTTGAATACACCGGCGGCCAGGTGGGTGACCGCTGGTCCACCGTCTACGCCCTGCAATACGGCGAAAACGAACCGGTATTCGCGTCGCAGCGTGACGCGCTCAACGACCTGCGCCATGGCCCCCTCGGCGACCGGGCCAACCCGTCGCTGGCGCTGGTCGCTATCTCCGGCTTCACCGGCCGTAACGTCCTCTACCCTGGCGCCGACGTCTGCGACCGCTTCGGTTACACCACGCGCACCACGGCGTCGCGCGGCACGTTCTGCGGCCCGTTCGACCAGGTTGCTGCCCGTTCGATCTCCAACAAGAATCGCTACTACAGCGCCTATGGCTACGGCACGTTCGACCTGACCGACAACGTGCAGTTGTTCGGCAGCGCGACGATGTACGACAGCCAGGCCAAGGCCAGCAGCGGCATCGAGTTCTGGAGCACCAGTGGTGACCAGTTCACCGCCGATGACAGTGGCAACCAGACCACCTATTACTACGACCCCGAACTGGACGACCTGGTCCTGCTGCAGCGCATCTTCAATCCGTTCGAACTGGGCGGACCCGAAGCCGCAACCACGAAGTTCGACGAGTCGACCTACACGGTGATGGGCGGCGCGAGCGGCACCCTCGGCGACCGGTTCGACTGGGAAGCGTCACTCGAGCATTCCAAGTACGAGTACCGCGCCGATCGTCCGCGCCTGCTCTCGAAGGCCGTGCACGACTACTTCCTCAGCCCCCTCCAGGGTTACCTGCCCTTCGGCGGCACGAATTACCCGATCTATACGATCAACCGCGACCACTGGCTGAACCCGATCACCCCGGAAATCTACCGTTCGATGTCGACCCGGGTCATCAACGAGGGCGACACCAGCGCGACCACGTTCAATGCGAACATCAGCGGCGACCTGTTCGAATTGCCGGCGGGCGCCGTGGGCTTTGCTGGCGTGCTTGAAGCCGGCCGACAGGCCGTCGACCTGCGCAGCGATCCGCGCACCGATCAGCTCCGCCCGATCGATGACCAGACCATCTACAACCTGGTCAGCTCCGGCCGCACCGAAGGCGAGCGCAACCGCTACGCGGCGGGCGTGGAGTTCCGCGTGCCGATCTTCAGCACGTTGAGCGCACAGCTGGCGGCCCGCTACGACAAGTACGACGACATCACCGCCGTCGACGATGCCGTTACCTACAACCTGGGCCTGGAATACCGTCCGTTCGACAACCTGCTCGTCCGCGGCAGCTACGCAACCAGCTTCCGTGCTCCGGACATGCAGCTGGTCTACGCCGCTGGCGCCGCATCGTTCTCGACCATCTTCGACGAATACGCGTGCCGCAGCGGTACGGGCACCAACGCCGCCCAGGGTCCGCAAACCCGCGACGAGTGCCTTGATGCCGACAACGACCCGTCGGTGTACCAGGCCAAGACCCTGATCGCCGGCAACCCGGGCCTCGAGGAAGAAAAGGGCGAGTCGTTCAGCTACGGCTTCGTGTGGGACATCATCGACGGCATGACGCTGACCGCCGATTACTACCGCATCAAGCTCGAAGACGCTGCTTCGCAGCTGGGTTCCGATTACATCCTCGAATCGGAAGCCGCATGCCGCCTGGGCACCTACGCCGATGGCACTCCGGCCAAGGACGCCTCGTTCTGCTCGCAGATCGCCAGCCTGATCACGCGCACTGGCGTGAACAACCAGATCAACCAGATCAACGACGCCTACATCAATACCGCGCTCCAGGACACCAGCGGCGTCGACGCTACGTTCGAGTACAAGCTTGATACCGATCGTCTGGGCACGTTCGGTCTGAACCTTGGTTACTCGATGGTGTTCACCAACAAGTACCGCCAGTTCGATGACGAGCCGTTGGTCGACTATCGCGACGTCCCGCCGTCGCGCAACATCGTCTACCCGGAGCGCAGCCGAGTTCGTGGTTCGGTCAGCTGGGAGCGCGGCGACTGGTCGACGACGGTGTTCGGCATCCGCTACGGTTCGGCATTCAGCAATGCTGAGCGCAACGGCCAGAACGCGGCCGGCAAGGAGTTCGGTCGTCGCCTGCAGCCGTACATGCTTTACAACCTGCAGTTCGGCAAGAAGTTCGGCGACAGCGTCAAGGCTGACTTCACCATCATCAACGTGCTGAACAACCAGTTCCGCGAGGACAACAGCTTCACCGGTTATCCGTTCTTCAACTACGCACTCGGTGCCGACCCCCTGGGCCGCCGCTTTGCGCTGTCGGTGACGTACAAGTTCTGATCCACAAGCAAGAGCTGCAACCAAGAAGCCCGGCGCAAGCCGGGCTTCTTTTTTGCTGAATGAACATCGGCACCCGCCCTCAGTACGCCACCGGATGCGGTATAAAGACCGTAAACCACGCCGCCGGCGCGGTTGGATCAACAAGTCCGGAGGGGGACTGATCGATGCGCACCAAACTGCTCTGCTCGCTGCTTGCCCTGCCGCTGCTCGCGGCGTCCGCGATGGCCTTCGCCCAGTCGGCGGGTTCGCCGGCCGGCCGCTGGAAGACCTACGACGAGGACACCAACAAGCCGCGTCTCATCGTCGACATCTACCAGGCCAAGAACGGCTCTTACGCGGCCAAGGTCGTCGAGACCCTGTTCGCGCCCGACGCGACCTGCACCTCCTGCACCGGCGCCAACAAGGGCAAGCCGATGAAGGACATGGTCATCGCCTGGAACCTCAAGCCCGATGGCGAGAACAAGTTCTCCGGCGGCACGGTGCTCAAGCTCGCCAACGGCAAGACCTACAAGTCCAAGGCCGAACTGGTCGACGGCGGCAAGAAGTTCAACATCTACGGCTGCGTCGGCTTCATCTGCAAGCACCAGACCTGGACGCGCGAGCACTGAGTCGCGCCACGATGCACGCATTGCAGGAAACGGCCCGTCTGCGGGCCGTTTCCTTATCCAGCCACCGCATCCCCGGGATCCACACATGCTCCTGAAGCCCATGCTCATCGCCCTGCTGCTGGCGGCACTGCCTGGCATCGCCCACGCCCAGCAGGCTTCGCCGATCGGTCGCTGGCGCACGGTCGATGACGAAACCGGCAAGGCGAAATCCGTCGTCGAGGTCTACCAGGCGCGCGATGGCAGCTATGCCGGCAAGGTGGTGGAAATCCTCGATACCAGCGATGGTCCCAATCCGCTGTGCAACAAATGCGCCGGCGCCAATCGCAACAAGCCGATCAAAGGCATGGTGATCCTGTGGGGATTGCGACCCGCAGGCAGCGGCTGGGACGGCGGCATGGTGCTGGATCCGGAACGCGGCAAGTCATACCGATCGAAGCTGCAGCTGCGCGAGGACGGCCGCAAGCTGGGCGTCTCCGGCTGCATCGCCTTCATCTGCCGCTCGCAGGAGTGGCTGCGCGATCCGGCCTGACGGCCGCTTCTAGGACAGCGCTCCCGCGGACGGGACCCCGGGGAGAACACGGTCGCGTGCGATAATCGCCGCCCCCTCGCACGCCCCGTCTCCATGTCCCGCGACCTGCTCGTCACCTGCGCCCTGCCCTACGCCAATGGCCCGCTGCACCTGGGCCACCTGGTCGGTTACATCCAGGGCGACATCTTCAAGCGCGCGCAGCGCATGGCGGGCAACACCGTGCATTTCGTCTGCGCCGACGACACCCACGGCACGCCGATCATGCTCGCGGCCGAGAAGGCCGGCACCACGCCGGAGGCATTCATCGCCGCGACCCAGGTCGGCCATGAGCGCGACTTCGCCGCGTTCGGCGTCGACTTCGACCACTACGACTCGACCAACTCCGAGCGCAACCGCGTCCTGACCGAGCAGTTCTACCTGGCGCTGGAGAAGAACGGCCACATCCAGCGCCGCGCGGTGGCGCAGCTGTACGACCCGGTGAAGGGCATGTTCCTGCCCGACCGCTACGTGAAGGGCATCTGCCCGAACTGTGGCACCCCGGACCAGTACGGCGACAACTGCGAGAACTGCGGCGCCACCTACTCGCCGACGGAACTGAAGGAGCCGCGCTCGGTCATCAGCGGGGCCACGCCGGTGATCCGCGAGTCGGAGCATTTCTTCTTCGAAGTCGGCCATTTCAGCCAGTTCCTGCGCGAGTGGCTGGCCGGCGACGTCGCCACGCCCGGCGTGAAGGCCAAGCTACTGGAATGGCTGGACGCCGAGGGCGGCCTGCGCGCGTGGGACATCTCGCGCGATGCGCCCTACTTCGGTTTCGAGATCCCCGGCCACCCGGGCAAGTACCTGTACGTGTGGCTGGATGCGCCGATCGGCTACCTGGCCAGCTTCAAGGCGCTGAGCGAGCGCGAGGGCATCGACTTCGACCGCTACCTCACGCCCGGCAAGCCGACCGAGATGCACCACTTCATCGGCAAGGACATCGTCAACTTCCACGGCCTGTTCTGGCCGGCGGTGCTGCACGGTTCGGGCCATCGCGCGCCGACGCGCCTGCACGTCAACGGCTACCTGATGGTCAACGGCGAGAAGATGTCGAAGTCGCGCGGCACCTTCATCATGGCGCGCACCTTCCTCGACCACGGGCTCGCGCCCGAAGCGCTGCGCTACTACTTCGCGACCAAGACCTCGGGCGGCGTCGACGACGTCGACCTCAACTTCGCCGACTTCACCGCACGCGTGAACTCGGACCTGGTCGGCAAGTTCGTGAACCTGGCCAGTCGCTGCGCCGGCTTCATCGAGAAGCGCTTCGACGGGATGCTCGCCGCCACGCTGCCCGACCCGGCGATGTACGAGCGCTTCGTCGCGCAGCTCGCACCGATCGCCGAGGCCTACGGCCGCAACGAAGCCGCCACCGCGTTGCGGCTGGCGATGGCGCTGGCCGACGACGCCAACAAGTACATCGACGAGCACAAGCCGTGGGTGCTGGCGAAGCAGGAAGGCAGCAACGTGGAACTGCAGGCCGTGTGTACGCAGGGGCTGAACCTGTTCCGCGTGCTCACCGCCGCGCTGAAGCCGGTGCTGCCGCGCGTCGCGCAGCAAGCCGAGACCTTCCTCAACGCGCCGGTCGCGGGCTGGAACGACCTGCAGGCACCGCTGCTGGCGCACCGCATCGCCGCCTACGCGCCGCTGTTCACCCGCATTGACCCGAAACAGATTGAAACCATGATCGACGCTTCCAAGGAAAACCTGCAGCCCACCGCGCCGGCCACGCCTGCAACCGCGACGCCCGCGACTTCGGCCCCCGCCGCCAAGCCGGCGGCGAGCGAACCGGCCGCGGCCGCCACGACGGCCACCATTGGCATCGACGACTTCGCCAAGCTCGACCTGCGCGTCGGCAAGGTGCTCGCCTGCGAATTCGTCGACGGCTCGGACAAGCTGCTGCGCTTCGAGCTGGATGCGGGCGAACTGGGCAAGCGCCAGATCTTCTCCGGCATCCGCGGTTCCTACGCCGAGCCGGAAAAGCTGGTGGGCCGCAGCGTCGTGTTCATCGCCAACCTGGCGCCGCGCAAGATGCGCTTCGGCCTGAGCGAAGGGATGATCCTGTCCGCCGGCTTCGATGGCGGCTCGCTGCACCTGCTCGATGCGGACAGCGGCGTGCAGCCGGGCATGCCGGTGCGCTGAGGCCGCCCGCCTCGCTGTCGACGGGCGAGCCGCCCTGCATGAGCCCCGACCTGATCGAACGCCTCGACCGCATCCTGCCGCAGACCCAATGCGGCCAGTGCGGTTTCGCGGGCTGCCGGCCGTACGCGGAAGCGCTCGCGCGCGGCGAAGCGGAGGTCGATCGTTGCCCGCCCGGCGGCGACGCCGGTGCGCACGCCCTGGCCCGCGTGCTGGGCGTGCCAGCCCGGCCCTACGACCGCACGCGCGGCGAACACAAGCCCGCGCAGGTCGCGCTGATCGTGGAAGCCGATTGCATCGGCTGCACCAAGTGCATCCAGGCCTGTCCGGTGGACGCCATCATCGGCGGCGCGAAGCACATGCACACGGTGATCGAGCCGCTGTGCACGGGCTGCGAGCTGTGCGTGCCCGCCTGCCCGGTGGATTGCATCGAACTGGTGCCCGCGTAACCGCGGGGCGGCGCGCCTTGGCGAATGCCTACTTCGGCGCGCGGCAGGCCGAGCAGATCCGCTCGACCTTGTAGCCCTTCGCCCGCAGCTGCTCGACGACGCCGTCCGCGCCCAGCAGGTGCATGGCGCCCACGACCACGAGCACGTCGCCCTTGCGCGAGCCGTCCAGCATCTGCCGCAGCTGGGGCACCCAGGCGTTGTTCCGCTCGACGTTGAGGATGCGGTAGGTCCGCGGCGTTTCCTTGCGGACGTCATCGACGGCTAGCGCGCTCAAGCGCTTCACGTCGCCGTTGCGCCAGGCCACGTGCGTGTCGTTCAACTGCCGGGGCACTTCACCTGGCTTGGTGAAGTAGTCGCGCAACCCTTGGACCTGTTCGTCCATGGGCGAAGCGTCGAGCACCCGCAGCTGCTCGTCGGCGGTTTCGAGCCCGGACACCGGCTTGTTGGCGGCGGCAGCGCGACGCGCCAGGTGCATGTCGAGCCCGTACTCCGGACTGAAGCCCAGCTGCTGCGATACGCCGATCACCAGGCCGAGGCTGATGAACCAGGGCTCGATGGGATCCAGCTGCGCCAACCGTTCCGCGCCGAGCACCTGCGCCATTTTTTCGCGCACGTCGGGCGGCAGCACCTGGCTGAGCGTGCGGCCATCGGCGTAGCCGGCCAGCTGCTGCATCTTCAGCGCCAGCGCCGGGTCGGTGAGTTCGGCGGGCGGCACTTCGAAGACCACCTTCCCGGCACGCTCGAACGCCCTGTCCACGTCCGTGGACAACGGATAGTCATCGGCCTTGAGCAGGTGGAAGGAGCCGAGCAGGTAGATGGCGTTGTCCCGGTCCGACACCTTCCACAGCAAGGGCGTCGGCGGCGCCTTCGCAGCCACAGCGGGTGCCGGCGTCGCTTCCGTCTTCGTCCATGCATGCACCGCCGGCGCCAGCAGCGCGCAGCCCAGCAGGGAGGCGGCGAGAGTCTTGCCGTGGCGGCCGAACAGGACCGACTTCATGGACGTTGCTTTCATCGCCGCTGGTTTCATGAGCGCTTCGGCTTCTCGAAGTGGTAGGTCTTCTCGCCGGCAACGATCTGCAGGTCGAGGCGGTTTTCCGGCGGCGGCAGCGGGCAGGTCGCGAAGGCGGTAAACGCGCACGGCGGGTTGTAGCTCTTGTTGAAATCGAGCACGACGGTGCCGCTGGCGTCCGGCTTGGCGGCTTCGAGGAAGCGGCCGGCCGGATAGCTGCCGTGGCCGCTGGTGCGGTCGGCGAAGACCAGCGACAGGCTGCCGTCGCCTTCGTCCAGCGCCTCGATGCGGTAGGTCTGGCCGTCGCGCTCGAATTCCACGGTGCCGGGGTTGGGCACGTCCTCGGTGGTGCCGACGATGTTCGCGATGGGGATGACCTTGCCGGGCGCGTTCGGCACGAACTTCGCCCTGACGATCCAGTCCGCGCCGCCCGGCCAGTACTCGATGCCCTTGAACTGGGTGCGCGTGGTTGCATCGGCGTGCTTCACCCGCAACGCGTAGCGGTCGGCACGCTTGATGACGGTGATGATGCCCTTGCCGTCGTCGAAGCCGAGCTGGCTCGGGCCGTCGGGATCGGCGTCGCTGAGCAGGGTCACCGCGCCCTTGAGCGGCGCGCCGTCGAAGGTGATCGCTGCACCCTTCTCGGGCACCAGGCGGATGCGGTCGCCCTTGCGCGAAATCATGCCGACGTGCGCAGGGCCCGCCGCGATGCGGATGCCGTTGTCGGCATCGCTGCCGAAGTAGTGCTCGCCTTCCTCCAGCCAGTGCAGGCCGACCAGGCTGGTCCAGCCATCGGGCCGGGTCAGCCGCGCGGTGCGTTCGTTGCGCCAGCCCTGCTGGGTGGCGCTGAATGCCTGCGCCTTCGCTTCGGCGGCCTTCTGGATCGCCTCCTTGTCCTTGCAGCCGGCCACCACGAACGCCAGCAGCAACAGGGGAGCCAGGTGCTTCATCTTCGACATCAACGTCCTCGCAGGAACCAGCGATCGATTTCGGGCAGGGAAAAGCGCGCCCAGGTCGGGCGGCCATGATTGCACTGCCCGGAGCGCTCGGTCACTTCCATTTCCCGCAGCAGGGCGTTCATTTCCGGCAAAGTGAGACGCCGGTTCGCGCGCACGGCGCCGTGGCAGGCCATGGTCGCCAGCAGTTCGTCACGGGCTGCGGCGACACGTCGGCTTTCGCCGTGCTCGCGCAGGTCGGCGAGAACGTCGCGCAACAGCGCTTCCACGTCGCCATGGGCCAGCAGCGCCGGCACCGAACGCAGCAGCAGCGATTGCGGCCCGCTGCGGGTCAGCTCGAAGCCCAGTGAAGCCAGGGTCGCCGCTTCGCGTTCGGCCACGTCGGCTTCGCGCTCGGCCACCGACACCGTCAATGGCACCAGCAGCGGCTGCATGCGCACGCCTTCGCCGTCGTGCGCGTACTTGAGCTTCTCGTAGCCGATGCGTTCGTGCGCGGCGTGCATGTCGACGACGATGAGACCGTCGGCGTTCTCGGCCAGGATGTAGATGCCGTGCAACTGCGCGATCGCGTAGCCCAGCGGCGGCATGGTCGCCTCTTCGCTGGACGGCAACGGCATCGGCGCTGCTGAGGCGGTCGAAGTAGCGGGAGTCGCACTGCCATACAGCGATGCGTAGCCGGCCCGGGCTTCGGCGACCTGCTGCAGGCCCAGCGGCGATTGCGGCGCGGCGGCGTTCCAGCGGTAGCCGGCGTCGGCGGTCGGCTCCATGGCCGCCATCGGCAACGGCGCGCTGCCCGCGCGTGTTTCCGCCAGGGCGTCGTTGAGCGTGCGGTAGACGAAATCGTGGATCAGGCGCGCATCGCGGAACCGCACCTCGTGCTTGGCCGGATGCACGTTGACGTCGACGCGGCGCGGATCGAGTTCGAGGAACAGCACGTACGCCGGTTGCCGGCCGTGGAACAGCACGTCCGCATAGGCCTGCTTCACCGCATGCGCCACGCTGCGGTCGCGCACGGCGCGGCCGTTGACGTAGAGGTACTGCTGGTCGGCGCTGGCGCGGTTGTAGACCGGTTGCGCGATCCAGCCGTGCAGGCGCAAACCCGCGGCGGCATGGTCGATGCGCAGGGCATGGTTGGCGAACTCCTCGCCCAAGGCTTCATGCAACCGCACTTCGGAAAGCAGGTCGCCCTCGCCCTTCCAGCGGCGCGACGCCTTGCCGTTGTGCGAAACGCGCAGCTCCACGTCCGGTCGCGCCAACGCCAGCTGGCGCAGCCATTCCTCGATGTGGCCGAGCTCGGTGCGCTCGGCCTTGAGGAACTTGCGCCGCGCCGGCACGTTGAAGAACAGGTCGCGCACTTCCACCGTGGTGCCCTGCGGGTGCGAACGCGGGGACACGTCGCCGACGCGCCCGCCGTCGATCTCCAGCGCCGCGCCGTGCGGCGAGCCGTCGTGGCGCGAGATCAGCGCGAAGCGGCTGACCGAGGCGATCGACGGCAAGGCTTCGCCGCGGAACCCGAGCGTCGCCACGCCTTCCAGGTCGTCCAGCGAAGCGATCTTGCTGGTGGCATGGCGCGACACCGCGAGCGGCAGGTCGGTGGCCGGAATGCCGCCGCCGTCGTCGCGGATGCGGATCAGCCGGACCCCGCCTTCCTCGAGGTCGATGTCGATGCGACGCGCACCGGCATCGAGCGCGTTCTCGACGAGTTCCTTGACCACCGAAGCCGGTCGTTCGACGACTTCGCCGGCGGCGATCTGGTTGATGAGGGTATCGGGGAGCTGTCGTATCGCCACGGCATGAACGGCGTCGGGCGCCGTCGAAGATTCTGAGCCGGGATGATATGCGGCGCGCGGCCGCAATCCCACACGCGGTGGCGCGATTACCGGCTGCCGCCGCCTGCGCCGGCGATCGCCGGGATTTCCGCGGCCGCCTGCGCGGCGTAGAGCGTGCCCGGCGGCGGCTGGCGCACGAAGTAGGTATTGACGCCGTCGAGCACCGCGCGGGCCAGCTGGCGCTGGTAGTCGGGGTCGCCGAGGCGGCGTTCCTCGTCCGGATTCGAGATGAACGCGGTTTCCACCAGCATCGCGGGCATGTCGGAAGTGCGCAGCACGGCGAAGTTGGCGCGCTCGACATGCGGCTTGTGGTTGCGGCCGATGCGGCTGAGGCCGTTGAGCACGTGCGCCGCGGCGTCCTCGGAGGCCTTCATCTGGCCGCTCTGGGTCAGGTCGATCAGCACGGAGGCCAGCGTGCCGCTGGTCTTCTCCAGGCGCACGCCGCCGATCAGGTCGGACGAGTTTTCCTTGTCGGCGAGCCAGCGCGCGCGCTGCGACGAGGCACCCTTGAGCGAGAGCACGTACACCGACGAGCCGTTGGCGGCACGGTTCTCCGCGGCGTCGGCATGGATCGACACGAACATGTCCGCACGGGCCTGGCGCGCCAGCTGGGCTCGACGGTTGAGCGGAATGAAGACGTCGTTGTCGCGCGTCAGGTAGGCCTTGAGGCCGGGCGTGGCGTTGATCTGGCGCGCCAGTTCGCGCGCGATGGCCAGCGTCACGTCCTTCTCGCGCTTGCCGTTCTGGCCGGTGGCGCCCGGGTCCTGGCCGCCGTGGCCGGCGTCGATGGCGATGACCAGCGGACGCATGCCGCGGCTGCGCATCACGTCCTTCATGGTCTTGACCGAATCGGCCGGCGCGACGGTCGTTGCCGACGGTGCCACTGTCGGCGCCGTCGCGATCGTCGCCGCGGCAGCCGGCGGCTGCGACGGCGTCGCCGTGCCTGCGGCCGGTGCACGCACGAGCGCGCCCTGCGCCTGCGCGGTGGCCGCTGGGGTATCGAATTTCTTGACCTCGCCGCGCGTTGCCAGCTCGGTGATCAGCTTGGTCGTGGCGGCGTTGGATGCGGCGATGTCGCCAACGGCGGCCGGAGCGGTCGTCGGCGCGGCTTGCGGCGGCTGTGCCGTGGTCGTGGCGACGGTGACCGGCGGCTTGGCGGCAACGATAGCGGCCTCTTCGCCGTCGCCGGGCCATTCGAGCACCAGGCGCGGGCCCGCGGCGCCCTGTTCGATGCGCGGCTTGAGCACGGCCACCGGCTGCGCCAGGTCGAACACGATGCGCGCCGTGCCGGGTTCCGGCTGGCCGGTCCGCACCGCCTTGATCAGGCCGGCGCCGTCCGGCAGGGTCAGGCCGCGACGCACCTGGGTCGCGGGCAGGTCGACGACCAGACGCTCCGGGGCGGACAGGCGGATGAGCTTGAATTCGGCGGGCTTGTCGAGCGCGATCTCGGCGCGGGTGCCCGTGGCGCCGTTGCTGACCTGCAAGCCATTGATTTCACTGGCGTGCGCGAGGTTCCAGACCAGCGCCGACAAGAGCGCCATGCCTAGCAGAAACTTCTGGACGGTCGCCCCCGATACGCGCATGGGCCGTAGTCAAGCATCGGCGATCGCATTCGTCAAGCACTTTTCCCTTACGAATCCGGCACCTGGCGCTCTTTCCTCTGGAAGCATTCAGGAGTCGGTTGCAACTTCGGTGGTTTTTACCGCCTGCAAACGCGCCAGCCACTCCCGCCCGGCTTCCGTGACCGCGATCACGCTCGCCTGCCGGCCATGGCCCGCGACCTCCAGGTCCAGCCGCAGATCGGGGGTGGGCAGGAAACCGCCACCGCGCTCGGGCCATTCCACCAGCCACAGGGTGGCCTCGTCGCTGTCGAGCCCCAGGAACTCCAGCTCGGCACCGTCGCCGATGCGGTACAGGTCGAGGTGCCAGGCTTCGCCGCCACCCGGTAGCGGGTAGCGCTCCACCAGCGTGTAGGTCGGGCTGCGGATCGCACCGGTCACGCCCAGTTCGCGCAGCAACGCGCGCGCGAGCGTGGACTTGCCGGCGCCCAGGTCGCCATGCAGGTGCACCACGCCGCGCACGGGCCGCGTGCGCGCGAGCGCACCGCCCAATGCATTCGTGGCCTCGGTGTCTTCAAGCAGCATCGGAATCACGGAATGGTTCCTGCGTTGGCGAATCGGCGCAGCCACGGCATCAAATCCGAAGGCAGCAGGCCACGTTCGCCATTATCCGCGGCCGCGTCGCCGGCTGCCGCATGCAGCAAGGCACCAGCGCAGGCGGCGTCGAAGGCCGGCAGTCCCTGCGCGCGCAATGCGGCGATCGTGCCGGTGAGTACGTCGCCCATGCCACCCGTCGCCATGCCCGGGTTGCCGGCGCCGATCACGCAGGGCAGCCGGTCCGGCGCGGCGACGATGCTGCCCGCGCCCTTCAGCACCACGGTGCAGCGGTAGCGCGCGGCGAGTTCGCGCGCGGCGCGGCAGCGGTCGACCTGCACCTGCACAACGGTTGAATCGAGCAGGCGCGCGGCTTCGCCTGGGTGGGGCGTGATGATCGAATCGTCCGGCAGCGGCGTCTGCGAAGACGCGAGCAGGTTGAGTGCATCCGCGTCCAGCACCAGCGCCTTGCCGCTGGCGAGGCATTGCTGTTGCAGCGCGCGGCCCCACGCGCCCTGCCCCAGCCCGGGCCCGAGCGCCACGACACCGGCTTTTTCCAGCAGTGCAGCGAAGCCGGCGCTGTCGTCCAGCGCATGCGCCAATACTTCCGGCGTGCGGGTCAGCAACGCCGTCACGTGCTGCGGCCGCGTGGCGACATCGACCAGACCCGCGCCGCAACGCAGCGCCGCTTCCGCGCACAGCAGGATCGCGCCGCCGCCACCGTGGTCGCCGCCGACGCACAACACGCGGCCGTTGGAACCCTTGTGCGAATCGCGGCGACGCGGCTGCAACCAGCGCGCCAGCTGCGACGCTTCGACCAGCTCGGCCGCCGGCGCGGCTCCGCCGATGTGGTGTGGCGACAGTTCCAGCGTTGCCAGCGCCGTGATGCCGACATGATCCAGCGCGGCACCGGTGTGCAATCCGGTCTTGCTTGCGATGAATTCCAGCGTCCGCGCCGCGAATACGGCCGTGCCCGGCACGCTGCCGCGATCGCAATCCACGCCGCTGGGCGCGTCGAGCGAAAACACCGGCGCATCGTGCCGGTTGATGGCCTCGATCAGCGCGGTGCTTTCGACATCCGGTGCGCGCGACAGACCGATGCCGAACAGCGCATCAATCACCACATCGGCTTGGGACAGGCCTGCTTCGAAGGTTTGCACGCGTCCACCAGCGGCCTCGTAATCCGCGGCCGCGCGCATCGCCAGCTCGCTGCGCGGCGCGTGCTGCGCCAGACGCACCACGTCCACCTGCCGCCCGGCCATGAGCGCATGGCGCGCAAGCACGTAACCGTCGCCGCCGTTGTTGCCGGGGCCGCACACCACCACGATCCGCTGCGCCTGGGGCCAATGGGCCAGCAGTTCCCGCCAGGCGGCCTGCCCGGCCCGGCGCATCAACTCGAAGGCGTCGCCGAGCTCGGCGGCCGCGCGCCCTTCCACGCCGCGCAGGGCGGCGCAATCGAACAGGGGGAAAATGCCTGGCATCGCTGGATTTTATACTTGGTGCACATGAGCCACCCCGCTGCCCACGCCGAACCGGACCATGCCGCGCTTGCCGCGCGCATCCGCGACCTCGCGCGCGAGTACGGTTTCCAGCGCTGCGGCATCGCCGGCATCGAACTGGGCAAGGACGAGGCCTACCTGCGGGACTGGCTCGCGCAGGGCCTGTACGGCTCGATGGACTGGATGGCGCGGCACGGCGACAAGCGCGCGCGCCCCGACGACCTGGT
Source organism: Lysobacter terrestris (assembly GCF_014489475.1). Taxonomy (GTDB): domain Bacteria; phylum Pseudomonadota; class Gammaproteobacteria; order Xanthomonadales; family Xanthomonadaceae; genus Agrilutibacter; species Agrilutibacter terrestris. Next base: position 2,739,153 of record NZ_CP060820.1, on the reverse strand, counting down.
GCCGGGCACGCTGCGGGTGATCTCGGTCGGCCTCGACTACGGCCGGCGCGACGACGAGGAAGCCTGGCAGACGCTGGCCGACGGCACCCGCGCCTATGTCGCGCGTTACGCGCTCGGCCGCGATTACCACAAGCTGATGCGGCAACGCCTGCAGAAGCTGGCCGACCGCATCGCGGAGGAGGTCGGTCCGTTCGGCCATCGCGTGTTCGTCGATTCCGCGCCCGTGCTGGAACGCGCGCTCGCCCGCAACGCGGGCCTGGGCTGGATCGGCAAGCACACCTGCCTGATCGACAAGGACGGCGGCTCGTGGTTCTTCCTCGGCGAGATCTACGTCGACCTGCCGCTGCCGGTCGATGCGCCGGCGAGCGCGCACTGCGGCACCTGCGTGCGCTGCATCGACATCTGCCCGACCCGGGCGATCGTCGCGCCGCACCGCCTGGATGCGCGCCGCTGCATCGCCTATCTCACCATCGAGCACGAAGGCGCGATCGACGAGCAACTGCGCCCGCTGATCGGCAACCGCATCTTCGGTTGCGACGACTGCCAGCTGGTGTGCCCCTGGAACAAGTTCGCCAAGCGCACCGACGAACCCGACTTCCGCGCGCGCAACAACCTCGACGAGGCGTCGCTGGCCGAGCTGTTCGCGTGGGAGGAAACCGAATTCCTGCAGCGCACCGAAGGCACGGCGATCCGGCGCAGCGGCCATGAACGCTGGCTGCGCAACATCGCCATCGCGCTGGGCAATGCGCCGACCTCGCCCGAAGTCATTACCGCGTTGCAGTCGCGACGCGACAGCGGCAACGCGATCGTGCGCGAGCACGTCGAATGGGCGCTGGCGCGCCACGGCGCGCGGTAGCGCCCTACCAGCCGATTACTTCGCCAGCTCTTACTTGGCCGGCTTCAACTTCACCAGTTCCGCCAGCAGCGCGCGCGTTACCACGTCGTCGGCCACGGCTTCACCGTGCACCGCGGGCAACAAGCGGTTAGCGACCTGTTTGCCGAGCTCGACGCCGAACTGGTCGAACGGATTGATGCCCCACACCAGCGCCTGCAGGTAGACGCTGTGCTCGTACAGCGCGAGCAGCGCACCCAGCGAACGCGGCGTGAGCGAATCGAGCAGGATCATCGTGCTCGGCCGGTTGCCGGGATAGGCGCGGTGCGGGTCCGCGCTGGCCTGGCCGTTCGCCAGTGCTTCGGCCTGGCCAAGCAGGTTCGACAGCAGCGCGGCATGGTTCTCGCGATAGGGATCGTCGCCGCGCGCCACGCCGATGAAGTCGACGGGCACGATCTGCGTGCCCTGGTGCAGCGCCTGGAAGAAGCTGTGCTGCGAATCGGTGCCCACGCCGCCCCACCACACCGGCACGGTCTGCACGCCGACCGGCGAACCGTCGAGCTTTACCGACTTGCCGAGGCTTTCCATCACCAGTTGCTGCAGGTAGTTCGGCAGCAGCTTCAGGCGTTCGTCGTAGGGCATCACGGCCTGGGTAGCGAGGCCGCGCGCGTTGGTGTTCCAGATCGCGGTCAGCGCATGCCACGCGGCCAGGTTGTCGCGCGGAGCGGCATCGAGGACGTGCGCGTCCATCTCCGCGGCACCCGCAAGCAGTTCGTCGAAACGGTCCGCGCCGATCGCCAGCGCGATCGGCAGGCCAACCGCCGACCACAGCGAATAGCGACCACCCACCCAATCCCACATCGGCAGGATGCGGTCGGGGGCGATGGCGAACGTCGACGCGGCGCGTTCCGCGTTCGCGGTGATCGCATACAACCGCTCGTCGTCGCCCAGCCACTGCCGCAGGATCGCGCCGTTGAGCAGCGTTTCCTGCGTGCCGAAGCTCTTGGAGATCAGCAGCACCGCCGTGCGTGCGGGGTCGAGACCGGCCAGCGTGCGTTGCGCCGCCGCGCCATCGACATTGGAGAGGAAGTGGACGCGAAAGCGGTCCGGGGTCGGCGCCGAGAGCGCATCCACCGCCAATCGCGGCCCGAGGTCGGAACCGCCGATGCCCACGCTCACGATGTCGGTGACGTCGCTGGCCGCGAGTGCGGCGATCAGTCCGCGCATCCGCGAGCGTGTGGCCTGCGCCTGCGCATGTGCGTCGCGGGCAACCGTTTCATGCGTGAGGTCGCCGCGCAGCGCAGTGTGCAGGGCCGGCCGGGCTTCGGTCGGGTTGACCGTTTCCCCGGCGAACAACGCGCGCAGCCGACCCGGGCCGTCGACGGCCGCGAGTTGGTCGAACAGGATGTCCAGCGCCGCCCGGTCGTAGCCCTGGCGCGCGAAGCTGGCATACAGCGGGCCGGCCCGCACGGCAAAATCGCCTGCACGGGCCGGGTCGGCCTGCAGCATCGATTTCAGATCCACTTCCGCCAGGCGCGCGGCCTGGGCCCCGAGTTGCTCGAACCGATGCGCAGCAGGCATGGACGCGATCAGGCCGCGGCTTGCTGCGGCATGGAGTGGTTGGTGTGGGTCAGCTGGTTCTGGCGGTCGACGTAGACGCAGGTCGGCTTGTACTTGGCCGCTTCGGCTTCGTCGCAGACGCCGTAGGCGCAGATGATGACCAGGTCGCCCGGCTGCGCGCAGTGGGCGGCGGCGCCGTTCACCGAGATCACGCCGCTGCCTTCCTCGCCACGGATGGCGTAGGTGACGAAGCGGGCGCCGTTGTTGACGTTGTAGATGTGGATCTGCTCGTACTCGCGGATACCCGAGATGTCGAGCAGGCGGCCGTCGATGGCGCACGAGCCTTCGTAGTGCAGCTCGGCGTGGGTCACGCTGGCGCGGTGGATCTTGGCCTTGAGGACGTTCAGTTGCATTTGCGGTCTCCGGCCGCCGGGCTTGGCGGCGAGAAAGCCAAAGTTTAGCAGCGCATGGCGCGGTGCAACATGGAACGCCACGTCCCATTGCCCGGGATTAAGCCGCGCCCCTCGGCAGCCCGCGCGAGCGCCCTGCCGAGGCGGCTCGCTCAGGCCTCGAATTCGAGGTTGTCGATCAGGCGGGTGCGGCCAAGCCGGGCGGCGACCAGGGCCACGCGTGGGCCGTGCCGGTCCACGGGCAGCGCGAGCTGCGGATCCCGGACCACCGCGTAGTCGACCACGAAGCCGGCGCCCTGCAGGCGCGCGACCGCGTCGGCCTCGACCTGCTCGCGTGGCTGGCCGCCGCGAACGGCCTCCCGCATCGCCTGCAGGGAGCGGCTGATCTCCACCGCCACCGGGCGCTCTTCCGCCGACAGGTACTGGTTGCGCGAACTCATCGCCAGGCCGTCGGCCTCGCGGCGCGTTTCGGCGGCAACGATCTCGATCGGGAACGCCAGGTCGCCGACCAGGTACTGGATCACCGCCAGCTGCTGGTAGTCCTTGCATCCGAACACCGCCACGTCCGGTTGCACCTGGTTGAACAGGCGCGCGACGACGGTTGCGACGCCGTCGAAATGGCCCGGGCGATGCGCACCCTCCAGCGTGGCGGTGACGCCCGGCACGGCCACGTGCACGGTGGCCTCGACGCCGTAGGGGTACATCACCTCGACCGAGGGCAGCCACAGCAGGTCGCAGCCCGCGGCTTCGAGGCCAGCGGCATCGGCGTCCGGCGTGCGCGGATAGCGGCTGAAGTCTTCGTTGGGGCCGAACTGCGTGGGATTCACGAACACGCTGGCGACCACGTGGTCGGCATGGCTGCGGGCCAGTTCGATGAGCGAGAAATGGCCCGCGTGCAGGTTGCCCATCGTGGGCACGAAGGCGACGCGCTTGCCGGCGCGGCGCCATTGCGCGACGCGGCCGCGCAGCGCGGACAGTTCGGTAACGACTTCAATCATGGGGGTGCAGTGAATCGCGGGCGGTCAATCGTAGGAATGCGCGGCGTCCGGGAAGCGCCCTTCCCGCACCGCGGAAGCGTAGGCCGTCACGGCGCCGGCGATCGTGCCGGCCTCGGCCAGGAAATCCTTCACGAACTTCGGCCGGCGGTGGCCGCTGTTGACGCCGAGCAGGTCGTGCTGGACCAGCACCTGGCCGTCGCAATGCGGGCCGGCGCCAATGCCGATCGTCGGAATCGGCAGCTCCGCGGTAATCGTCTGCGCCAGGCCGGTCGGCACGCATTCGAGCACCAGCAGGGCCGCGCCCGCCTCTGCCACCGCGCGCGCATCCGCACGCAGCTTGCCGGCGGTGGCGTCGTCGCGCCCCTGCACCTTGTAGCCGCCCAGGCGCAGCACCGATTGCGGGGTCAGCCCCAGGTGCGCGCAGACCGGGATTTCGCGCTCGACCAGGAAGCGGATGACGTCGAGCTTGTGCCCGGCGCCCTCCAGCTTGACCATCGCCGCGCCCGCCTGCAGCAGCGCGGTTGCCGCGTCCAACGCGCGTTCCGGCGTCGCATCCGACTGGAACGGCAGGTCGGCGACGAGCAGCGCCTTCGACAGGCCGCGCGCGACGCAGGCCACGTGGTAGACGGTGTCCGCCACCGTCACCGGCAGCGTGCTGTCGTGCCCCTGCACCACCATGCCCAGCGAGTCGCCGACGAGGATGAGGTCGGTGCCGGCGCTATCGAAGGTGCGGGCGAAGCTGGCGTCGTAGGCCGTGAGCATCACCAGCTTGCGGCCGTCGCGCTTGGCGTCGGCGAGCATCGGCACGGTCCAGGGCTTGTCCTGCGGCGTGGAGGTATACATCGGGTCAGCCTATCGCTTCGATGTCGGAAGGTTCCAGCTGCGCCAAGGCGGCGCGCGCGGAACCGAGGCCGGGAATCATCGCATCCGGGGCGATCTCAACCAGCGGCACCAGCGCAAAGCTGCGTTCGTGCAGGTGCGGGTGCGGGACGCGCAGGCCGGGCTCGTCGATCTCCGCGGCGCCGTACAACAACAGGTCGAGGTCCAGGGTACGCGGCCCCCAGCGTTCGTCGGCGTGGCGCTCGCGTCCCGCGGCGTGCTCGATGCCCAGCATCGCGTCGAGCAGCTCGCGCGCACCCAGCGCCGTTTCGATCATCGCCACCGCGTTGATGAAATCCGCCTGGTCGGTGCGGCCCCAGGCACGGCTGCGATACAGCCGCGAGGCGCGCAGCAAGCGCGTGCCCGGCAGCGCATCGAGGTCCTGGAGGGCCTGGCGCAGCGTCGCCGCGGCATCCCCGAGGTTGCCGCCCAATCCAATCAGGGCAACGGTGGAACCGTTCACTCGCCCGCGGCCGCGGATCCGCCGCGACGGCGGCGCCGGCGGCGGCGTGGCGCACCGTTGGCTTCGCCCGCAACCGGGTGCGAATCGAGGTGTGCGGCCAGTTCATCGCCCGGCTGCTGCTGGGCTTCGCGCCAGAACGCGACGTCGTCGGCGTGCTCGTTCGATGCCGCCAGGCGCAGGCTGAGGAAATCGAACGCCGCGCGGAAGCGCGGATGCGAGAGCAGGCGGAACACGCGCTTGCGCTGGCGCAGCGAGAAGCGCGACTGCAGCAACCAGATTTCCTGCATCGGCAGCGAGAAGCGCCGCGGCAGCGCGATGGTGTTGAGCTGGTGCACGGTGACGCGGTCGGCGGCGCGGCGCTCGGCCTCGGCGGCGTGCATGCCGCCGTTCTGCAACTGCGCCAGCGCCCGGCAGTAGGCCGGCCACAGCAACAGCGCGAACAGGAAGGCCGGCGACACCGGTTCGTCGTTGGCCACGCGCGCATCGGTGCCGCGCAACCCGGCGATCACCATGCGCCGCAGCGCGCCGCTGCGGTTGGAATGCAGCGCCTGTGCGGATTCCGGGAACAGCACGTCGAGCAGGCCGAGGCGCTCCAGGCCTTCGAAGCTGGCCACCGCGTTCCCGGTGAGGAACATCTTCAGGCATTCCTCGAACAAGCGCGCCGGCGCCGCCTCGCCCAGCAGCGACGCCAGGCGCGGGATCGGTTCGGCGGTCGCCGCCTCGATCTGGAAATCGAGCTTCGCCGCGAGGCGCACGGCGCGCAGCATCCGCACCGGATCCTCGCGGTAACGGGTCTCGGGATCGCCGATCAGGCGCATCAGGCGGTTGCGCACGTCCTCGAAACCGCCGACGTAATCGCGCACCGAGAAATCCTCGATCGCGTAGTACAGCGCGTTGGCGGTGAAGTCGCGACGGATCGCATCGTCCTCGATCGAGCCGAACACGTTGTCGCGCAGCACGCGACCGCCTTCGTGGGTCTCGCGATCGCCGCTGCCGTCGTCGGCGTTGGCGCGGAAGGTGGCCACTTCAATGATCTCGCGCCCGAACACGACGTGGGCCAGGCGGAAGCGGCGGCCGATCAGGCGGCAATTGCGGAACAGCTGCTTGACCTGTTCGGGCGTGGCGTCGGTGGCGACGTCGAAGTCCTTGGGATGCCCGCCCACGAGCAGGTCGCGGACCGCGCCGCCGACGAGATAGGCGCCGAAGCCGCCTTCGCGCAGCCGATAGAGGACGCGCAGGGCGTTGGGGCTCACGTCCCGGCGGGAGACGTTGTGCTCTTCGCGCGGGATCACCCGCAGCGTGGGATGGATGGTGTGGAGTTCGGACATCTAGTTTGGTGCCGCGGTCCCTGCCGGAAGGATCAACATGTATTCGTACCGCCAATTGCCGGGTGGCGTGGGGCTTGCGTATACTAACAGCCTGCGTTCAGGTGGATTGCCGGGCGCACGAAGCAAGCGACTCAGCTCCCTTCGTCTAGAGGCCTAGGACGTGGCCCTCTCAAGGCTAAAACACGGGTTCGAATCCCGTAGGGAGCGCCATATCCGCAAGGCCCGATTGAGATAGGGCCTTGAACAGAAACCCGGCGCTGCCGGGTTTTTTGTTTCCCGACGGGTGGCCCCCGTCGGCTTGTTCTACGCGGCTTGCCTGGCCCAGGCCGCGAATCGTTAAACTACCTGCGCACTTTTGATCGCCCACGGAAGCCCCGACCATGCCCTTCGTCGTCACCGAGAACTGCATCAAGTGCAAGTACACCGACTGCGTCGAGGTGTGTCCGGTCGACTGCTTCCACGAAGGTCCCAACTTCCTCGTGATCGATCCGGACGAGTGCATCGACTGCACCCTGTGCGAGCCGGAGTGCCCGGTGAACGCGATCTACCCGGAAGACGACGTGCCGGCGGGCCAGGAATCGTTCGTCGCCCTGAACGCCGAACTCGCCAAGGCGTGGCCGGTGATCACCACGCGCAAGGACGCCCTTGCCGACGCGAAGGAATGGGAAGGCAAGCCCGGCAAGCTCGACCTGCTGGAGCGGTAAGCCAGGCCGACGCCGGCAACGCGGACAAAAAAACGGGCGCCCAGGCGCCCGTTTTTCATTTGAGCCTCAGGCCCGGATCAGTTGCCACCCAGCGCGGCCTTCAGCGCCGTGATGGCCTTCACCGCGGCTTCGCCGGTTGCCGGCTGGCCGCGAGGATCGACCGCCGCGACATAGGCACCCGCCTCCACCGTGCTGACGCGCACGAGGAAGTTGCTGCCTTCGTAGCCGACGTCATAGACGCCCAGCAGCTGCGCGCGGCTGGCGATGGTGAGTCCGTCCATCGTGGCGAGCGCGTCGCCGACCTTGGTGAAGGCGTCATCGCGGCTGCCGGCCACGGTGAACCCGTTCGAGACGCCCGCCACCGGGGCCGCCGATGCGGACGCGGAGGCCGTCGCCGAGGCGCCGGGGATCGCGACCGCGCCGTCGGTGCGCGGCATGTCGAGGTCGGGCGGGACTTCCAGCGGACGGCTGTTGGCATCGCCGGCGTAGAGCTTGTCTTCCTTGCGGAACCAGCTGCAACCCGAGGTCGCCAGCAGGGCGGCCGACACGAGGGCGATGGTGGCGTAACGGGTCAGGCGCATGGTGTTCTCCAGGAAATGACGTGGTTCAGGCGGCTGCGGCACAGGCTTGTTCGAGCTCACGCACGCGCATGGCAATCGTGGCAGCCGCATCCGCATGGGCGGTCGACAGCGGCAGCAGCGGCAGGCGCAGGCCATGGCCGATCCCCTGCAACGCCAGCACCGCCTTCACCGGGATCGGATTGGGCTCGACGCCCATGAAGTCGAAGGACGGCTGCAGCTGCGCGTCCAGTTCGCGCGCCGCATCCGCCTTGCCTGCACGGGCGAGGTCGCACAGGCGGCGCATGGATGCGGGCAACACGTTGGACGCGACGGAAATCACGCCGTCGGCGCCGGCGAGCATCGCGCGGCACGCGGTGGGATCGTCGCCGCTGAGCACGGCGAAACCGCTGCCCTTCAGTGCGAGCAATGCAGCCATCCGTTCCGCTTCGACGCGCGCTTCCTTGATGGCGACGATGCGCGGGTGGCCGCACAGTTCCGCCACGGTTTCCGGCAACAGGTCGCCGCCGGTGCGGCCGGGCACGTTGTACAGCACGATCGGCAGCGCATCGTCGTCGGCGATCGCGCGGTAGTGCGCGACCAGGCCGGCTTGCGTCGGCCGCACGTAAGGCGGGGTGACCACCAGGGCCGCGTCGGCGCCCAGCGCGGCGGCGCGGCGCGTCTGTTCGATGGTCTTGGCGGTGTTCGACATCCCCGTGCCGGCCAACACCGGGATGCGACCGGCGATGAATTCGACGGCGCTGCGCAGCAGCAGGTCGAATTCCGCGTCGTAGAGCGCGGCGGCCTCGCCGGTGGAGCCGGCGACGACGACGGCCTGCGTGCCGCCATCGAGCTGTTGCTGCAGCAGGCGCTGCCACGCATCCAGGTCCAGTTCGCCAGCGGCGCCAAAGGGTGTCGCCAACGCGGTAATGCTGCCGGAAAGTCGCAAGTCGGTAAGCCTTGGGTGGGTGTTGCTGGGGAGATGATGCTGACGAAGCGCAGCGAGGCCGTCCACGGCCGTGTCACGCGGTGCTGAAAGCGGCCAACAGGCTCGCAAAATTCACCTGAATGTTACTTGCGGCGCGAAACCGCGGGCAAGTATGCTGGCCCCGGTCCGCTGCCGACGGCGGCCCGGCTCCCAGAGCCCGCTCCAACGATCCGGGCATTCCGCCCCCAACGCCCAGGCGCCGCCTTGACCGATAACGCTCCCCGGCCGTCGCCGAACGAGAACCACCTCCTGATCAACGCCTACACGACGCATCCGGAGTCGCCGCTGCTGTCGGTGACCCGACGGATCACGGACAGTGGCTGCAACCTCGTCGACGCACGCCTGTCCACGGTCGGCCGCGACGTTTCCGTGACCGCGCTGGCCGTCGGCCCGTGGGACGCCGTCGCCAAGCTGGAAGCGATGCTCACGCGCCTGGAGCGCGAGGAAGGCCTCAAGCTCAACTGGTACCGGACCGGCCCCAAGCAGCAGCAGTCCAACCTGCTGCCGTACGTGGTCGAAGTCGTAGCCGCCGACAAGCCCGGCATCCTGTTCCAGCTGGCCGATTTCTTCGACCGCCAGGGCATCACGATCGAGAGCCTGCACTGCTCGCGCTACCGCGCCATGCAGACCGGCGCCGACATGTTTTCCGCGCAGGTGACGATCGGCGTGCCGGCGAGCATGCACATTGCTGCGCTGCGCGATGACTTCCTCGAATTCTGCGATCACCTTAACCTCGACGCGATCATGGATCCGATGAAGTTCTGAGTGGTTGCGGTGCCGGACCAAGTCCGGCACGCTGGGCACCAAGCAAGACCGCACCGGCATGCCGGTGCAACGAGCAGAGAAACCGATGCTGGACACTGGCGACAAGATTCCCGACCTGCCCATCGTGCTTTCGAACAGCGCCGCGTCCAGCGGCACGCAAGGCCGCCTCTCCGACTACAAGGGCCACTGGCTGGTCCTGTACTTCTATCCGAAGGACAGCACGCCCGGCTGCACCACCGAGGGCCTGGACTTCAATGCGCTGCTGCCGAAGTTCAAGAAGCTCGGCGCCACCGTGCTCGGCGTCTCGCGCGACTCGATCAAGTCGCACCAGAACTTCTGCACCAAGCAGGGCTTCAAGTTCGACCTGGTCAGCGACGTCGATGAGGCCCTGTGCAACGCCTTCGGCGTGATCAAGCCGAAGAAGCTCTACGGCCGCGACTACGTCGGCATCGAGCGCAGCACCTTCCTGATCGATCCCAAAGGCGTCATCGTCCAGTCATGGCGCCCGGTGAAAGTCCCCGGCCACGCTCAGGCCGTGCACGACGCCCTCAAGGCTGCCACAACGAAGTGATCACCCTGCGTTTCAACGACCCCACCACCCCGCTCCGCGGGCCTGTGGTGGCCTGCTGCTGTTCGCCCTCCCGGAAAGCACGATGACCCGAAGCAAGCGCATCTACGTCCTCGACACCAACGTGCTCATGCACGATCCCACCGCGCTGTTCAAATTCGAGGAGCACGATGTCTACCTGCCGATGCAGGTGATCGAAGAACTGGACAACGGCAAGAAGGGCAATACCGAAGCCAGCCGCAACGCGCGCCAGGTCAGCCGTTTCCTCAACGAGCTGGTCGAAAGCCACGGCACGAAGTCGATTTCCGAGGGCATTCCGCTCTCCCGCCCGCAAGGCCTGCAGCTGCGCGGCGCGCAGAGCATCGGCAAGCTGCGTTTCCAGACGCGCGACTTCGACTCGGGCAAGCGCTTCGGCGCGGTCATCCCGGACAACCACATCCTCGGCGCCATCCTCGCGCTCAAGGAAGCCGAGCCGGGCGCACCGGTGGTGTTCGTCTCCAAGGACATCAACCTGCGCATCAAGGCGTCGATCGCCGGCATCGACTCGGAGGACTACGAGAACGACCGCGCGCTGGACGATTTCAGCCTGCTGTACACCGGCTCGACCGCGCTGCCGGAAGATTTCTGGCAGAAGTACGGCAAGGACCTGCGTTCGTGGACCGAAAAGGGCCGCACGTTCTACGAGATCCGCCGCCACGAGGACGACGACTGGTACCCGAACCAGTTCCTGTACCTGCCCGGCGACGACGAAGCCGAAATGAAGGTCGCGCACGTCGAAGGCGAACGCGTGATCCTGCAGATCGTCGACGACTACCGCCACAACCAGCACGCCGTGTGGGGCATCACCGCGCGCAACCGCGAGCAGAACTTCGCGCTCAACGCGCTGATGGATCCGGAAATCGACTTCGTCACCCTGCTCGGCACCGCCGGCACCGGCAAGACGCTGCTCGCGCTCGCCGCAGGCCTGGCGCAGACGATGGACCAGCAGCGCTACCGCGAGATCATCATGACCCGCGCGACGGTGAGCGTCGGCGAGGACATCGGCTTCCTGCCCGGCACCGAAGAGGAAAAGATGACGCCGTGGATGGGCGCGCTGACCGACAACCTGGAAGTGCTCACGCACAACCCGGAAGGCGGCAGCTGGGGCCGCGCGGCGACGAATGACCTGCTCGCCTCGCGCATCAAGATCCGTTCGCTCAACTTCATGCGCGGCCGCACCTTCCTCAGCCGCTGGCTGATCCTGGACGAGGCGCAGAACCTCACGCCCAAGCAGATGAAGACGCTGATCACGCGTGCGGGTCCCGGCACCAAGATCGTGTGCCTGGGCAACGTCGAGCAGATCGACACGCCCTACCTCACCGAAACCACGTCGGGCCTGACCTATGCCGTCGACCGCTTCAAGGGTTGGGCGCACAGCGCGCACGTGACCCTGCGCCGCGGCGAGCGTTCGCGCCTGGCCGATTACGCGTCCGAAGTGCTGTAACGCGCGGATGGGTGTGCAACTGCCACGCTGGGTGTGGATCGGCGCGGGTGCGCTCGCGTGCGTCGCGGGCATGATCAACGTCGTGGGCTATCTCGGCTTCGAGCACCAGGCCGTGACGCACCTCACCGGCACGACGACGCTGTTCGGCGCGGCGGTGGCGTCCGCGGATCTGCGCTCGGCGATGCACCTGCTCGGCGTGGCGGCGGCCTTCATGGCCGGCGCCGCGCTGAGCGGGATGATCATCCAGGACAGCACGCTCCGGCTTGGACGTCGCTACGGGGTCGCCCTGGCGATCGAATCGGTGCTGCTGGTGCTCGCCGTGCCCTTGTTCCAGCGGCAACAGCTTGCCGGTGCCCTGCTCGCGGCGATGGCGTGCGGTTTGCAGAACGCCATGGCGACGACCTACAGCGGCGCGGTGATCCGCACCAGCCACCTGAGCGGCATGTTCACCGACCTCGGCATCGGCCTGGGCCACGCACTACGGGGCATGCCCCTGCAGCGTCGACGGCTGCTGCTGTGTGCGCTGATCATTTCCTGCTTCCTGGCCGGAGGCATCTTCGGCGCGCTGCTGTTCGCCCGCGTCGGCTACCTCGCCCTGCTCGTTCCGGCAACGCTGACCGGGCTGGTCGGCGCCGGCTACGTGCTCTACCGGCAATGGCAATCGCTGCACGGCAGGGGCATCGCATGACCCCCTGCGCGCTCACGATCGCCGGCTCGGACTCGGGCGGCGGCGCCGGCATCCAGGCCGACCTCAAGACATTCGCGGCACATCGCGTGCACGGCTTGAGCGCGATCGCCGCGCTGACGGCACAGCACACCCGCGGCGTCACCGCGGTGGAGGTGCCATCGACCGCCTTCCTGCGCGCGCAGATCGACGCCTGCTTCGACGATTTCGGGATCGGCGCGGTGAAGCTGGGCATGCTCGCCACGGCCGAGGTGATCCACGCCGTCGCCGACGCGCTGGAACGCCATGCACCGCGCCACGTCGTGCTCGACCCGGTGATGGTCGCCACCTCTGGAGCGCGCCTGCTCGAGCCTGCGGCGCTGGACGCGCTGCGCCAGCGCTTGCTGCCGCTGGCGACCGTGGTCACGCCCAACCTTCCCGAGGCCGAACTCCTGCTTGGCACGCCGATCGCCACCCACGACGCGATGCGCGAAGCCAGCGCCGCGCTGCTGCGCACGGGCGTGCGCGCCGTGTTGCTCAAGGGCGGGCACCTGGCCGACGACGGTGATGTCGTCGACCTGCTTGCCGATGCGAACGGCATGACCACATACCGGCATCCCCGCTTCCAGCTCGAAGCGCACGGCACCGGCTGCACGCTGGCCTCGGCGGTGGCTGCCAACCTGTGTCGCGGGCTGGCGCTCGCCGATGCCTGCCGCGCGGCCGGCGATTACGTGCACGCGGCGCTGCAATCGGGTTACCGCCCGGGTCGTAGCGACATCGTGGTGCTCGACCATTTCGGCGCCGCGCCGCGATGAGCGAGCTCCCCCTGCACAAGCTCCACGTCGAAGCCGGCGACGGCCACCACTGGAAGCTCCTGGCCGTCGTACCCGAGCAACCGCGGGCGCGGCTGCTGTGGCTGCCGGCGATGGGCGTGGCCGCCCGGCACTACCTGCCCTTCGCGCTGGGACTCGCGCAGCGCGGCATCGCCACCTTCATCCACGACTGGCGCGGCAACGGCACCAGCAGCCTGCGTCCATCGCGCCAGCACGACTGGGGCTACCGCGAGGTGCTCGAACTCGACCTGCCCGCCAGTACAGCCGTCATGACGCAGCACCTGCACGGTCTACCGCAGATCATCGGCGGACACAGCCTGGGCGGACAGCTGGCGTGTTGCCACCTGGGCCTGAACCCCGACAGCGCGACGCGTCTGTGGCTGGTGGCGAGCGGCTCGCCGTACTGGCGCGCCTTCCCGCCGCGCAGCCGCTGGTGGTTGCCGATGGCCTACCGCTTCCTGCCCTGGCTGGCGGATCGTCGTGGCTACCTGCCCGGCCACCGCATCGGCTTCGGCGGCAACGAATCGCGCAGCCTGATCCACGACTGGGCACGCAGCGCCCTGAGCGGCCGCTATGCCGCACGCGGCCTGGATGCGGATCTCGAGGCGGCCATGGCGCCGGTCCGGGTCGACGCGCACGCCGTAGTGCTGGGCAGGGACTGGCTCGCCCCCGCCAGCTCGACCCGCTTCCTGCTCTCGAAACTGCCGCGCTCTTCCCATCGGATCGAGTGCCTGGACTCGCGCGCGTTGCATGCACGTGCCGACCACTTCGCATGGATGAAGCAGCCGCAGGCGGTCATCGATCGACTCGCAGCGCAGGACGCCTGAATCAAGCCGCGTTGCGAAGTCGTCGCGACTCGAGCGAAAGGTCGGAGCGCAACGCGCTGCTTATTGGCCTTCGGGCGGTTGCCAGAGCTCGACCTTGTTGCCTTCCGGATCGATCACCCAACCGAACTTGCCGTGTTCGGACGCTTCGGTCTTGTCGACGACATTGCAGCCTTCCGCGCGCAACGCGCCGAGCAGGTTGTCCAGGTCCGCGACACGGAAATTGATCATGAAGGACGCGGAACTCGGCGCCATGTAGCCCGTGTCCTGCGCGAACGGACTCCAGATGGTCATGCCCGGCGGGCTGTCCGCACCGCCCCATTGGAACACCGCGCCGCCCCATTCGGTCACGTCGAGACCGAGGTGGTCGCGATACCACGCGCCCAGCGCTTTGGGGTCTGCCGACTTGAAGAAGATTCCGCCAATTCCGGTAACACGTTGCATTGCATGCTCCATGGGTGTCAGCACTTTCTGCGGTCTAACGCCTTGGCCGGATCGCGAAGCGACTTCGGCTTGGATGAACTGTCAGCTTGCGACGCGCCAGGACCAGCGCACAACCGTCTCTCCATCCGGCTCGAGGATCCGCTCACCCGGCGTGAACCCAAGACGCGATACCACCCTGGAAGACGCGACATTGTCCGGGACGATGTGGGCCACAACCTCCTGGACCAGCCCGCTCAGGGCCGCCATCTGCAGAAGCTCTCGAATTGCCGCGGTCGCAACGCCACGCCCTCTTTCGCTCGCGGCGACTCCGTAACCGATCTCGACCGTGCCATCAACGGGCATGGTCTTGAATGTGCAACCACCGAGAGCCGCCCGGCGTGCGCGGGAAATGATCAGGAATGGCACGCACCAGAGCGCCGGGGTACCAAGCTGCAACTGCGCCAGGGCGCGGGATACGACATGAGGCGGCGGAAGCGCCCCTTCGAATAGATGCACGCCACCGAAATCGACGGGCTCCGAAGCGGCCAACCGATGGAGATTGACCAGATCGATCTGCGCGAGCTCGATGGCTTCGGTTTGCACAACGTACGGCATGGGCTTTGGCCTGACGCATGAATTGGAAGTCGAGAAGCGGCTCCGGCTTACTTGGGTTCCCTGGCGCTCCAGCGCAAATGCCAGCGCGCCAGGCGCTCCGCGACTAGCGCCAAGATGCCCAGAGGCGCGAGCGAGAACAAGCAGATGAAGGCCAAACCTTCCCAGCCGTGCGCCCAGGCCGCAGGGGTATAGCACTCGCTTGCAGAGGCAAGGTCGCAATGATTGACCAGTCGAACAAGCTTGCCGGCCAGGAAGCAGGCGACCGGGCTTGCCGCCAGTGTCCAGCCGAGAATCCGCGTCTTTGTTCCGACAAGTTTCATGGGTACGAGACTATCCGCTCACTCCAGTCCGCAATAACGTCTGAGCGCAACGAGGGAAGTGGGACGACCAGCGACGAGCAGCGCGTCGATCTCAGCGTGAGCGGGCACCGCGCTCTGCGCGCCCAATCGCGTGCATGCCAGCGCCGACGCTGCCGACGCGCGCCGCAACGCGTCCGCGAATTCGTGTCCTTGCGCCAACGCAGCCACGAATACGCCGCAGAACGTGTCGCCCGCGCCGGTGGTGTCGATGGCTTCGACTTCGAATGCGGGCTGCAGCAGCCACTCGCCCTGCGCGTGGGCGCAACTGCCGCGCGCCCCCAGCGTCACGATCACGTCGATGCCGGCGAGCCTGGCGACCGCGGCGGAGATCCCGCCCTCGCCGGCGATGGCCCGCAACTCGCCCTCGTTGACGATCAACACGTCGATGGTAGCCAGCAGCTCCATCGACAGCGGGCGCGCCGGTGCGGCGTTCAGAACCACCCTGACGCCCGCATCGCGCGCGGCGCGGGCCCAGGCAAGTACGGCATCCAGCGGCGACTCCAGCTGCAACAGCAGGTGCGAGACGCCGGATAGCTCCGGCAGGTCCGCCGCGCGCAACCGTGAATTCGCGCCCGGCGCGACGGTGATGGCGTTCTCCGCATCCGCGGAAAGACAGATGAAGGCGACGCCGGTCGCTTCGTCGGGGACGCGCACGATCCGTGCGTCGACGCCCGCGGCACGCAGGGACTCCTCGAGTGGATTCGCGAACGCATCCACCCCCAGCGCGACCAGCATCCGCGTGCGCGCACCGCCGGCCCGCGCGCAGGCCACCGCCTGGTTCGCGCCCTTGCCGCCGGGGAATGTCCTGAAGTCGCCGCCCAGCACGGTTTCGCCGGGCGCCGGGATATGCGGCGCACGCACGACGAAATCCAGGTTGGCCGATCCCGCCACGAGGACGGTGTTGCGAGAAGTCATGTCCGCTCCAGGCGGGCCGCGGCCGTGCCGCGTGGCTCCACAACATAGCCGATGCGAATCGCGCCCAGAAGTTGCGAGGCTGCCGCCGTCGCGAATGGGCACCACAGCTTGCGATGCCTGCGTTCGGTGTATTCACGGCCGGGATCATTCCGACGATCGCAATGGGTGCATTGCCCGCGTTTACGCGAACAAGAATGCTTCGATCATGGGAATGCGAGGGCAGCGGGCACGTGCGGTCCGTTCGCAGATACAGCGCGGCACCGGAGCCAGAAAAAGCAAAAGGGCCAGCGGGATTAACCGTTGACCCTTTGCTTGTATGGCGCGCCCGGAGAGATTCGAACTCCCGACCACCAAGTTCGTAGCCTGGTGCTCTATCCAGCTGAGCTACGGGCGCAAAAGCTAGAAGCGAAATTATGCTCAGTTGTTATCGCTTCGTCAAACACTTTCAGCGATAAAACTGGCGGAGACTGAGGGATTCGAACCCTCGATGGAGCTTTTGACCCCATACTCCCTTAGCAGGGGAGCCCCTTCGGCCTCTCGGGCAAGTCTCCGCGGGGCGCAGAGCATAACGGCTCTGCGCATGCGCGGCAAATTTTTTTAGCTGTCCTCGCCCTTGCGATCTTCGGAGACTCCCTCGCCGCGCTGTATGCGCTGGTAGATCTCCTCGCGATGGACCGCGACGTCCTTCGGGGCGGTGATGCCGATGCGCACCTGGTTGCCCTTCACACCGAGAACAGTGACCGTAACGGAGTCACCGATCATCAAAGTCTCGCCGACGCGACGCGTCAGGATAAGCATGCAAATCTCCTCGATACCGGCCAAGATCGCCGGTCAGGGCGCCCGTTCCCTCTAGAGCGCCTTACTTCTGAAAACAAACGCCGGCTTTCCGTGGACCGCGTCGCGGTCGAGAAGTTCAGCGTCCCCCTGTCACATACCACACCCGGCATCATGCCAGTTTTTGCGCCACCCAGTCCGTGACGCCAGCCAGCGCCTGCTTGAGCGCGGGGCCGTCCTCGCCGCCGCCCTGGGCCATGTCCGGACGCCCACCGCCCTTGCCGTTGATCTGTGCCGCCACGTGGGAAAGTAGTTCCCCGGCCTTTACCTTGCCGGTGATCGAACCACTGACCCCCGCGATCAGCGCCGCCTTGCCGTCGCTGGTCCCGGCCAGCAGGACGACGGCTTCTCCAAGCTGCTGCTTGAGCCGGTCGACGGCCTCGCGCAGCGCCTTGGCGTCGAAGCCCTCCAACCGCGACGCCACTACCTTGACTCCACGGACGTCGATCGCGGAACCGGCCAGATCGGCCGTGGCGCCCGAAGCCGCCTTGGCCTTGAGCGATTCGAGTTCACGCTCGAGCTTCTTCTGCCGATCCAGGAGCGCGCGCACCTTGTCGGCTACGTCCGCGGCATTGCCACCAAGCAGGTTGGCCGCCTCGTCGAGACGCCGTTCCTCCTCGGCCACGTAATCCAGTGCCCCCTGCCCGGTCAGTGCCTCGATGCGGCGCACGCCGGCCGAGACCCCACCTTCGGAAACGATCTTGAACAAGCCGATGTCGCCGGTGCGGGTCACGTGAGTGCCACCGCACAACTCAGTCGACGTGTCGCCCATGCGCAGCACGCGCACGCGTTCGCCGTACTTCTCGCCGAACAGCGCCATCGCGCCGAAGTCCAGCGCTTCCTGCATGTCCATGTGGCGCACTTCGGCGGCATGGTTGCCGCGAACCTCGGCGTTGACCTGGCGCTCGATCTGCGCGAGCTCGGCCGCGGTGACGGACTGGAAGTGCGCGAAATCGAAACGCAGGCGCTCGGGCGCCACCAGCGAGCCCTTCTGCGTGACGTGGGTACCCAGCACGTCGCGCAGCGCGGCATGCAGCAGGTGGGTGGCGCTGTGGTTGAGGACGGTCGCGGCGCGGCGCTCGTGGTTGACGGCACCGACCACGTGGTCGCCACGCTTGAGCGTACCGGCCGTCAGCGTACCGACGTGGCCGTGGAACTGCCCAGCCAGCTTCTGGGTATCGGCGACCGCGAACATCACGCCCTGCTCGGCCAGCTGCCCCACGTCGCCGACCTGGCCGCCGCTTTCCGCATAGAACGGGGTGCGGTCGAGGAAGACGATGGCTTCGTCGCCCGCCTGGATGGCGTCGACCGGCTTGCCGTCCTTGAGCAACGCTACGACTTCCAGACCGCCGGCCTCGAGGTGTTCGTAGCCGACGAACTCGGTCGGCTTGAGCTGCGCGATCAGGTCCGCCGGCAGCGCGGTGCCGCCGGCGAACTTGCCTGCGGCGCGCGCGCGTTCGCGCTGCTGTTCCATCAGGCGTTCGTATTCGGCCATCGCCGTCGGCGGCAGCTCGGTGCCCTTCTCGCGCAGGATGTCGGCGATCAGGTCGGGCGGGCAGCCGTAGGTGTCGTGCAGCTGGAACAACTGCTCACCGTCGATGGTGCCACCGCCCTGCGCGAGATAACCCTCCAGGCGTTGCATGCCCGCATCGAGCGTTTGCGCGAAGGCCGCTTCTTCTGCCTTGAGCGCGCGCTCGACCAGCTCGCGCTTCTGCACCAGCTCGGGATACGCCTCGCCCATCACGTCGATGAGCGGCGCGACCATGCGCCAGAAGCTGCCGTCGCTGCTGAGCGCGCCCAGCTTCCAGAAGTGGCGGATGGCGCGACGGATGATCCGGCGCAGCACGTAACCGCGGCCTTCGTTGCTGGGCAGCACGCCGTCGACGATCAGGAAGCTGCAGGCACGGATGTGGTCGGCGATGACGCGCAGCGACTTGTGCTCGAGGTCGGTGGTGCCGGTGATGGCAGCCGCCGCCTTGATCAGGTGCTGGAACAGATCGATCTCGTAGTTGCTGTGCACGTGCTGGAGCACGGCGGAAACGCGTTCCAGGCCCATGCCGGTGTCGACGCACGGCGCCGGCAACGGCACCAGCGTGCCGTCGGCCTGGCGGTCGAACTGCATGAAGACGTTGTTCCAGATCTCGATGTAACGGTCGCCGTCCTCGTCCGGCGAACCCGGGGGACCGCCGGCGATGTGCGCGCCGTGGTCGTAGAAGATTTCCGTGCACGGGCCGCAAGGACCGGTGTCGGCCATCTGCCAGAAATTGTCGGAAGCGAACGGCGCGCCCTTGTTGTCGCCGATGCGGATGATGCGCTCCGGCGGCAGGCCGACGATCTTGTTCCAGATCTCGAACGCCTCGTCGTCGGTGTGGTAGATCGTCGCGAGCAGCTTGTCCTTGGGTAGCTTCCAGACTTCGGTCAGCAGCTCCCACGCCCAGACGATCGCATCCTTCTTGAAGTAGTCGCCGAAGCTGAAGTTGCCCAGCATCTCGAAGAAGGTGTGGTGGCGCGCGGTGTAGCCCACCTGGTCCAGGTCGTTGTGCTTGCCGCCGGCGCGGACGCAGCGCTGGGAGCTGGTGGCGCGGGTGTAGCTGCGCTTCTCGGCGCCGAGGAACACGTCCTTGAACTGGACCATGCCCGCATTGGTGAACAGCAGGGTCGGGTCGTTGCCCGGGACCAGCGAGCTCGAAGGCACCACGGCGTGGCCCTTGGAGCGGAAGAATTCGAGGAAATCGCTGCGGATTTCGGTAGTGGTTTTCATGCCTGGCGCGATCAAGAAGGGCTTGGGCAAGGTCACGGCGACCGGCCCCAGCCCCCAAGATGGCGGCAGCAAGCCGAGCAGGCAACCCAGTCGGAAAGCTTTCTAGCGTAGCAGGCAGGACCGGCCCGCGCAGGCCGCACGAGCCCGGCGGCGCCTAGTCCGCGTCGGCGTCCGCGCGCGTGGCGGCCCGGATCGCCGCGGCATCGAAGCCACGGCGGAGCAGGAAATCGGCGGCCTTGCGCCGCTGATTGAGGTCAAAGGCGGCGACCGGGCCGTAGCGCCGACGGACGAGGTCGGAGGCGATTTCGGCCCAGTCGCCATGGAAAGTGTCCAGGGCGGCAGTAATGGCCTCGCGGTCGAGGCCATGGGTAGCAAGCTCGGCGCGGATCCGGATGGGTCCATGTCCGCTGGAGGCGCGGGCGCGCATCAGGCTCTCGGCGAAACGGGCATCGTCCTGCCAGCCGTCGCGGGCCAGGTTGGCCACGGCGGTTTCCACCTCGCCGGCATCCATGCCACGCGAGGCCAGCTTGCGGGTGAGCTCCGTCCTTGAATGTTCGCGCCGCGTGAGCAGCCCCAAGGCCCGTTGCGTTGCGCTCAACTCCCGCGCCTTGCGGCGGGGCTTGCGCTCGGTGTCGATGCCGTTGTCGTCCACGCGGCGGCGTCCTGCGTTCGGATCAGTCCTCGCGCGCGTCGTCCGCGCCTTCGTCGCGGCGTGCCTCGGCCGGCTGGAACTTCTCGCGCAGCGCCGCTTCGAGCTGCGCGGCCAGCGCCGGGTTGTCCTTGAGGAACTGGCGGGCGTTCTCCTTGCCCTGCCCGATGCGCTCGCCGCTGTAGCCGTACCAGGCGCCCGACTTCTCGACCAGCTTGGCTTCCACGCCCATGTCGATCAGCTCGCCTTCACGCGAGATGCCTTCGCCGTAGAGGATTTCGGTGACGACCTGCTTGAACGGCGGCGCCAGCTTGTTCTTCACCACCTTGATGCGGGTCTGGTTGCCGACGATCTCGTCGCCCTTCTTCACCGAGCCGATGCGGCGGATGTCCAGGCGCACGGAGGCGTAGAACTTGAGCGCGTTGCCGCCGGTGGTGGTTTCCGGGCTCTGGCCCGGCATCATGATGCCGATCTTCATTCGCAGCTGGTTGATGAAGATCACCATGCAGTTGCTGCGCTTGATGTTGCCGGTCAACTTGCGCAGGGCCTGGCTCATCAGGCGGGCCTGCAGGCCGGGGAGCTGGTCGCCCATCTCGCCTTCGATTTCCGCCTTCGGGGTCAGCGCGGCGACCGAGTCCACCACGACCATGTCCACGGCGTTGGAACGCACCAGCATGTCGGCGATTTCCAGCGCCTGTTCGCCGGTGTCGGGCTGGCTCACCAGCAGGTCGTCGACATTCACGCCCAGCTTGGCGGCGTAGGTCGGATCGAGTGCGTGTTCGGCGTCCACGAAGGCGCAGGTGCCGCCGGCCTTCTGGCACTGGGCGATGGTCTGCAGGGTCAGGGTGGTCTTGCCCGAGGATTCCGGACCGTAGATCTCGACCACGCGGCCCTTGGGCAGGCCGCCGATACCCAGCGCGATGTCCAGCATCAGCGAACCGGTGCCGATGACTTCGGCCGGCTCGGCGACCTGGTCGCCCATGCGCATGACCGCGCCCTTGCCGTACTGCTTTTCGATCTGGCTCAGGGCTGCCGTGAGGGCACGCTTCTTGTTCTCATCCATCGTGGCGGTTCCTTGGTTCGTGTTTGTGTGCGTTGGAGCGTTCTTGTTGAAGCCAGATTAGTGGGCGCGCATCGCAGAGGCTGAGACGCAAGCGGACCACCTGGAAAAAGTCTGGACGGGGATCGCGCCGGCAGGAATCGGCATAGGCCGGCCCCGCGGGTAGGAAAACCCCGTACGCATGACGGCCCTCATCGATTCGGCCGCACCAGGCCGCAGTACAGCCCCTCGATGGCGAAGTCCTGGTCCGGCGACACCTCGATGGGCGCGTAATCCGGATTGCGCGGCAGCAGGCGCACGCGGTCCTTGCCGATCTTCAGCAGCTTGACGGTGATTTCGTCGTCGATGCGCGCCACCACGATCTGGCCGCTGCGCGCTTCGGAGGTGCGGTGCACGCCGATCAGGTCGCCGTCGAAGATGCCTTCGTCGCGCATCGAGTCGCCCTTCACCTTGAGCAGGTAGTCCGGAGCCGGCGCGAAGAAGTTCTTGTCGAGGATGACGTAGTCGTCCGTTTCCAGGTCGACACCGGCACCGATCGGCAGGCCGGCTGCGACCCGGCCCAGCACCGGCAGCCGCAAGGCATCGTCATTCGCCGCGGGCGCCATCCGGGCCGGCGCCTGGGTCAGGCGGATGCCGCGTGCCTGCCCGGGCACTCGCTGGATCGCCCCTGCCCGCTCGAGTGCCTCGAGGTGGTACTGGGCGGCGCGAACACTGCTGAAACCGAAGGCCGATGCGATCTCGGTTTGCGACGGCGGCACGCCTTCGCTCTCGATCCGCTCGGTGATGAGGGCCAGGATGGCGCGCTGGGTGTCGGTCAGGTTCATTAGTAGCAATACTACTAACGCCTTTTCCAGAAAAGCAAGCCCAGCCGCGGCCGGCGCCCGGAGTGGCCTATCCGGCCAGGCGCATCAGGCCCTGCAGGGCCGCTTCCACCGTCTGCCTGCGCACCGCCTCGCGATCGCCGGCGAAGTGGAAGACCTCGGCCATGGCGTAGCCGCCGCGGCGTTTCCACGCAACCCACACCGTGCCCACCGGCTTGTCCTCGGTGCCGCCCGAGGGACCGGCGATGCCGGTCACCGCGACCGCCAGCGTGGCACCCGAATGGACCAGGGCGCCGGACACCATCTCCAGGACGGTTTCGCGGCTCACCGCGCCGTGTTGCTCCAGCGTCTCCGGGCGCACGCCGAGCAGAGCCTGCTTGGACTCGTAGCTGTAGGCCGCGATCCCGCACTCGAACCAGGCGGATGATCCGGCGATGTCGGTCAGCACCTTGGCGATCCAGCCACCGGTGCAGCTCTCGGCGGTGACCAGCGTGTGGTGGCCCGCCTGGGCAATCGCGCCCAGTTGCCCGGCCAGTTGCTGCAATGTCGTGTCAGAGGCGACGGTGCTCATGCGGCGAACTATAGCGGCGCACCCGCAAAAGGCGACGGCCCGCAGTAAGCGGGCCGTCGCCGGTGACACGGGTGGCGCCGTCAGTACGTGATGCGGAACGTCAGGCCATAGGTACGCGGGGCGCCGAGGAACGCGTTGTACGAGTTCAGCGGATCGCCCGGCAGCGACGTGCCCGGTGCCTGCAGCGGCGCGTCGAACGCGACCTGCATGTACTCCTCGTCAGTCAGATTCTGCGCCCACAGTTCGACGGACCAGCGCTTGTCCTTGCGGCCGATGCCGACGCGCGCGTTGACCACCGTGTACGCGTCCTGCTCCTTTTCGACGTCGAGGTCCGAGCCGGTGTTGTAGTCGGACATGTACTTCGCCCCGAGGTTGAAGCGCGCCACCAGGTCATTGCCGAAGCCCCACTGGTAGGTCACCGCGCCCGACCCGGACCACTTCGGCGCGAAGCTCGCCTGGCTGCCCGGCAGCTTGTACAGCGAGCCCGGCGCGCTCGCCGGCGTATCGCTGAATTCCGCGGTCGGCCGCTCGTCGCCGTACTTGGTGTCAGCATAGGTCAGGCCGCCCTGGAAGCTCAGGCCGTCGATACCGGTCTGCCACAGCACTTCGGTGTCGACGCCCTGCGACACGACTTCCGGGATCGAGCGCACCACGAAGCTCGTGCCCAGGAAGCTGTTGAGCTGGAAGTCCTCGTAGGTCTGGTGGAACAAGGTGGCGTTGAGCAGCAGGTTGCCGCCGGCCCAGGTCGTCTTGGCGCCGAGCTCGTAGCTGTCGACGAATTCGCCCGGGAACGAGGTGTCGTCCACCGGCCGCACGCCCGAGCCGCTGCTCGACTGGCCATCCGAGGACTGCACGCGGTCGAGGTTGAAGCCGCCGGCCTTGTAGCCGCGCGCCGCGGAGAAGTAGGTCATCAGGTTGTCGTTCCAGCGGTACGCCGCCTTGAACGTGCCCGACCATTCCTTCTCGGTGCGCTCCTGGTGGATCACGCGGCCGTTGTGCAAGGCATTCGCCCACGGCAGGCACATGAAGCCGGCGACCTGCGGCCCGAGGCTGGCCATGATCGCGTTCTGCACCGCCGCGGGCTGGGCGGCGAAACCGGCGCTGCGGGCGGAGAGCGCCGCACGCAGCCGCGCGAAGCGGTTCGGGTTGGCCGGGTTCTGGTCCACCAGCGCGCTGCCGCAGCCGATGCTGCCGTTCGGATTGCTGAAGACCGAATCCAGCGTCTTATCTTCCTGCGTGTAGCGAAGTCCGATCGTGAGGTCGAGCGCATCGGTCGCATGCCAGGTGTTGTTGCTGAAGAGCGCCTTGCTCTTCGAATTCTGGCGATGTTCGTCCAGCGCGCCCAGGCCGGTGAAGATGCTGCCCGGCGTCTGCCCCGCCACCTGCGCCAGGAACGCGCCCGCGCCGGCGGGGTTGGTGACGGGCATGCCCAAGCCCGCCAGCCCCTGCGCCACGCGCTGGAACACCAGCGTCGACAGGTACGGCTCGTACGCCGTACCGATGCGGTAGGAATCGTTGCGGTCCAGGTCCTCGTCGGAATAGAACGCGCCGATCATCCAGTCCAGCCGCTCGGTGGAGCCGGTGAGGCGGAACTCCTGGCTGAACGTCTCGAACGCGGTCAGCGACTCGTTCTCGTCCGCATTGCGGTACAGCAGGTCGGCGCTGGTGAAGTCGAAGTCGAGGCCGTTGATCGTCTTCCATTCGCGCGACGCGGTGATCGAGGTCAGGGTGGCGTTGTCGAACCACGGCGTGATCCAGTTGACCTCGCCCTGCACGCCCTTGTCCTTGATGTCCTGCTCGGTGCTGCGGTTGCTCCAGACCTGGCGATCGAAGGGATCGGTGCCCGCCGGCGCAACGCCCTCGTCGGGCGAGAGCGCGTCGATGATCGCCGCGGTCGCCCCGCGCACGATGGTCGCGGCGGCGCAACAGTTCTCCTCGCGACTGGTGAAGTCGGCCATCAGCAGGATGTCGAGGTTGTCGGTCGGCTCCAGCAGCAGCTGGCCGCGCAGCGAAT
The DNA here is from genome assembly GCF_014489475.1 of Lysobacter terrestris. GTDB lineage: Bacteria > Pseudomonadota > Gammaproteobacteria > Xanthomonadales > Xanthomonadaceae > Agrilutibacter > Agrilutibacter terrestris. The sequence goes on along the minus strand of NZ_CP060820.1, from coordinate 2,714,275 downwards.
GGAAGTTCTGGTCGCCGTCTTCCTTCTCGGTCCGCGGTCCGGCACCGGTATGCACGTCCATGAAGCCGTCGCGCTTGCGCTTCACCGCGTAGACGCGCATCGCGGCGTTCTCGCCCAGCGCGGTATTGAAGGCGCCGGCCGCGCCAAGCGCGTTGTAGTCGCCGAAGGTGAGTTCGCCCTCGACGGAGGTTTCGTAGCTGGGGCGACGGGTGATCACGTTGATCACGCCGGCCGAAGTGTTCTTGCCGAACACCGTGCCCTGCGGCCCCTTGAGCACCTCGATGCGCTCCAGCTCGCCGAGGTCGCCGAAGCCCACGCTGTTGCGCGGGCGGTAGACGCCGTCGATCACCACGCCCACCGACGACTCCAGGCCGGCGTTGTCGCCGACCGTGCCGATGCCGCGGATGCGCGCGGTGGTGATGGCCTCGTTCTGGGTGCTGGTGACGATGAGTCCGGGCACCAGGACCTGCACGTCCTTGATGTCGCGCACGCCGGTGTCGCGCATCAGCTGCTCGGGCAGCGCGGTGACCGAGATCGGCACGTCCTGCATGGTCTCCTCGCGCTTCTGCGCGGTGACCACCAGTTCGGACAAGGTCGTGGCTTCTTTTTCGCCGTCCGCAGGTGCGGCGGCTTCCTGCGCCGAAACCGGCGCGGCGACCATCGCCGCCATCGCGACAGCTACCGCGAGCGACAGGCGCTTTCTCTGGGTATTGCTCGGAATCATCGCGAACCCCTCCAACGAATGAGCCCGCATGCGCTGTGCAGCTGGCCCTAGCTACCGCGCCCCCGCGCGGCTCCCCTTGCCCCTGCCGGACCGCCGAATGCATCGGCCGAGCACGCCCGAACCTACCACAGCTTCGCGACGACGGTCACGGAAGCTCAAAGCCTGCCGCAGCGCACCATCCCGCACCGGCTGCTGTCATCATGTGGCACACCGCAGGCGCCCACGGGACGCCGCATCTGCGACAACGGACAGCAAGCCCCTCATGCACGGCAACACCCCGGCCTCGCCCCCCGAACACACCCCGCTCATGAAGCAGTTCTTCGCCGCCAAGGCGGAGCATCCGGACGTGCTGCTGTTCTTCCGCATGGGGGACTTCTACGAGCTGTTCTACGACGACGCCCGCAAGGCGGCGCGCCTGCTCGACATCACCCTGACCCAGCGCGGCAATTCGGCGGGCCAGCCGATCCCGATGGCCGGCGTCCCGCACCACGCCTACGAAGGCTACCTGGCGCGGCTGGTCGCGTTGGGCGAGTCGGTGGCGATCTGCGAACAGATCGGCGATCCCGCGCTGGCGAAGGGGCTGGTCGAGCGCAAGGTCGTGCGCATCGTCACCCCGGGCACGGTCACCGACGAGGCGCTGCTCAACGAGCGTCGCGACACGCTGCTGCTCGCGGTCGCGCGCGGCAAGAGCGGTTTCGGCATCGCCTGGGCCGATCTCGCCGCCGGCCGCCTGCTGGTGAATGAAGTCGCCAGCGAAGACGCCCTGGAAGCCGAACTGGCGCGTCTGGAACCCGCCGAGACCCTGGTCGCGGACGAGGAAGGCTGGCCCGCCTTCGTCGCCACCCGCACCGGCATGCGCCGCCGCGCGCCCTGGCTGTTCGACGCGGACAGCGGGCGCCGCCAGCTGCTGCGCTTCTTCGGCCTGCATGACCTGAGCGGGTTCGGCATCGAGGACAAGCCGCTGGCGATCGCCGCGGCCGCGGCGTTGCTCGGCTACGTCGAGGAGACGCAGAAGCAGCGCCTGCCCCACCTGACCGCGATCGCCGTGGAATCCGGCGACGGCGCGATCGCGATGAACGCCGCCACGCGCCGCCACCTCGAACTCGACACGCGCGTCGACGGCGACACGCGCACCACACTGCTCGGCGTGCTCGATTCGACCATCACGCCCATGGGTGGACGCCTGCTGCGGCGCTGGCTGCACCGACCGCTGCGCGACCGCGCCACGCTGCGCCTGCGCCACCAGGGCGTGGCGATGCTGATCGAATCCGGCGCCGCCGAGCGCCTGCGCGAGACCTTCCGTGCACTCGGCGACCTCGAACGCATCCTCTCGCGCATCGCACTGCGTTCGGCACGTCCGCGCGACCTCTCCACCCTGCGCGACGGCCTGGGGCTGCTGCCCGCCGCGCGCGCGCAGTTGCAGCCGCTGGATTCGCCGCGCCTGCGCGCGCTGTGCGACGAACTCGGCGAACACGACGCGCACGCGCACCTGCTCGCCTCGGCCATCGTCCCGCAGCCGCCCGTGCTGGCGCGCGACGGCGGCATCTTCGCCGAAGGCTACGACACCGAGCTGGACGAGCTGCGCACCCTGTCCACGCATGCCGACCAGTTCCTGGTCGACCTGGAAGCGCGCGAGCGCGCCGCCACCGGCGTCGCCACGCTGAAGGTCGGCTACAACCGCGTGCACGGCTACTACATCGAGATCAGCAAGGGCCAGAGCGACAAGGCGCCGACGCATTACTCGCGCCGCCAGACCCTGACCGGCGCCGAGCGCTACATCACCGAGGAACTCAAGCAGTTCGAGGACAAGGTGCTGTCCGCGCGCGAACGCGCCCTCGCCCGCGAGCGCCTGCTGTACGAACAGCTGCTGGATGCGCTGAACGAGCGCCTGGAACCGCTCAAGCGCTGCGCCGCCGCGCTGTCGGAACTCGACGTGCTCGGCTGCTTCGCCGAACGCGCGCAATCGCTGGACTGGGCGCAACCCGAGCTCGTCGACGACGCCGGGATCCGCATCGAACGCGGCCGCCATCCCGTGGTCGAAGCGGTGCGCAGCGAACCGTTCGAACCCAACGACCTCGTGCTCGACGAGTCGCGCCGCATGCTGGTCATCACCGGCCCGAACATGGGCGGCAAGTCGACCTACATGCGCCAGAACGCGCTGATCGTGCTGCTCGCGCACATCGGCGCGTTCGTGCCGGCCTCGCGCGCGGTGCTCGGTCCGATCGATCGCATCCTCACCCGCATCGGCGCCGGCGACGACCTGGCGCGCGGGCAGTCGACCTTCATGGTCGAGATGAGCGAAACCAGCTACATCCTGCACCACGCCAGCGCGCAGTCGCTGGTGCTGATGGACGAGATCGGCCGCGGCACCTCGACCTACGACGGCCTCGCGCTCGCAGAAGCCTGCGCGCGCCGTCTCGCCAACGGCAATCGCGCTTACACGCTGTTCGCCACGCACTACTTCGAACTCACCGCGCTCGCCGAGCCGGGCAGCGGCATCGCCAACGTGCACCTGGATGCCGTCGAGCACGGCGATGCACTGGTGTTCATGCACGCGGTGAAGGACGGCCCCGCCGACCGCAGCTTCGGCCTGCAGGTCGCCGCGCTCGCCGGCCTGCCCCGCGCCGTGGTGCAGCAGGCCCGCGGCCGTCTTGCCGAACTCGAGCAGAGCAGCCGCGACGCGCCACTACCGTCGATGGCGCCCGAAGCGCTCGACGCACCGCAGCAATTCGGCCTGTTCGCGCCCAGCTCCGCCGCCATGGACGCGCTGGCGGCGATCGACCCGGACGAGCTGACGCCCAAGCAGGCGCTGGAAGCGCTGTACCGGCTCAAGGGCCTGAGCTGACCCTTAGCTTCAGGCTTTCGGAATTCCCGTATCGATAGCCAAGTGCTATCGATGCGTTTCCTACTTTCAATTTCACTTCCCCGACGCCGCGGCGTAGCTTCGGAACGCGCCTTGCGGCCGGGCTGACCTCTGGCTGCAAGACACGTAGAGCACGCTGCGGACGGGTACGACCGGGCGCACACGGTCGATCTCCGCGAAGCACATCCGCCACCGTCACCCGCACGCAGGACGCGTCGCAGACGCCGGGTGCACACGACCAGAGGAGAGACGCATGAACGTTGAAACCAAGTGCCCGGTGTTCCATGGCGGCCATCGCGCGCCGACCAATGCGCAGTGGTGGCCCGACCAGCTCAACCTGGGCCTGCTCAAGCAGCAGTCCGAGCTCTGCGACCCGATGGTCGAGGACTTCGATTACGCCGCCGAGTTCAAGACGCTCGACCTCGATGCGGTGGTCAAGGACCTGACCGCGCTGATGACCGATTCGCAGGACTGGTGGCCCGCCGACTACGGCCACTACGGTCCGTTCTTCATCCGCATGGCCTGGCACGCCGCGGGCACCTACCGCATCTTCGATGGCCGCGGCGGCGCGCGTTCGGGCGAACAGCGTTTCGCCCCGCTCAACAGCTGGCCGGACAACGGCAACCTCGACAAGGCGCGGCGCCTGCTGTGGCCGGTCAAGCAGAAGTACGGCCGCAAGCTGTCGTGGGCCGACCTGATGATCCTCGCCGGCAACGTCGCGCTCGATTCGATGGGCTTCAAGACCTTCGGTTTCGGTGGCGGGCGCGAGGATGTGTGGGAACCGCAGCCGATCGACTGGGGTCCGGAATCGACCTGGCTCGGCGACGAGCGTTACAGCGGCGAGCGCGAACTCGCCAATCCGTTCGGCGCGGTGCAGATGGGCCTGATCTACGTGAACCCCGAAGGCCCCAACGGCAACCCCGATCCGGTCAAGTCGGCACGCGACATCCGCGAAACCTTCGCGCGCATGGCGATGAACGATGAAGAGACCGTCGCCCTCACCGCCGGCGGCCACACCTTCGGCAAGGCGCACGGCGCCGGGCCGACCAGCCACGTCGGCGTCGAACCCGAGGGTGCGAACATCGAGGAACTCGGCTTCGGTTGGCGCAACAGCTTCGACAGCGGCATGGGTGCGCACACCATCACCAGCGGCATCGAAGGCGCGTGGACGCCGACGCCGACGAAGTGGGACATGAGCTACTTCGAGACGCTGTTCGGCTTCGACTGGGAGCTGACCAAGAGCCCGGCCGGCGCGCACCAGTGGAAGCCGAAGGGCAACGCCGGCGACAACGTGCCGGATGCGCACATCCCGGGCAAGACGCACCAGCCGATGATGACCACCGCGGACATGGGCATGCGCATGGACCCGGTGTACGAGAAGATCTCGCGCGACTACCTCGCCAACCCCGCCAAGTTCGCCGACGCCTTCGCCCGCGCATGGTTCAAGCTGACCCACCGCGACATGGGACCGAAGGTGCGCTACCTCGGCAAGCTGGTGCCGAAGGAAGACCTGATCTGGCAGGACCCGGTGCCGCCGGTCGACCATCCGCTGGTCGATGCGCAGGACATCGCCGCGTTGAAGGAGAAGCTGCTCGCCTCGGGCCTGTCGACCGCGCAACTGGTCAAGACCGCGTGGGCCTCCGCGTCGACGTTCCGCGGCACCGACATGCGCGGCGGCGCGAACGGCGCGCGCATCCGCCTGGCGCCGCAGAAGGATTGGCCCGTCAACGAACCGGCCGAGCTGGCCAAGGCACTGGCGACACTCGAAGGCATCCAGAAGGAATTCAACGCGTCTGCGGCCGGCGGCAAGAAGATCTCGCTGGCCGACCTGATCGTGCTCGGCGGCTGCGCCGCGGTCGAGGCCGCGGCGAAACAGGGCGGTCACGGCATCAGCGTCCCGTTCGCACCGGGCCGCACGGACGCCACGCCCGCGCAGACCGATGCGAATTCCTTCGAGGTGCTGGAACCGGCGGCGGACGCCTTCCGCAACTACATCCGCCCCGGCCATGAAGACGCCGCGGCTGCCGCGCTGGTCGACAAGGCCGCCCTGCTCACCCTGACCGCGCCGGAAATGACGGTGCTGGTCGGCGGCATGCGCGCGCTCGGCGCGAACACCGGCGGCACGCGGCACGGCGTCTTCACCCAGCGCCCCGGCACGCTGAGCACCGACTTCTTCATCAACCTGCTCGACATGCGCACCGCGTGGAAGCGTTCGGAGAAGGACGCCGGCGTGTTCGAAGGCCGCGATCGCAAGACGGGTGCGCTGAAGTGGACCGCCACCATCGCCGACCTCGTGTTCGGATCGAACGCGCAGCTGCGCGCCTTGTCCGAGGTCTACGCGGCCAACGATGGCGAAGCGGACTTCGTGCGCGATTTCGTGGCGGCATGGAACAAGGTCATGAACCTGGACCGGTTCGACCTCAAGCGATAGCGCTGAAGCAAGCGCGCAACAACGAGCCCGGTCCGGCCCGCCGGACCGGGCCATCCGGGCAGTCACACCGGCGGCGGCGAAGCGGTCTAGCATGGGGCTCACCTCGAAGGACGGAGCACCACCATGAATGCATCCCTGACCGATGACCTGCTTTCGCAACTCCAGGGCGCGCCGCTGCAACAGATCGGCCAGCAACTCGGGCTGTCGCCGGGCCAGGCCGAAGGCGCCGTCGGTGCGGCGCTGCCGTTGCTGCTCGGCGCATTGGGACGCAACGCGGCGCAACCGCAGGGCGCCGAAGCCCTGCTCGGCGCGCTGCAGCGCGACCACGCCGGACTCGATCTGGGCAGCGTGCTGGGCTCGGTGCTGGGCGGTGGCGGCCAGGGCACGCAGATCCTCGGGCACGTCTTCGGCAACCAGCAGAACAACGCGGCGCAGGGCCTGGGCGCGGCGACCGGGCTCGGCGGCGCGCAGGCGAATTCGCTGCTGAAGCTGCTCGCGCCGATCGTGCTCGCGTACCTCGCCCGTCGCATGTTCGCGCAGGGCGGCAGCGGCACCACGGCACAGGGGCTGGGCCAGGTACTGGGCCAGGAGCAGCAGCAGATCCGCCAGCAGGGCGGTCTGGGTGGCGGCCTGCTCGGTGCGGTGCTCGATCGCGACGGTGACGGCGACGCGGACTTCTCCGACCTGATCGGCCTGGCCGGCTCGGTGCTGGGCGGACGCCGCTGATCGCTGCCGCGTGGGGCATCGGCCGCTGACCGGTCGGCGCCCCCTGCCCTCAGGTCGCGTCGATGTCGCCCAAGGCGCGGATCAGGCGGCGCGCGCGCTTGTCGGGCCGCGTCTCCGGCGCGCGATAGCCAGCGCGTTCGGCGGCACGCTGGGCGCGCGCGTTCTCGCGGCGCAGGCGCGAGGCTTCGCTTTCGGCATACAGGCCTTGTGCCGCGCTCGCCGGACCGCGCGTGTCGCTGAGTTCGCGCACTTCGACCTCGAAGGTTTCCTCGCCGCGCGCGATCGTCAACGCGTCGCCCACGCGCACGCCGCGCGACGGCTTCGCCCGCTGTCCCGCGACTTCGATCTTTCCGGTTTCGATGGCGTGCTTGGCGAGCGCGCGCGTCTTGAAGAATCGCGCGGCCCAGAGCCACAGGTCGAGCCGGACATTGTCGTGCGCCGCGTTGGGCGATTCGGTGGAAGGCTTCATTGCCACGCGATTATCGCGCCGCGCTTGGCCCGGATCGACACACCGCTCTCATCCGCACAAAAACAAACGGCCGCCCCGAGGGGCGGCCGTCGCGGCGCGGCACATGCGTGCGGCGCCAGATATTGCGCGGAATTACTCGGCCTTGGCCTTGGCGTAGGCGGCGAGGTCTTCCTTGATGCGGGCCTTCTTGCCTTCCAGGCCACGCAGGTAGTACAGCTTGCCGGCGCGGACCTTGCCGCGGCGCTTCACTTCGACCGAGTCGATGATCGCGCTGTGGGTCTGGAAGACGCGCTCGACGCCGTAGCCGTGCGAGATCTTGCGGACGGTGAAGGAGGAATTCAGGCCGGCGTTCTTGGTGCCGATGACCACGCCTTCATAGGCCTGGACGCGTTCGCGGTTGCCTTCCTTGACCTTCACGTTGACGACGATGGTGTCGCCGGGGCCGAAATCCGGCAGCTTGCGCTGGATCTGTTCGGCTTCGAAATTCTGGACGAGCGTATGGATGGACGGCTTGTTCATGGCTATGGCCTGTTGGTGTAGTTGTAGCGTGAGTGCACGTGGACCCACGTCTGGCATCGGTGGAGCTAGGGGTGAAACGAGCCGTGCATTATAGCGGCATATTTTCCCTTGTGTGGCCGGAGGTTAGCCGCTTTTTTCATGGCAGGTGGCGGGCATTGCAGCCGCGCCACTGTCCCTCCGGCCCGCTGGCGTAGCCGTCGGGCGTTCGGCAGGGCGCGAGCCATGGGCTCGCAAGCACCCTGCATCAGCCATCCGAATCGTCGCCAACTTCGGCGAATCTGGCGCGATATTCATCCAAAAGCTTGTGATCGGCCTTGGATAGCACCGCCTCGCCCAGGAGGTCCGGCCGCCGCTGCCAGGTCCGGCCCAAGGCCTCCTTGCGCCGCCAGCGGGCAATGTCGGCGTGGTTGCCCGACAGGAGCACGTCCGGAACCCGGCCCAGCGCGTGTTCGACCGGGCGGGTGTAGTGCGGGCAGTCCAGCAGGCCACCTTCGAAACTGTCCTGCTCGGCCGACTCGGCGTCGCTCAGCGCCCCTTCCTGCAACCGGGCGACCGAGTCGACCACCACGGCCGCGGCCAGTTCGCCGCCGGACAGGACGTAGTCGCCGATCGACAGCTCCTCGTCCACCTCGGCTTCGATCAGCCGTTCGTCCACGCCCTCGTAGCGGCCGCATAGCAGGATCACGCGCTCGCGCGCCGCCAGCTCGCGCGCCCTGGCCTGGGTCAGCGGCGCGCCCTGCGGGCTCAGGTAGATCACCTTGGCGGGCATGGGATCGGCCGCGCGCGCGGCGGCGATCGCCGCCCGCAGCGGATCGATCAGCATGACCATGCCGGGACCGCCGCCGAACGGCCGCTCGTCCACGCGCCGGTAGTTGCCTTCGGCGTAGTCGCGCGGGTTCCACGCATGCAGGGAAACCAGGCCGCGCTCGCCCGCCCGGCCGGTGACGCCGAACGCGGCGCATTGCGCGATGAAATCGGGAAACAGCGTGATGACGTCGATGCGCATGGCAGCCCTGATACGACGATTCGGTTGAAGTCGTGACGGCAGCGCGGATGTCGCAGCCATCACGGCTCGGGGAGCCGGATCTGAAACGGAACTCCCGGGATTTCTAGAACTCGGGATCCCAATCCACCGTCACGACGCCTGCTTCGAAGTCGACGCCGGTGACGTATTGCGGCTGCACGAACGGAATCATGCGCTCGCGCTCGCCATCGCGCGCAACCAGCACGTCGTTGGCGCCGGTGGAGAACAGGTGCGAGACGGTGCCGAAGTCGACGCCTTCGACGTTCACGACACGCAGCCCTTCCAGGTCCACCCAGTAGAACTCGCCCGGCTGCGGCGGCGGCAGTGCGGAACGGGGCACGTAGATCTCGGTGCCGCGCATCGCCTCCACGGCATCGCGATCGGCGACATCGGGGAAATGGGCGACGAGGTTCTTGCCGCTTTCCTTGCCGCGCACGCCGCGCAGCTCGCGCTCGTTGCCCTGCGCGTCGCGCAGGATCCACGGCTGGTAGCGGAAGATGGCGTTGCGCGGCTCGGTCCAGGACTCGAGTTTCGCCTCGCCCCGAACGCCAAAGGCGCCGGTCACCCTGCCCAGCAGGATGCGGCGCCCTTGATCGTCTTTCATGCGGATTGCGGATTCAGCCGCGCGACGGGGCGCGGCCAGCAATCAGGCAGCGGCCTTGGCCGCTTCCTTGTAGAGGACGGCGACCTTGTCGGTCAGCTGCGCACCCTTCGAAACCCAGTGCTTGACGCGCTCCAGGTCGAGTTCGACGCGCTTTTCCTGGCCCTGCGCGACCGGGTTGTAGAAACCCACGCGCTCGATGTTGCGACCGTCGCGTGCGCTGCGGCTGTCGGTGACGATGATGTGGTAGAAGGGGCGCTTCTTCGCGCCGCCACGGGTGAGGCGGATCTTGACCATTGCTTTCTCGTGTTGCCCAGCTGCCGGAATGGCAGGGTAAGCGCGGGATTGTAAGCCATTGATTCGCCCGAGGAAACCGTCCACCCCGAAAATTCGGGGTTTGGGGCCATCCGCCCGCTGCGCCCGGGAAGTCCGGCCTCTGCAACGACCCTCGAATGCCCGCCCCGCCGGGGCGACAAGCCAACCGCTCAGGCGACGGCAAACCGGTCGGCCCGGGCCACAGCCTCCAGATCCTGGGCGACGTCGCCCGGGCGGTTTCCGTAGGCGGTGAGCATTCCCCGCCACTCCATGCCCATGTAGTCCGCGCTCAGCTCCAGCGTGCGCGCAAAGGGTTCGGCGAACGCGACGTCCTCGTCGCTCAGCACGCACACGGCATGGAGACGCTTGCCCGCCATCTGCTGCTTGAAGTCGAGCCCCGGCACGCGCATCCACGCGCTCCAGTAATCCAGGTACAGCTTCACGCTGGCCGGCAGGCTGTACCAGTACAGCGGCGCGGCGATGACGAGGTCGGATGCGTCCAGGGTCGCCTCGGCCAGCACGCGCTCGTTGCCCTGTGGCGGCGGATAGACCCCTGCCGAGTGCCGGATATCGCGGAACGCAGGCAGCGGATAGTCGTCCAGATGCAACGTGCGATGGCTGGCGGTCGCGGGCAACGCCGCGGCCATGCGCTGCGCCAGGAACTGCGCGTTGCCGCCGACGCGGGCGCTGCCCAGCAGGAACAGGACGTTGTGTTCGGCAGCAGACATGACGCACTCGCACGAAGGGCACAGCGCGAACTGTAGGTCATGGCCTGCGCCGTGCCGCCACGGCGACGGCAACACATCATTCCATCGTGGGCGCGGCGGTCAGCGGAACGGCATTCCGCCGCGGCCGCCCATCATGCCCTTCATGCCACGCATCAAGCCCTTCATGCCGCCGCCGGAGAGCTTGCTCATCATCTTTTCCATCTGCTGGTACTGCTTCATCAGCTTGTTGACGTCGGCCGGAGTGAGGCCGGCGCCCTTGGCGATGCGGGCGCGGCGCGAGCCGTTGAGCAGGTCGGGATTGCGGCGCTCCTTCGACGTCATCGAATTGATGATCGCAACCATGCGCGGCACTTCCTTGCCGGTGACCTGGTTCTTCACGTTGTCGGGGATCTGGCCCATGCCCGGCAGCTTGTCCATGAGGCCGTGGATGCCGCCCATGTTCTGCATCTGTTCGAGCTGGTCCTTGAGGTCGTTGAGGTTGAAGCGCTTGCCCTTGGCAACCTTCTCCGCGAGCTTGGCCGCCTTGTCCTTGTCGACCTGCTGCTCGACCTGCTCGACCAGCGACAGCACGTCGCCCATGTCGAGGATGCGGCTGGCGATACGGTCGGGGTGGAAGACATCGAGGCCATCGGGCTTCTCGCCGACGCCGATGAACTTGATCGGACGCTGGGTGATGTAGCGCACCGACAGCGCCGCACCACCGCGCGCGTCACCGTCGGTCTTGGTCAGCACCACGCCGGTGAGCGGCAGCGCTTCACCGAAGTGCTTGGCGGTGACCGCGGCGTCCTGGCCGGTCATCGAGTCGACCACGAACAGGGTCTCGACCGGATTCACCGCGCCGTGCAGCGCCTTGATCTCGGCCATCATCGCCTCGTCGATCGAGGTGCGGCCGGCGGTGTCGACGATCAGCACGTCGACGTAGGACTTGCGGGCGTCCTCGATCGCGGCCTTCACGATGGCTTCGGGCTTCTGCGACGCATCCGACGGGAAGAACAGCACGTCGACCTGCTGCGCCAGCGTCTTCAACTGCTCGATCGCGGCGGGTCGGTACACGTCCGCCGACACCACCATCACCTTCTTCTTGCGCTTTTCCTTCAGGTGCTTGGCGAGCTTGCCGACCGTGGTGGTCTTGCCCGCGCCCTGCAGACCGGCCATCAGGATCACGGCCGGCGCGGGCACGTTGAGATTGAGGTCGGTGGCGGTCGAGCCCATCACCGCGGTGAGTTCGTCGCGCACGACCTTGATCAGCGCCTGGCCCGGGCTCAGCGACTTCAGCACTTCCTGGCCGACGGCGCGGACCTTGATGCGCTCGATCAGCGCCTGCACCACCGGCAGGGCGACGTCGGCTTCGAGCAGGGCGATGCGGACTTCGCGCGTGGCCTCGCGGATGTTTTCCTCGGTCAGGCGGCCGCGACCGCGCAGGCGATCGATGGTGCCGGAGAGACGCTGGGTGAGGGACTCGAACATGCGGGAAGCCTGCGTGCGATCAGCGAAAACGGGCGCGAATTATACGGGCTGGCATCGTGCTCCCGGCGCGGATTCACGATACGGCGCCGCGACCCGGTGGTGTGCGACACTGCGGCGATGACAATCGTTCTCATCGCCGTCGTTCTCTACCTGGTGGCCTTCGGCCTGCTGGTCGCACAACTCCACCAGGAACAGCGGCGCGGCCTGCGCTGGCTGCTGCCCGCGGCGCTCGCCGTCGCGCTGCACCTGGCGACGCATGCGCTGGCCTGGCGCCAGGCCGGCGGCGCGGACCTGCATTTCTTCTCGGCGCTGTCCCTGGTCGGCCTGGGCATGGCCGCGATGACCACGGCGTACGGCGCCACCGGCCGGATGGCCGCGCTGGGCGTGGTCGTGTTCCCCATCGCCGCGGCTTCGCTTGCGGCGTATGCCGCCTACGGCCATGCCCGGACCGAAGCACTCGACTGGCGCCTGCAGTTGCACGCCTGGTGCGCCCTGCTCGCCTACGCCACGCTGGCGATCGCCGCGCTCCTGGCCATGACGCAATGGCTGCAGGAGCGCGCGCTGCGGCGCCGCGAGTTCCACGGCTGGCTGCGTGCGCTCCCGCCCCTGGTCGAACTCGAAAGCCTGCTGTTCCGCACGATCACGGTCGGCTTCATCCTGCTCACGGCGACACTGCTGACCGGCCTGCTCTTCGTCGAGAACCTGCTCGCCCAGCACCTGGTGCACAAGACGGTGCTCAGCGTGCTGTCGTGGCTGCTGTTCGGCGGCCTGCTGCTGGGACGCCGCCTGCGCGGCTGGCGTGGCGCAACCGCCGTGCGCTGGACCCTGACCGCCATGGCGCTGCTGATCCTGGCCTTCTTCGGCAGCAAGTTCGTGCTGGAACTGCTGCTCGGCCAAGCCTGAGCCCCCTGATCTGACCGTTGGGCTCGCTGAATGGGCCCCAGCGTGCCATTGCTGAAACAATATTTGCATTGACAAATATTGCACTGGCGAGCATTCTTCCGCGCCATGACCTCCCCCACGCCCCCTTCGCCGCCCTGCGGCGGCTCCACCCTGGCCCTGCTGCTGCGCGAGATCCGCGCCGGTTTCTGGACCCGGATGGAAGCCGAGCTGCGCGCCGCCGGCCACGAACTCAACTTCAGCCAGTACATCACCCTGAAGCACCTGGCCGAAGGCACCGCCAGCGTCACCGACCTCGCCGCCGTCGCCCAGCTGAACCCGGGGGCGATGACCCGCCTGCTGGACAAGCTCGAACAGCGCGGCATCGTGGCCCGCGTGGCCGACCCCAAGGATCGCCGCGCGCTGCGGATCCACCTCACCGATACGGGCGTGGCGATCTGGCGGGACATCAATCACTGTGGCCAGCGCGTGCGCGAGCGCGCCACCCGCGGCATGAGCGATGCCGACCGCGACACGCTCGCCCGCCTGCTCACGCTGGTCCGTGACAACCTTTCTTCTTCGGAAAGCTGACATGCCCCACCCCACCCCATTCCGGCTGCCGCTCACCGCCGCACTGGCCCTGCTGGTTGCCGGTTGCGCCAGCACGCACGGCCTCGAGCCGCAAGGCAGCGTGTTGAACGCCGATTCCTTGGCCGCCTCGCGCAGCCTCGCGAACGCGCAATCCGATGCCGGATTCCCGCAGCACGACTGGTGGCAATCGCTCGGTGACGCGCAACTCGATGCGCTGATCGACGAAGCCCTGGCCGGCACGCCGTCGCTCGATGCGGCCGACGCGCGCGTGCGCCAGGCGATCGCGCAGGCCGGCCTCGCCGAAGCGGCGGGCAAGCCGACCCTCGGCGCCACCGCGCAGTACACCGGCGTGCAGATTCCGGAAACCGCCGCGCCACCCCCGTTCGGCGGCGAGTACGTGGACGTCACCCTGCTGGGCCTGCAATTCAAGTACAGCCCGGACATCTGGGGCGGCCATCGCGCCCGCTTCCAGACCGCGCTGGGCCTCGCGCGTGCCGCGGAAGTGGACGCGCAGGCCGCGCGCTTGACGCTGTCTTCGAACATCGCACGCACCTACGTCGTGCTCGCGCAAGCACACGAGGCCGCGGACGTCGCCAATGCGGACGCGAAGCGCGCCTCGCAGCTGCTCGAACTCGGCCGCCAGCGCGTCAAGGCCGGCCTCGACAACCAGTTGCAGATCCGCAACGCGGAAACCGCCGTCGCCTCCGCGCAGCAACAGGAGCTGGCCGCGCGGCAGCAGATCGATGCCGCGCGCAACGCCCTCGCCGCGCTGCTGGGCAAGGGCCCCGATCGCGGCCTCGATATCGCCCGGCCGGCGCTGCTGCGCGCCGCGGCGCCGGGCGTTCCAGGCGTCGTTCCCAGCGAACTGCTCGGCCATCGCCCCGACGTCGTCGCCGCGCGCTGGCGCGTGGAAGCCGCGCGCCACGGCATCAAGGCCAGCAAGGCCGAGTTCTATCCGACGGTGAACCTGAGCGCGCTGGTCGGTGTCGCCGCCGGCAACCCGTCCGACCTGTTCTCCGGCGACTCCCTGCTTGCCATGGGCGGCCCGGCGATCAGTCTGCCGATCTTCGACGGCGGCCGCCTGCGCAACAACCTGGCCAAGAGCGATGCCGAGTACGACCTCGCCGTCGCCAACTACAACCAGAGCCTGGTCGGCGCGCTGCACGAGGTCGCCGATGCGCTGCAGGCCGCGCGTTCGCTGGAGGCGCAGGTGGCCACGACGCAACGCGCACGGGAATCGGCGCAGGCCGCGTGGCAGCTCGCCAGCACGCGCTACAAGGCCGGGCTCGGCACCCAGCTCGACGTGCTCGCCGCGCAGCGGCCGCTGCTGCAACTCGAGCAGCAACTCGCCGCGCTGAACGCACAGCGCCTCGGCGCGGCGATCGACCTCGATCGCGCGCTCGGCGGCGGCCTGGAACTGCCCGCACCGGCATCCGACAACCAAGACAGCAACGACCTCAGCAAGGCCCCGACGCCATGACCACCAAAATCAATCCGAATGCCGCCACCACCCCGGCTCAACCGCCCAACAGCAAGCGCAAGCGCGCGCTGGCGATTCTGGCTGTCGTAGTCGTGATCGCCGGTTTCGCGTGGGCGCTGTGGTACCTGTTGGTCGCGCGCTGGCACGAAAGCACCGACGACGCCTACGTGCAGGGCAATGTCGTCGCGATCACGCCGCAGACCGTGGGCACGGTCGTGAGCATCGGCGCCGACGACGGCATGAAGGTCGATGCCGGCCAGATCCTGGTGCAGCTCGACCCGAACGACGCCCGCGTCGCCTACGAACAGGCCGTCGCCAACCTCGCCAGCACCGTGCGCAGCGTGCGCGGCCTGTACAGCGCGGTCGAAGCCGGCCAGGCCGACATCGCCGCGCGCCGCGTCGCGGTGGAAAAGGCCAGCGCCGACGTGAAGCGTCGCGAAGGCCTGGTCGCCACCGGCGCCGTGTCCGCGGAAGAACTCGCCCACGCGCGCGACGAACTCGCTGCCGCGCAGGCCGCGCTGTCGGTGTCGAACGAGAACCTCGCCCGCAACCGCGCCCTGGTCGATGCCACCACCGTGATCGACCAGCCGCAGGTCAAGGCCGCCGCCGCGCAGTTGCGCCAGGCCTACCTCAACAACCAGCGCACCGCGATCGTCGCGCCGGTGTCGGGTTACGTCGCCAAACGCAGCGTGCAGCTGGGCCAGCGCGTGCAGCCCGGCACGACGCTGATGACCGTCATCCCGCTCGAGCAGGTCTGGGTCGAAGCCAACTTCAAGGAAACCCAGTTGGCGAAGATGCGCATCGGCCAGCCGGTGCAGTTGCACGCCGACCTCTACGGCGACGACATCGAATTCGACGGCAAGCTCAGCAGCCTCGGCCTCGGCACCGGCAGCGCCTTCGCCCTGCTGCCGGCGCAGAACGCCAGCGGCAACTGGATCAAGATCGTGCAGCGCGTGCCGGTGCGGATCGAACTGGATCGCAAGCAGCTCGCCGAGCATCCGCTGCGCATCGGCCTGAGCATGCACGCCGACGTGTCGCTGCGCGACCAGAGCGGTGCCGTCCTGGCCAGCAAGCCGGAGGACAAGGCCCTGCTCACCACCGATGCCTACGCGAAGCAGCTGGGCGAGGCCGAAGCGCTGATCCAGAAGATCGTCCGCGAGAACCTGCCGCGCGGCCGCGGCTGATTTCCTGCTCGCCGTTCCAGCGAAATGTTCTGAACGCCATCCCGGTGAACGCCGGGACCCAGCTCCAGCTTCAAGAGCACTGAAAGCCGGACCCCGGCGTTCGCCGGGGTGACGAAAACGTAGTGATCGCCGCGCGATCGCAACGCGCAATCACAAGTGGAACAGTCCCTCTCTTTCACCGAAAGTCGCCAACCCCGTCGAGCCGATGTCCACTCCCACTCCCGCCAATGGCTTCCGTCCGCCGAACATGGCGTTGACGACGCTCGGCCTCGCGCTGGCGTCGTTCATGCAGGTGCTGGACCTGACGATCGCCAACGTCTCGCTGCCCACCATCTCCGGCAACCTCGGCGGCAGCGCCAACCAGGCGACGTGGGTCATCACCTCCTTCGCCGTCAGCAACGCGATCGCGCTGCCGTTGACCGGCTGGCTGACGCGCCATTTCGGCGAACGCAAGCTGTTCGTGTGGGCGACGTTCCTGTTCGTCATCGCCTCCTTGTTGTGCGGCCTGGCCAACAGCATGGGCCTGCTCGTCGCGGCGCGCGCGCTGCAGGGCTTCGTCGCCGGGCCGATGTACCCGATCACGCAGGCGCTGCTGATCTCGATCTATCCACCGCACAAACGCGGACAGGCCATCGCGTTGCTGGCGATGGTCACCGTGGTCGCGCCGATCGCCGGTCCGATCCTCGGCGGCTGGATCACCGACAACTACAGCTGGGAATGGATCTTCTTCATCAACGTGCCGATCGGGCTGTTCGCCAGCTTCGTGGTCGGCCGCCAGCTGAAGGGACGACCGGAGCGGCTCGAGAAGCCGAAGATGGACTACGTCGGCCTGATCACGCTGGTGCTCGGCGTCGGCGCGCTGCAGGTGCTGCTCGACCTGGGCAACGACGAGGACTGGTTCCGTTCGTCGCTGATCGTGGGCCTGGCGATCGTCTCGGCGATCTCGCTGGCGGTGTTCGTGATCTGGGAACTCACCGACAAGGATCCGATCGTCGACCTGCGCCTGTTCCGCCACCGCAACTTCAGCGCGGGCACGGCGGCAATGGTGGTCGCCTACGCCGCGTTCTTCAGCGTCGGCATCCTGGTCCCGCTGTGGCTGCAGCGCAACCTCGGCTTCACGCCGATCTGGGCGGGTTTCGCGACGGCGCCGATCGGCATCCTGCCGGTGATCCTGACCCCGTTCGTGGGCAAGTACGCGCACAAGTTCGACCTGCGCATGCTCGCCACCCTCGCCTTCATCGCGATGTCGATGACCAGCTTCATGCGCTCGGGTTTCAACCTCGACGTCGACTTCAACCACATCGCGTTCGTGCAGCTACTGCAGGGCTTCGGCGTGGCGCTGTTCTTCATGCCGGTGCTGCAGATCCTGCTGTCGGACCTGCAACCGCACGAGATCGCCGCAGGCTCGGGCCTGGCGACCTTCATGCGCACGCTCGGCGGCAGCTTCGCCGCGTCGCTCACCACCTACGCCTGGGCCGAACGCGGCGCGGTGCACCACGCGCACCTGACCGAAAAGCTGTCGGCGACCGATCCTGGCGTCATGGACGCGATCACCCAGTTGGGTCGCGGCGACCTGCAACGCGGTGCGTTCGTGATGGAACGGATGATTTCCAACCAGGCGGCGCAGATCGGCTTCAACGAGATCTTCCACCTGCTCGGAATCATCTTCCTGGTGGTGATCGCCTTCGTGTGGATCGCCAAGCCGCCGTTCGTGGCCAAGGCCGGTCCGGAAGCCGCCGCCGGGCACTGACGCCACTGTCATCCCGAAACGCCCTGTCATCCCGAGCGCAGCGAGGGACCGGCCCGCGACAAAAGTGAATCGGCTGCCATGTCCGCGCCGCGCCTGCGGCCGGGCGCGGCAAACAATGGGCTGTCGTAACCGCCGCAAAGCAGGCCCCTCGCTACGCTCGGGATGAAGAAAGAACGCGCGCAAGAGGGCCCCTGCTCGCCTCCAGGCGCGTTATAACCGGCATCGCCTGCCCGGAATGCCGCGATGCCCCACTACGTGCTCACCCTGTCCTGCCCGGACCGCCCCGGGATCGTCAGTGCGGTTTCCGGGCGCCTGCTCCGCCACGGCGGCAACATCCTCGAATCGCAGCAGTACAACGACCTGGCGACCGATCGCTTCTTCATGCGCACCGTGTTCGCGGCCGACGCGTTGCTTCCGGAACTGCAGGCCAGCATCGGCGAACTGGCGCACGATTTCGCGATGGACTGGTCCCTGCGCGATCGCGCGCAACCGCGCCGGGTGATGCTGCTGGCCTCGCGCTTCGACCATTGCCTGGCGGACATCCTGTACCGCTGGCGCATCGGCGAGCTGCCGATGCAGATCACTGCGGTCGTGTCGAACCACCCACGCGACACCTATCGCCACCTCGCCTTCGACGGCATCGACTTCCACCACCTGCCGGTCGACCGGGGACGCAAGGCCGAACAGGAAGCCGCGCTGTGGTCGCTGATCGAAGGCACGCAGACCGAACTGGTGGTGTTGGCGCGCTACATGCAGGTGCTCTCCGACGCGCTGGCGGCGCGGTTGGCCGGCCGCTGCATCAACATCCACCACTCGTTCCTGCCGGGCTTCAAGGGCGCGCGGCCCTATCACCAGGCGCACGCGCGCGGGGTCAAGCTGATCGGCGCGACCGCGCACTTCGTCACCGCCGACCTGGACGAAGGCCCGATCATCGAACAGGACACGCAACGCGTCGGCCACCACGACACGCCCGAGGACATGATCCGCATCGGACGCGACATCGAACGCCGCGTGCTCGCACAGGCGCTGCGCTACTGGCTGGACGACCGGATCCTGCTCAACGGCCACCGCACGGTGGTGTTCGCGGTCTAGACGCCGGCGTCGAGTGCGTCGGCGAGGCGCTCGACCGCCACGACTTCCATGTCGCCGATGCGGCCACCGCGCGGAGCGTTTGCCTTGGGCACAATGGCGCGTTTGAAGCCGTGGGTCGCGGCTTCCTTGAGGCGCTCCTCGCCGTTCGGCACCGGGCGGATCTCGCCGGACAGGCCCACTTCGCCAAAGGCGATGGTCTGCTCGGCCAGGGGACGATCGCGCAGCGACGACAGCACCGCCAGCAGCACCGGCAGGTCGACCGCGGTCTCCTGCACGCGGATGCCGCCGACCACGTTCACGAACACGTCCTGGTCGCCCACCGCGATGCCGCCGTGGCGGTGCAGCACCGCGAGCAGCATCGCCATGCGGTTGCCTTCCATGCCGACCGCGACGCGGCGCGGGTTCGACAGCGGCGAGGCATCGACCAGCGCCTGCACCTCGACCAGCAATGGCCGCGTGCCTTCGCGCGTGACCATCACGCAGCTGCCCGGCTGCGGCGCGCTGTTGCCGGAGAGGAAGATCGCCGAAGGATTCGGCACTTCGCGCAGGCCCTTGTCGCCCATCGCGAACACGCCCAGTTCGTTGACCGCACCGAAGCGGTTCTTGAAGGCGCGCAGCACGCGGAAGCGGCTGCCGCTCTCGCCTTCGAAATACAGCACGGCATCGACCATGTGCTCGAGCACGCGCGGGCCGGCGATGCCGCCTTCCTTGGTCACGTGGCCGACGAGGAACACGGCGGTGCCGGTTTCCTTGGCGAAGCGCACCAGCCGCGCCGCGGATTCGCGCACCTGGCTGACCGAGCCCGGTGCGGCGCTCAGCGATTCGGTCCACAGCGTCTGCACCGAATCGGCGACGATGAGTTGCGGACGGGTGGCCGCGGCGTGTTCGAGGATGCGCTCGACGCAGGTTTCGGCGAGCGCATGCACGCCGTCGAGCGGCAAGCCCAGGCGTGCACCGCGCCCGGCGACCTGGGCGAGCGATTCCTCGCCGGTCACGTACAGGCCCGGCAGGGTCGGCGCCAGCTTCGCCACGGCCTGCAGCAGCAGCGTCGACTTGCCGATGCCCGGATCGCCGCCGACCAGCACCACCGAGCCATGCACCAGGCCGCCGCCCAGCACCCGGTCGAGTTCGCCGATGCCGGTGGAGGCGCGCGCGTCTTCCTGGTGCTGGACGTCCTTGAGCGCGGTGACCTTGGGTGCATCGGCCACGCCGGCCCAGCTGCTGCGGCGGCTGGCGGCGACGCCCTTGGCGGTAGAGGCGGATTCGAGGACGACTTCGCCCAGCGAGTTCCACGCGCCGCATTCGCCGCACTGGCCCTGCCACTTGCTGAATTCGGCGCCGCAGTCGTTGCAGACGTAGGCGGTCTTGCGGGTAGCGGTCTTGGCCATGGGGCGGGCGATCGGGTCGATGGGGCCACTCTACCCGGCGGCCGTCTCCCGGGGCGAGACGCAGCCGGCACCGGAAAACAAAAGGCCCGCGCAAGGCGGGCCTGTTGTCGAATCGATGGTGCCGGAAATAGGAATCGAACCTACGACCTACGCATTACGAATGCGCCGCTCTACCAACTGAGCTATTCCGGCAAGGGGCGCAATTGTAGGCGCCGGGCCTCGGCAGGGTCAATCGACCAGCTGCACCCGCAGTTCCTTGGGCAGGGCGAAAACCATGTCCTCGGGCTCGCCGGAAAGTTCGGCGACGTGGTGCGCACCCAGCTCGCGCAAGCGTTCGATCACGCCGCGGACCAGCACTTCCGGTGCCGAAGCGCCGGCGGTGATGCCCACGCACTTGCGGTCCTTGACCCAGCGCGGATCGATCTCGATGGCGCCATCGATGAGGTAGGCCTCGACGCCTTCACGCTCGGCCAGCTCGCGCAGGCGGTTGGAATTGGAACTGTTCGGCGAACCCACCACCAGGACCAGGTCGCACTTGGCGGCCAGTTCGCGCACCGCGTCCTGGCGGTTCTGCGTGGCGTAGCAGATGTCGTCGTTCTTGGGCCCCTGGATGGCCGGGTACTTGGCCTTGAGCGATTCGATCACCGCACGGGTGTCGTCGACCGACAATGTCGTCTGCGTGGTGAAGGCCAGATTCTCCGGCTGCGCAACTTCCAGCGCGGCGACGTCTTCGGCGTCCTCGACCAGATAGATCTGCCCGGTACCGGCCTCGCGCTTCCACTGCCCCATGGTGCCTTCGACCTCCGGATGACCGTCGTGGCCGATCAGCACCACGTCGCGGCCGGCACGGCAGTTGCGCGCGACTTCCAGGTGCACCTTGGTCACCAGCGGACAGGTCGCGTCGAACACCTTGAGCCCGCGCCGCGCCGCCTCGGTGCGCACGGCCTGCGACACGCCATGGGCGCTGAAGATCACGGTCGCGTTGTCGGGGACTTCGTGGAGCTCCTCGACGAAGACCGCGCCACGGTGTTTGAGGTCGTCGACCACGAAGCGGTTGTGCACGACTTCATGGCGCACGTAGATCGGGGCGCCCAGGGTTTCCAGGGCGCGCTTGACGATCTCGATCGCGCGGTCGACGCCGGCGCAGAAACCGCGGGGATTGGCGAGCAGGACGTCCATGCGGCGATTTTACCCCCGCCGGCCGGCGTCGGCGGCCTGTTTCTGGCCACCCAGCAGGCCAAACAGCGCGATGCCGATCGCCCCGATGACGATCGCCGAGTCGGCGATGTTGAAGGATGGCCAGTAATGGTCGCGCCAGTACCACTGGATGAAGTCGATCACCTTGCCGTGGATAAGGCGATCGATGACGTTGCCGATCGCGCCGCCGATCACCAGCGCGTACGGCAGGGCCACGCGCCAGTCGCGGCGCGGCGTGCGCGCGAGCCAGTAGGCCAGCAGGCCGCTGATGCCGAAAGCCAGCACGGTGAACAGGTATTTCTGCCAGCCACCGGCATCGCTCAGGAAACTGAACGCGGCGCCGGTGTTGTAGGTGCGGTACCAGTTCCAGAAGCCATCGATGACCGGCACGGCCTGGAATTCCGGCAGCGCGGCCAGCACCCAGTTCTTGCTCCACTGGTCGAGCGCAATGATCACGATCGACAGGATCAGCCAGATGAGGGCGTTGGGGCCTTTCAGTTTCTGCATTCTCTTTGCTCTTTATTGCCGGCGTGATGTGAGGCGTTGCGGGAGTGGCGCGGTCAGAACCAGCGCCGATCCTCGCCCGGCCCTTCCACGTTGCTCACGCAACGGCCGCACAGCTCCGGATGCGCGGGATCGACACCCACGTCCGCACGGCGCTGCCAGCAGCGCACGCACTTGGGCTTCGTCGTCGGCACGGCGAGCACGGCGATGTCCTTGGCGGCATCGTCGGCCAGCACTTCGACGTCGCCACTGATGAACAGGAAGCGCAGCTCTTCCGCCATCGGCGCCAGCCAGTTCTGGTCGGCGACGCTGCAACGCAACCCGATCTCCGCATCCAGCGCCGCACCGATCTCGCCGGCGGCGCGCATCGGCTCCAGCGTCCTGCTGACCTCCTCGCGCAACGCCAGCAGGCGATCGAAGTCCGCCGCGGACAGGGTCGCATCCTCCGGCAGCAGCGCGAGGCCGTCGTACCAGGTCGTGAACAGGACGTTGTCCTCGCGCTGCCCGTGTGCGGTCGCCGCGGGCAGGTAGCGCCACATCTCGTCGGCGGTGAAGCTCAGGATCGGCGCGATCCAGCGCGCGAACGCCTCGGCGATGCGGTACATCGCGCCCTGCGCCGAACGGCGGCCGCGCGAATCCTCCCGCATCGTGTAGAGGCGGTCCTTGGTGACGTCGAGGTACAGCGAGCCGAGGTCGACGCTGCAGAAGTTCGACAGCATCTGCACGATCGCGGCGAAGTCGTATTCCTCGTACGCCTTGGCGATCTGCTCCTGCAGCTCGAAGGCGCGGTGCACGATCCAGCGGTCCAGCGCGACCATGTCGTCGAGCGCGAGCAGGTCGCGGGCCGGATCGAAGCCGTTGAGGTTGGCGAGCAGGAAGCGCGCGGTATTGCGGATGCGCCGGTAGGCGTCGCCGCTGCGCTTGAGGATGTTGTCCGACACCGACATCTCGTTGCGGTAGTCGGTCGAGGCGATCCACAGGCGCAGCACGTCCGCGCCCATCGCGTTGATCACCTTCTGCGGCTCGACCGTGTTGCCGATCGACTTGGACATCTTCTTGCCCTGCTCGTCGACGGTGAACCCGTGCGTGAGCACCTGGCGGTACGGCGCGTGGCCGTCCATCGCCACGGCGGTGAGCAGCGAACTGTGGAACCAGCCGCGGTGCTGGTCCGAGCCTTCCAGGTAGAGGTCGGCCGGCTTGTGCAGCCCATCCTGCGGTCGCTGTGCCAGCACGCACTCGTGGGTCACGCCGGAATCGAACCAGACATCGAGGATGTCGTTGACCTTCTCGTACTTGCCGGCCTCGTCGCCCAGCAGCGCCGCCGGATCGAGCGAGTACCAGGCGTCGACGCCTTCGCGCTCGACGATCTCGGCGACCTGGCGCATCAGTTCGGCCGCGCGCGGGTGCGGCTCATGGGTTTCGCGGTCGACGAACAACGCGATCGGCACGCCCCAGGTGCGCTGGCGGCTGATGCACCAGTCGGGACGGCCTTCGATCATGCCGTAGATGCGCGCCTCGCCCCACTCGGGGATCCACTGCACCTTGCCGATCTCGCGCAGCGCGTCCTCGCGCAGGTGCGCCTGCTCCATCGAGATGAACCATTGCGGCGTGGCGCGAAACGCCACCGGCGTCTTGTGGCGCCAGCAGTGCGGGTAGCTGTGTTCGAGCTTCGCCAACGCGAGCAGGTGCCCGTTGGCGCGCAGCACGTCGATGATCGCGTCGTTGGCCTTCCAGATGTGCAGGCCGGCGAGCGTCAGGCCGTCGGCGGGCGGCGTGGAAGGCACGTACAGGCCGCGCCCGTCCACCGGGTTCATCTGCGTCGCGGTGTACTTCTCGAGCAGGCCGTAACGCTGGCCGACGACGAAGTCTTCCTGGCCGTGGCCCGGCGCGGTGTGGACGACGCCGGTACCGTCATCGGCGGTGACGTGATCGCCCACCAGCACCGGGATGTCGCGGTCCGGGTAGAACGGGTGCTGCAGGTGCTGCCCCTCGAGTTCGCCACCGCTGACGTTGCCCAACACCACCACGTCGTTGATGCCGTAACGCGCGAGCGCCTTGGTCGCCAGGGCTTCGGCCAGCACCAGCAGGCGGCGGCCGCCGTCGCTGCGCTGCGGGCCTTCGACCAGCACGTATTCGAGTTCCGGACCGACAGTCACCGCCAGGCTCGCCGGCAGCGTCCACGGCGTGGTCGTCCAGATCGGCAGGGCGACATCGACGCCCTCTTCCACCGACACCCCGAAGAGGGCCGCGAGCCTCGAAGGATTGCGCGCGCTGTAGGCGACGTCGATGGCGGGCGACACCTTGTCGGCGTATTCGATCTCCGCCTCGGCCAGCGCCGAACCGCAATCGAAGCACCAGTGCACCGGCTTGGCGCCGCGCACCACGTGGCCGCGTTCGACGATCTTAGCCAGCGCGCGCATGATTCCCGCCTCGGTGGCGAAATCCATCGTGCGATAGGGATGCTCCCAATCGCCGAGCACGCCCAGGCGCTTGAAGTCGCGGCGCTGGATGTCGATCTGCTCGGTGGCGTACTCGCGGCACTTGGCGCGGAACGCCGCGGCATCGAGTTTGTCGCCGACCTTGCCGAACTTCTTCTCCACCGCGTGCTCGATCGGCAGGCCATGGCAATCCCAGCCCGGCACGTACGGTGCATCGAAGCCGGCCAGCAGCTTCGACTTTACGATCACGTCCTTCAGCACCTTGTTGACCGCGTGGCCGATGTGGATCGCGCCGTTGGCGTACGGCGGGCCGTCGTGCAGCACGAAGCTCTTCTCGCGCCCGCGGGTCTTGGCGCGGATCTGCTGGTAAAGGCCCTCGCTCTCCCAGCGCGCGAGCGTTTCCGGCTCGCGCTTGGGCAGGTCGCCGCGCATCGGGAATTCCGTCGCCGGCAGTTGCAGGGTGGACTTGTAGCGACTGGTGTCTTGGTCGGTCACAGCGGGGCGCTCAGGCAAAGGCTCGTTGTTGTTGGTCCTGCGAGAGGATGGCGCGCGCGGCGGCGGCGTCGCGGTGCATCTGCTCGGTCAGGGAAGGCAGGTCGGGAAACTTGAGCTCGTCGCGCAGCTTGGCGACGAATTCCACGCGGATGCGGCGCCCGTACAAGTCGCCGTCGAAGTCGAACAGATGCGCCTCGAGCAGCGGTTCCACGCCCGCGACCGTAGGCCGCGTGCCGAGGCTGGACACCGACGGCCACGGCCGCTCGCCAACGCCATGCACCCAGGTCGCATAGATCCCCGACAGCGCGGGAGTCTTGCCGGCGAAACGCAGGTTCGCGGTGGGAAAGCCCAGCTCGCGTCCCAGTTGCTTGCCACGCACGACACGCCCGCCGATCGCGTAGGGCCGACCGAGCAGGCGCGTGGCCGCTGCGAAATCTCCGGCGCGCAAGGCAGCGCGGATGCGTGTGCTGGACACGCGCTCGCCGTCCAGTTGCACCGGCGCGATCTCGTCGGCGATGAAGCCGAGTTCGGCTCCCATGCGCCGCAGCAACGCGATGTCGCCCGCGCGGCCTTTGCCGAAGCGGAATTCAGGGCCAACCCAGACTTCACGCGCGGACAGGCGCTGCTGCAGCACCGTGCGGACGAATTCCTCCGCCGTGAGGCTGCTCAGCGCGCCATCGAAGCGCAGCAATCCGACCTGATCGATGCCGTGCGCGAACAGGCCGTCGACCTTGGCGCGCGGCAACAGCAGGCGTGGCGGCGGATCGGCGGGGGCGAAGAACTCGCGCGGCAGGGGTTCGAAGCTCAGCGCCACGGCCGGCAGGCCCGACTCGCGCGCACGCGCAACGGTGCGGCGCACCAGCGCCTGATGCCCCAGATGCAGGCCGTCGAAGGCGCCGATGCAGACCACACTGCCGTGCGGGCAACGGGGCCCGCCCTCGACGTCGCGAAACAGCCTGCTCATGGACTCTCTGGTTGGAATCCGGCCAGGACGGCCGGATCGTCGACGAAGCCCGGCATAGGCCGGGCTTCCGCGGAAAATCCGCAAGTCCTGAAGTATAGCCGCGAGGGCCGCGTCTCAATGCTCGCGCAGATCGCGCGGGCGGAATCCCATCGCCAGCAGTGCCAGCAGGTACACGGCCCCGCCGCCACCGACCAGGCCGGCGAGCCAGGCGATCCGCTCCCATTTGCCGATGACGGTGAAATCCGGGACCCAATACAGCGCGACCAGCAGCGCGATCGCCATGGCCGCACACGCCGTGCCCAGCCGCGTCAGGTAGCGCGCCCAGCCCGGCTGGCGGTCGTAGACGCCGGCCTTGCGCAGCCAATGCCAGAGCAGCCCCAGGTTGATGTAGCTCGCGGCGGCGCTGGCCAGGCCCAGGGCAAGGTGCAGGCCCGGGGTCTGCGCGAGCGCGGCCAGCACCCCACCCGCGCGTGCTTCCGGCTTCGTCCACATGAAGTAGAGCACCAGCAGGAACAGGCCATTGAGCGCCATGTTGGCGATCAGCGAGGCCACGCCCGCACGCACCGGCGTGCGCGTGTCCTGGCGCGCGTAGAACGCCGGCAGCACGATCTTCACCAGTGCGAATGCCGGCAATCCGAAGCTCAGGCCGAACACCGACATCGCCGCCATGCGCGTATCGAACGCGCTGAACTTGCCGTGCTGGAACAGCGTCGCCACCAGCGGCTGCGACAGCAGCATCAGGCCCAGCATCGCCGGCACCGCGATCAGCAGCGTGGTGCGCAGGCCCCAGTCGAGCGCCTTGGAGAAACCGAGGTGGTCGGTGTTGACGTGATGGCGCGCGAGCGTCGGCAGGATCACCGTGCCCAGCGCGATGCCGAACACGCCCAGCGGCAGCTCCAGGAAACGGTCCGCCTGCGACAACCAGGTCTGCGAGCCGGTGTAGAGCAGCGCGGCGATGACCGTGTCCAGCAGCAGGTTGATCTGCGCGACCGAGGAGCCGAACAGCGTCGGCACCATCAGCGTGACCACCTTGCGCACGTCGGGATGCTGCCAACCCCACCGCGGCAGCGTGAGCAGGTCCAGCTTCGCCAGCGCCGGCAGCTGGAACAGCAGCTGCGCGATACCGCCGAACAGCACCGCCCAGCCCAGCGCCAGGATCGGCACCTCCAGGTGCGGCGCCAGCCACAGTGCACCGGCGATCATGCTCAGGTTGAGGATGACCGGGGTCAGCGCCGGCAGGCCGAAGCGGTGGAAGCTGTTGAGCGCCCCACCCGCCAGCGCGGTCAACGACACGAACAAGATGAACGGGAAGGTCAGCCGCAGCAGTTCCACCGTCAGGCCGAACTTCTCCGGCTGGTGGTTGCCCAGGTTGAAGACCTGCGCGATCTGTGGGGTGAAGATCAGCCCCAGCGCGGTGATCACCAGCAGGATCCCACCCAGCGTGCCGGATACCCGCGACATCAGCTGCTTCAGGTCGGCATGCGGGCGGGTTTCCTTGATCTCGGTGAACACCGGGACGAACGCCGTCGAGAACGAGCCCTCGGCGAACAGTCGGCGCATGAAGTTGGGAATCCGGAACGCCACCCAGAAGGCGTCCGTGGCGGCGTTGGCGCCGAAGGCCTGGTTGATCGCGATATCCCGGACCAGGCCCAGGACCCGCGAGACCATGGTCATGCTGCTGAACGAGAGCAGCCCGCGCAGCATCCGCGGCCGGGTCATGCCAGCCCCCCGCCCTGCCGGGGCAGGCGATGGCCGGAATCGGGGTTGTTGACGCAAGCTACTGAATCGCCCATACTTTCCTGTCTGATTTTCCCGAAACCCTTCACCATCAGTTCCCAGGATTCCCTGTCGTGGCCAATATCAAGTCCGCCAAGAAGCGCGCCAAGCAGACCGTCGTGCGCAATGCCCGCAACGCCGCTCAGCGTTCGATGCTCCGCACCGCCGTCAAGAAGGTCCTCAAGGCACTCGACGCCAACGACGCCGCCGGCGCCCAGGCTGCCTTCGTCGTGGCCCAGCCGATTCTCGATCGTTTCAGCTCGCGCGGCCTGATCCACAAGAACAAGGCTGCCCGTCACAAGAGCCGCCTGACCGCGCGCATCAAGGCGCTGTCGGCTGCCTAAGGCACCCGAGCTTATCGCAGGCGCGCCGAGCGCCTGCTGAAAAAGCCCCGCCACGTGCGGGGCTTTTTTGATGCCCATGAAAAGCGGCCCCGCCATGCGTGGGGCTTCTTTGATGCTCGTGAAAAACGGCCCCGTCATGTGCGGGGCCTTTTTGCTGCCCGCGAACGAGGCCACTTCAGGCCTCATCGAAGGAGCCGCCCGCCTGCGCGCGGAAGGCGGCCTCGTCGGCGGCTTCGTGCTCGGCCAGCTTGAGCTCGTCGAAGAAGCGCATCACGTCGAGCATGATCGGCCAGGTGTTCTCGCGGCCAATGGCGGACACCAGATACCAGCGATCCTTCCAGCCCAGCTCGTCGATGATGGCCTGCGCGGCTTCCTGCTGCTCCTCTTCCAGCAGCAGGTCGGCCTTGTTGAGCACGAGCCAGCGCGGCTTGTCGAGCAGTTCGGGGTCGTGCTTTTCCAGCTCGCGCTCGATCGCACGCACCTGGTCGGCCGGGTTGATGCCTTCCACCCCGCCTTCCATCGGCGCGATGTCGACCAAGTGCAGCAGCAGGCGGGTGCGCTGCAGGTGCTTGAGGAACTGCGTGCCCAGACCGGCGCCATCGGCCGCGCCTTCGATCAGGCCCGGGATGTCGGCGATCACGAAGCTGCGGTGGTGCTCGATGCTGACCACGCCGAGGTTCGGATACAGCGTGGTGAACGGATAGTCGGCCACCTTCGGCGTCGCCGCCGACACGGCGCGGATGAAGGTGCTCTTGCCGGCATTCGGGAAGCCGAGCAGGCCCACGTCGGCCAGCAGCTTCAGTTCGAGCTTGAGCACGCGCTCCTCGCCCGGGAGACCGGGCAGCGCCTTGCGCGGCGAGCGGTTGATCGAGCTCTTGAAGTGCATGTTGCCCAGGCCGCCCTTGCCGCCCTTGGCCACCAGCAGGCGCTCGCCGTGTTGGGTGAGGTCGCCGATGACCTCGTCGGTCTCGACGTTCATCACCACGGTGCCGACCGGCACGGTGATGGTGAGATCGTCGCCGGCCTTGCCGTACATCTGCCGGCCCATGCCGTTCTCGCCGCGCTTGGCCTTGAACTTGCTCTGGTGGCGGAAGTCGACGAGCGTGTTGAGGTTCTCGTCGGCGAGCAGCCAGACGCTGCCGCCGTCGCCACCGTCGCCGCCGTCGGGGCCGCCGAGCGGAATGAACTTCTCGCGGCGGAAACCGACGCAGCCGTTGCCGCCGTCACCTGCGATGACCTGGATTTCGGCTTCGTCGACGAGTTTCATGGGGTTGACCGGGAATCGATAAGAGGGAAGTCAAGATCGACGGGGGAGCTTAGCGCTTTTGCGCACCGCCGCTTCCGTCGGGCAGAAACGAAAAACCCCGCCGAAGCGGGGCCCTTCGTCACATCGCTCGCGCCTTACTCGGCGGTGACGATGCTGACCGTGCGGCGCTTCTTCGGGCCCTTGGTCGAGAACTCGACCTTGCCGTCCACCAGCGCGAACAGGGTGTGGTCGCGGCCGAGGCCGACGCCCGAACCCGGGTGGAAGTTGGTACCGCGCTGACGCACGATGATGTTGCCGGCTTCGATAGCCTGGCCGCCGTAGATCTTGACGCCCAGATACTTCGGGTTGGAGTCGCGGCCGTTGCGCGAGGAACCTACGCCCTTTTTGTGTGCCATGGCTGCTTCTCCTGCTTAGCCGGCAATGCCGGTGATTTCGATTTCGGTGTAGTGCTGACGGTGACCCATCTGCTTGCGGTGGTGCTTGCGGCGACGGAACTTCACGATGCGCACCTTGTCGGCGCGGCCGTGGCCGATCACCTTCGCGCTGACCGAAGCGCCCTTGAGCGCGTCGCCGATCTTGATGGTTTCGCCATCGCCGATCATCAGCACGTTGTCGAGCTTGATCTCGCTGCCGGCTTCGACTTCGAGGAGCTCAACGCGAAGGGTTTCACCCTTCATCACGCGGTATTGCTTACCGCCGGTAAGTACAACTGCATACGACATGACCAGATTCCTCTGTAGTTATTTTGGTCGCCTGCCGCGCCCTCGTGGGCGGACAGAAGCGGAATTCTATAGGTTTCAGGGAGTTAGGGTCAACCAGCCCTGACCCCGGGCCCGCGGGCCCGCGGGCGGCTCCCGGCCTGCCCCGGGCACTGGACCCCATACCCCCGAGCGGGCCACACCGGGTCGCCTTGCCCAGCCCCAACGTCCCCGGCGGCATGGCTGAACCCGCTGGGCGGATCCAGTCGCAGGATCCGCGACCGCCTGCCCGCAGGCTGGGGAATGGGGCCATTTGCCCCCATTTCACCGTCTCGCTACGCTCCCCTGTTCGCCCCCGGATCCCCACATCAATGGCGCTGGATTTCATCCGCATCCGCGGCGCGCGGACGCATAACCTCAAAAATATCGATCTCGACCTGCCTCGCGAGAAGCTGATCGTCATCACCGGGCTGTCCGGCTCGGGCAAGTCCTCGCTGGCCTTCGACACGATCTACGCCGAGGGCCAGCGCCGCTACGTCGAGTCGCTGTCGGCCTACGCCCGCCAGTTCCTCAGCGTGATGGAGAAGCCCGATGTCGACCACATCGAGGGCCTGTCGCCGGCGATCGCGATCGAGCAGAAGGCGACCTCGCACAACCCGCGCTCGACCGTCGGCACGATCACCGAGATCTACGACTACCTGCGCCTGCTCTATGCGCGCGTGGGCACGCCGCGCTGCCCGGACCACCACTACCCGCTGGAGGCGCAGACCGTCAGCCAGATGGTCGACCAGGTGCTGACCCTCGACCCCGAGCAGCGCTACATGCTGCTTGCCCCGGTGGTACGCGAGCGCAAGGGCGAGCACGCGCAGATCTTCGAGCAGCTGCGCGCGCAGGGCTATGTGCGCGTGCGCGTGGACGGCGCGCTGTACGAGATCGACGCGGTGCCGCCGCTGGCATTGCGCGTCAAGCACACCATCGAAGCGGTGATCGACCGCTTCAAGCCGCGCGACGACATCAAGCAACGCCTGGCCGAATCGTTCGAGACCGCGCTCAAGCTCGGCGATGGCATGGCCGCCGTGCACTCGCTCGACAAACCCGATGCAGAACCACAGCTATTCTCGTCCAAGTACAGCTGCCCGGTCTGCGACTACTCGCTGCCGGAACTGGAACCGCGCCTGTTCTCGTTCAACTCGCCGGTCGGCGCCTGCCCGACCTGCGACGGCCTCGGCGTGGCGCAGTTCTTCGACCCCTCGCGCGTGGTGGTACATCCGGAGCTGTCGCTGGCGGCCGGCGCCGTGCGCGGCTGGGATCGCCGCAACGCCTATTACTTCGCCCTGATCCAGTCGCTGGCCAAGCACTACAAGTTCAGCGTCGACACGCCATGGCAGACGCTCGACAAGAAGGTACGCGACGCCGTGTTGTTCGGCAGCGGCGACGACCTGATCACCTTCAACTACACCAGCGAGAGCGGCACCAAGCACCAGCGCAAGCATCGGTTCGAGGGCATCGTTCCCAACCTGGAGCGGCGCTACAAGGAAACCGAATCCGCCGCGGTCCGCGAGGAGTTGGCCAAGTACATCAGCGAGCGCTCCTGCACCGAATGCCACGGCGCGCGCCTCAACCGCGCCGCGCGCAACGTCTTCGTCGCCGAAAAACCGCTGCCGCAGATCGTGGTGTTGCCGATCGACGAGGCACTGGCGTTCTTCAAGGCACTCAACCTGCCCGGCTGGCGCGGCGAGATCGCGATCAAGATCGTCAAGGAAATCACCGACCGCCTGCGCTTCCTGGTCGACGTCGGCCTCGATTACCTGACCCTCGAACGCAAGGCCGATTCGCTTTCGGGCGGCGAGGCGCAGCGCATCCGCCTGGCTTCGCAGATCGGCGCGGGCCTGGTCGGCGTGATGTACGTGCTCGACGAGCCGTCCATCGGCCTGCACCAGCGCGACAACGAGCGCCTGCTCGGCACCCTCACCCGCCTGCGCGACCTCGGCAACACCGTGATCGTGGTCGAGCACGACGAGGACGCGATCCGCCTGGCCGACCACGTCGTCGACATCGGCCCGGGCGCGGGTGTGCACGGTGGCGAAGTCGTGGCGCAGGGCCAGCTCGCCGACGTGCTGAAGGCGCCGCGTTCGCTGACCGGCCAATACCTCAGCGGCAAGAAGCAGATCGAAGTGCCGGGCAAGCGCCACAAGCCCGATCCGAAGAGCACCTTCCACCTGCGCGGCGCCACCGGCAACAACCTCAAGGACGTCGACCTGGCGATCCCCGCCAGCCTGTTCACCTGCATCACCGGCGTTTCCGGCTCGGGCAAGTCGACGCTGATCAACGACACCCTGTTCTCGATCGCGGCCAACGAGCTCAACGGCGCCTCGCACACGCCGGCGCCGTTCCACTCGCACGAGAACCTCGACCTGTGGGACAAGGTCGTCGACATCGACCAGTCGCCGATCGGCCGCACGCCGCGTTCGAACCCGGCGACCTACACCGGCCTGTTCACCCCGCTGCGCGAACTGTTCGCGCAGGTGCCCGAGGCGCGTGCGCGCGGTTACGCCGCCGGCCGCTTCAGCTTCAACGTGCGTGGCGGCCGCTGCGAGGCCTGCCAGGGCGACGGCCTGATCAAGGTCGAGATGCACTTCCTGCCCGACGTGTACGTGCCCTGCGACGTCTGCCACGGCAAGCGCTACAACCGCGAGACGCTGGAGATCCTCTACAAGGGCTACAACATCAACGACGTGCTGGAGATGACCGTCGAGGATGCGCTGAGCCTGTTCGAGGCGATCCCTTCGATTTCGCGCAAGCTCGAGACGCTGATGGACGTCGGCCTGAGCTACATCAAGCTCGGCCAGAGCGCGACCACGCTCTCCGGCGGCGAAGCGCAGCGCGTCAAGCTGTCGAAAGAACTCTCGCGCCGCGACACCGGCCGCACGCTCTACATCCTCGACGAGCCCACCACCGGCCTGCACTTCCACGACATCGAGCACCTGCTCGCCGTGCTGCACCGGCTACGCGACGACGGCAACACGGTGGTGGTGATCGAGCACAACCTCGACGTGATCAAGACCGCGGACTGGGTCATCGACCTGGGGCCCGAAGGCGGCCATCGCGGCGGCACCATCCTCGCCACCGGCACGCCGGAGCAGATCGCGCAGCTGCCGCATTCGCACACCGGACGCTTCCTCGCGCCGCTGCTCGGCATCACGCCCGGCGAAACCGCCCGCAAGCCCGCGAAGAGGAAGAGCGCCGCATGAGCACCGACCCCGCCGACAAGCCCGTGCTGTTCCGCATGCCCGTCGCGCTGCGCTGGCGCGACCTGGACGCCTTCAACCACGTCAACAACTCCAACTTCCTCACCTATCTGGAGGAAGCGCGCATCCGCTGGTTCGCCAGCTGGGGCGGCGTATGGGTGGACGAGACGATGGCGCCACTGCTGGCGGCGGTGCAACTGAACTACCGGATGCCGATTCCATATCCGTCGGCCGTCGTGGTCGAACTGTTCACCGACCGACTCGGCAGCAGCAGCGTCACCATCGGCCATCGGATCGTGTCCGAAGACGGCAGCACGCTGTATTGCGACGGCCATGTCGTCGTGGTCTGGATCGATCGCGCCAGCGGCCGGCCCATTCCCCTGCCGGAAGCGGTCCGCACCGCGATGGCGTAAACCGGCTGGTGCCTCAGGGCGCCGGCTTGCGCACTTCCAGCTCGCCGCGCAGCACGCTGCCATCCGCCAGCACGAACTCGACCACGACGCGACTGCCTTCCTTCAGCGGCACGCGCGGCTGCATCAGCATCAGGTGCATGCCGCCGGGCTTGAGCACGCCGGCTTCGCCGGGGGCGATGCGCAGCTGCGGCAACGCGCGCATGCGGCTGACGCCGCCGACGACGCGGGTTTCGTGCAACGACACGTCGCCGAACGACGGGCTGCTCGCACCCGTGATCGTCACCGGCGCCGGGCACGGGTTATCGATGCGGCCGAAGCCGGCCATCATCGGCATCTTCACAGGCGTGAGCCGGATCCATCCATCCTGCAATCGCGGCGCGCATTCACGCGCGCACGCAGGCAACGCGAAGGCAAGGCAGGAAGCGAAGACGGCGGCCCGGAGCAGTTTCATGCGCCTATGATAACGACTGATTCCTGGACGCCTTCACCCATGGCCATCGAAACCATCCGTCACGACGACGACATCCTCGAACTCCGCCTGGCGCGCGCGCCGGTCAATGCGCTGGACCCGGACCTGTGCCGCGCCCTGCAGGGCGCCATCGGCGACGCCGTCGCGCAAGGCGCGAAGGGCCTGGTGCTGTCCGGCAATGCCAAGGTGTTCTCCGCGGGGCTGGACGTTCCCTACCTGCTTTCGCTGGGCGACGACCGCGCGGCGTTGCTCGCGGGCTGGGGCGCGTTCTTCGATGCCATCCGTGCGCTGGCCGATTCCCCGGTGCCGGTCGTCGCGGCGCTCACCGGGCATGCACCCGCCGGCGGCTGCGTGCTCGCTCTGTGCTGCGATTACCGGGTGATGGCGAAGGCCGACGATCCGGCGCGGCCGTTCCGGATCGGCTTGAACGAGACCCAGGTCGGACTGGTCGCGCCGACAGGCATCCAGCAACTGATGGAACGCGCCGTCGGCAAGCACCGCGCCGGCGTCCTGCTCGCCACCGGCGACCTGGTGGACGCCGAACGCGCCCTCGCCATCGGCCTGGTCGACGAACTCGTCGCCGCCGACCAGGTGGTCGCACGCTCGGTCGCGTGGCTGCGTTCGCTGCTGAAGCTGCCGCGCCAGCCGGTGCTGACGACGCGGGCCATCTCACGCGCCGACCTGGTGGCCGCGCTCGCGCCGCAGAACATCCAGCTGGAACGCTTCATCGACGCGTGGACGGACCCCGACACCCAGGCCGGCCTCAAAGCCCTGGTCGCGCGACTGGGCAAGTAAACCGGATCAGCAGCGTCTCGTATCAGCCGGTTTCGATGGGACGCTGCGGGTCCTCGATCCACCCGCTCCACGAACCGGCGTACAGCCTCGCGCCCGGCATGCCGGCGCGCTCCAGCGCCAGCAGGTTGTGGCAGGCGGTGACGCCCGATCCGCACATCATGATCGCCTGTCGCGGCGACCGGCCGTCGAGCAGCGCGCGGAACGCATCGGCCAGCTGGGCCGGGGATTTGAAGCGGCCCTCGTGCATGTTCTCGCCGTAGGGACGGTTCACCGCGCCCGGCACATGGCCGTGCACGCGATCCATGAAGTCGTTCTCGCCACGAAAGCGGTCGGCCGGCCGCGCATCGACCAGCAATTCGCCCTCCGCGAGCCGCGCCTGCACCTGCGCGGCATCGAGCAGGAGCGAATCATCGAAGCGTGCGGCGTACGTCGTCGCGCGGCGCCGCACCGGATCGGAATTCACCGGCAGGCGCAGCTCGTTCCAGCGCTTCCAGCCGCCGTCGAGCACGGCCACCTTCGGGTGACCCAACGCGCGCATCAGGAACCAGAAACGCGCGGCCATCGCACCGTCGGCGTCGTCGTAGGCGACGATCTGGTGGTGCGGCTGGATGCCCCACTGCCCCACCTTCGCGGTGAACGCCTCGGCACTGGGCCAGGGATGCCGGCCGTTGCCGTTGCCACGCGCCCCCATGTCGGACAGGTCGCGTTCGAGATGGGCATACACGGCGCCCGGCAGGTGCGAGTGTTCGTAGGCGAACTCGCCGGCGCCGGGACTGGCCGAGGAGAACCGGCAATCGACGATGACGAGGTCCGGTCGCTCCAGCGCGACGGCCAGGGTTTCGGCGGGCACCAGCGTGGTCCAGGCCATGGGCACGTTCTCCAGTTTCGATCGGGCGATTCGGGGTAGACGCTTTCGGCGATTCTATTCAGCAACGAATCCGCAGTGCTATTCCGGACGCATCTGGCTGCCGGCGAGTCCGCCACTCGCAACCAGACGTTCGCGCAGGTTCAACAGGATCGCCGCGGTGACGCCCCAGATCCGTTGCGAGGGGTAGCTGAACTCCCAGACCTGGCGCACGCGGCCGCGATGCTCCAGCGCCCGGCTGGCCAGGTTGGCGGGATCGAGCAGGAACGCCAGCGGCACTTCGAACACGTCGGCGACTTCGTTCGGATCCGGATTGGCCACGTAGTCGGCGGTGATCGTCGCCACCACGGGCAGGACGCGAAACCCTGTGATGGTGGTGAACACATCGAGGTAGCCGAGCGGCGCGACCTGCGCCGGCGCGATACCGACCTCCTCGAATGCCTCGCGCAGCGCCGCGGCAATGGCATCGGCATCGTCCGGCTCCACGCGGCCACCGGGAAAACTGACCTGCCCGGCATGGTTGCGCAGCACATCGGTGCGACGGGTCAGCAACACCTGCAGGCCGTCGGCGCGCGGCACCAGCCCGACCAGCACCGCCGCCGGCACCAGCACATGGCCTTCCGGCAGCAGGTCGATGATCTCGTCGTGGTTCCAGCCATCGCCGGTCGGCGCATCGCGCAGCGGATGCAGCGCGGCAGCAATGCGTGCGAGCGGGGCGACGGCGTCGCTCACCCGCGCCGCGACTCGCGTTCGGGCAACACCGCTTCCATGAGTTGCAGGCGCTCGTCGTCGTTCATCTGCGACCAGCGCGCGATCTCGGCGGTGGTGCGGTGGCAACCGTCGCACAGGCCGTCGTCGCCGAGGGAACAAACGCCGACACAGGGGCTGAGCACGGCGCGGAAGTAAGTGGTCATTGCCGCGAGTTTACGGAGGTTTTGCGGGTGATGAAACGCATTGCGCCGGCACGGGGCCGGCGCAATGTGTGAAGCGAGCTAGTAAAACCGGTCTTCGTGCTTACTTGACGCTGACCAGCTTGATCTCGAACTGCACCGCCACGTTCGGCGGGAAGCGGCTGGCCGGGTTATTGCCCATGTACTTGTCGGCCGGCAGCGTGACTTCCCACTTGGAACCGGCCGGCATCTGCATCAGCACTTCGCGCATGGCAGCGACTTCGATCTCGCTGAGCTTGATGCCCGGGACCTGGCCCGCAGCAGGCAGCGGATTCGGGCGCTCACCGAACGCAAAAGGACCGGAAACTTCCAGCTGCACGGTGCTGGCCATAGTCGGCTTGGCGCCGTTGCCGGTCTCCATCACGCGGTACTGAACGCCGCTCGGCAGCGACTTGACGCCCGACTTGGCCTTGTTTGCGGCAACGAAGCTGTCGCTCTTGGTCTTGTTGGTTGCGGCGGCCTTGTCCCAGTCGGCCTTGGCCTTCTGCATGCGCGCGACCTGGCGCTTCTGGAAATTCTCAAAGGCGGGGCGCAACTGGTCTTCGGGAATCGCGGTCGGCTTCTTGGCCATCGCATCCTGGACGCCCTTGGCGACGGCCACCGAATCCAGCTGTTCGCCCGTTGCGATCAGTTCGGCCAGCTTGACGCCATGGTCATAACCCAGCGCGTAGCTCAGCTTCCCTTTCTCGGTCGAAGTATCCTGCGCGACAGCATTGCCGGCGAGGAGCAGAGCCGCTACGGCGGCAGCAATCAGACGCAACTTCATTCGTTGAAACCTCATTATGAAAAGAAGGCGGCCTGCGCCGCCCGGCAAACTGACATGCCCTTTCTGATAACCCGACCGGTTGACCTCGAGGGCGCGCTAGGATAACGGCGGCAGGGCTTAACCGCCACTGACGCCTCCCCTATGACCCCGAGGCCCGCGCGGAGTTCCGCGCAGGCATGAAAAAGCCATACGCCATGACCGAAACCACCCCTTCCGCCGCCCCCATCAGCGTCACCGACCGGGGCGCGATCCGCGTCATCGCGGTCAACCGCCCCGACAAGCTGAACGCGCTCAACGCCGCCACGCTCGATGCCCTTCACACGGCGTTCGATGCCGCCGCGGACGATCCGGCCGTGCGCGTGGTCGTGCTGACCGGCACCGGCCCCAAGGCCTTCGTGGCCGGCGCGGACATCGCCGAGATGAACTCGCTCACGCCCGTGCAGGGACGCGACTTCTCGCTGCGCGGCACCCGCATGATGCGGCGCGTGGAGCGCATGCCCAAGCCGGTTATCGCCATGGTCAACGGCTTCGCCCTCGGCGGCGGCCTGGAGCTGGCGATGTGCTGCCACCTGCGCATCGCCGCCGATACCGCGAAGGTCGGCCAGCCGGAAATCAACCTGGGCCTCATCCCCGGCTTCGGCGGCACGCAACGCCTGCTGCGCCTGGCCGGGCGCGCCGCGACGCTGGAACTGTGCCTCACCGGCGCGCCCATCGACGCCGCGCGCGCAGCGCAGCTGGGCATCGTCAACCGCGTGGTGCCGGCGGCGGAACTGGAAGCCGAAACCATGAAGCTGGCCGAGCAGTTCGCCACCGCGGCACCGCTTGCGCTGCGCGGCATGATCGACTGCATCAACATCGGCGGCGAATGCGGCATCGAGGAAGGCCTCGAATTCGAATCGGCGCAGTTCGGCCTGGTGTTCTCGACGCAGGACATGCGCGAAGGCACGTCGGCGTTCCTGGAACGGCGCAAGCCGGAGTTCAAGGGCGCCTGATCGGCCTCATCGCGTACCGATGACCGACTTCGCCTGCCCCGCCTGCCGATGCAGCGCGCGATCGCCGCAGCACGCTATCGCCGCGGCGCTCATGGACGACGACCTGGACGCCGCGATCGCGGCGGGCCTGCTCGACTGGGTGCCGTGCGGGCACTGCGCTGATGCGTGCACGGCGACCGTGGCGCTCGCACGCGACGCGCGGCTGAGCGCACTCGCCGCGCGCGAACGCCACCGCGCACGCGAGCTGCGCCTCACGCGCCGCGCGCAGGAACGGCAGGCAGCGCGCACTGCGCCTACGGCATTGCCCGGCACCGATGCGCAACCGGCGCTGCCGTCCGCCGCCGCCGCGGCCCTGGCGCGCGCGAAGGCCCGTGCGGCGGAACGCCGCAAGCCATGAGCGCGCCGCGCAAGACGACAAGCAAGCGCGCCGCAAGCAAGGCTGCGGCGAAGCCATCGAAGCCGCGGACGCCGCGGACGCCGCGCAGCAGCAAGCGGCTGTCCCCGGCCGAAGTCGAGGAGCTGTTCGCGCGCCTGGCCGAGCTCAACCCCGCGCCGACGACCGAACTCGAATACAGCACGCCCTACGAATTGCTGGTCGCCGTCACCCTGTCCGCGCAGGCGACCGACGTCGGCGTCAACAAGGCGACGCGCAAGCTGTTCCCCGTCGCCAATACGCCCACCGCGATCGCGGCGTTGGGCGTGGACGGACTGAAGCCGTACATCGCCACGATCGGCCTGTTTAACACCAAGGCCGCGAACGTGGTGGCGATGGCGCACCAGTTGCTCGCGCAACACGACGGCGAGGTACCGCGCGATCGTGCCGCGCTGGAAGCGCTGCCCGGCGTGGGCCGCAAGACCGCCAACGTCGTGCTCAACACCGCCTTCGGCGAACCGACGATCGCGGTCGACACGCACATCTTCCGCGTCGCCAACCGCACCGGGCTCGCACCGGGCAAGGACGTGCGCGCGGTCGAAGCCGGGCTGGAGAAGACGGTTCCGCCGCAGTACCTGCAGGACGCCCACCACTGGCTGATCCTGCACGGCCGTTACGTCTGCAAGGCGCGCAAGCCGGATTGCCCGCATTGCGCGATCCGCGACCTGTGCCGGTTCCCGGACAAGACGCCGGGCGAGCCGGTGCCGGCTACGCGCTGACGGCCCCTCACCCCGCGCCCGCGCGGCGCTGTCCCTCGCTGCGCCCCCAGCCCTTGCGCATAGCGCAAGGGCGTTCAGTCGGGCGTGCGCCAGTGGCGCACAAGCGCCCTCCTTCACCCCACAAGCGGGGCGAGGGATACGACACCAGGGCAGCGCACGTGATGACTCCCTCTCCCCGCTTGCGGGGAGAAGGTCGAAGCGGCCAGCAGGCCGCTGAGGGAAGGACGGATGAGGGGCAGCCGGTCACCGAACCGTCACCCCCACGAAATAAGTCAGCGTTGTCACATTTACGCAATCTTCACTAATTAGCCTGCGCGGGTCCTCTCCACGCCCTAAGGGCCAATTCCATGAAACTCTCCCGCAGCACCCTGTCCGTTGCCCTGCTGGCCGCGCTGGTGGCGCCGGCCGCCCACGCCGAAGTCGCGCTCGACGTCATCGGCGGTTCGGAAGTCTCCTTCGAGGGCCTGGTCCAGGCCGACTTCTACGACTTCAACGTCGACAACATCGACTACGGCGTCGACTCGGCGTCCGACCTGGACGGCCAGGAATACCTGCAGGAACTGCGCCGCGCCGAACTCGTGCTCAAGGGCAAGGGCCCGGGCAACTTCGAGTGGGTGCTCGGCTACGACGCCAAGGACGACAAGTTCCTCGACGCCAACGTCAAGTACAAGTTCGGCAACAACGCCAACCACTTCGTCCAGGTCGGCCAGTTCAAGCAGCCGGGCGCGACGATGGAAGAGCTGTCGTCGACCAAGAACAACGACTTCGTCTCCAAGTCGTCGATCACCAACTCGCTGGGCACCCCGCGCCGCGTCGGCATCCAGTACAACTACGGTGACACCAACTGGGGCATCACCGGCAGCTACTTCGGCCGCGAACTGACCCGCAACCGCGAGCACGGCAGCGGCTACGCCCTGCGCGGCTACTTCGCCCCGATCAACGAGCAGGGCAACGTCCTGCACTTCGGCGCGTCGTACATCGACAAGGACACCGACGCCGACGCCATCCGCCTGCGCGCCCGTCCGATGGCCGACATGGTCGGCACCCGCTTCGTCGACACCGGCAACCTGCGCGCCAGCGACCGCGCCAGCACCATGGGCGCAGAAGGCCTGTGGATCCACGGCCCGTTCAAGCTGCAGGCCGAGTACATGAACATCGACGTCAAGCGCTACGGCAGCTTCGATGACTTCAGCGGCGACGGCTACTACGTCTCGGGCCTGTGGAACGTCACCGGCGAGACCTGGGGCTACAAGGCCGGCACGCCGGTCACGGGCCTGCCGGACGATCCGGCCAAGGGCATGTGGCAGCTGGGCCTGCGCTACGACACCATCGACCTGACCGACGGTGCTGTCGTCGGCGGCGAGATGGACAGCATCACCGCCGGCGTCAACTGGTACTGGCGTTCCAACTTCAAGTTCATGCTGAACTACGTGAAGGTCCAGCAGGAAAAGGGTGTCCTCGAGGACAACCCGGACGTGATCGAAGCCCGCATGCAGTTCTACTGGTAAGCGCAGTTCTCTCTCCGGAATCCCCTTCTTGTGGGGCGCGGCTCAACCGCGCCCCATTTTTTTTCGCCTGCTCGCCGCCCTGCCCGATGCGCTGTCACCCGTCTGCAACATTTGTGACGTGCTGCTGTCATCGAACCGTTATGCAATGCACGGCGAACGGGCTCGGCCCGTCGTTTCTCTCCAGGAGCCCATTCGTGTTCAAGACCCTCAAGTTCCGAGTCGCCGCGCTGGCAGTCGCCACGACCTTCGCGGCCAACGCTTTCGCTGCCGACGTCACCGGCGCCGGCGCTTCGTTCGTCTACCCCATCATGTCGAAGTGGTCGGCCGAGTACGCCAAGACCACCGGCAAGAAGGTCAACTACCAGTCGATCGGCTCGGGCGGCGGCATCGCCCAGATCAAGGCGGCGACGGTGGACTTCGGTTCGTCCGACGCCCCGCTGAAGCCGGAAGAGCTGGCCAAGTTCGGCCTCGCCCAGTTCCCGTCGGTGATCGGCGGCGTGGTGCCGGTGATCAACGTGCCGGGCGTCGCCTCGGGCGCGCTGAAGCTCGATGGCGAGACCCTCGCCAACATCTTCCTCGGCAAGGTCACCAAGTGGAACGACCCGGCGCTCGTCGCGCTCAACAGCGGCGTGCAGCTGCCCGATGCCAAGATCACCGTCGTGCACCGTTCGGACGGTTCGGGCACCACCTTCAACTTCGTCAACTACCTGTCCAAGGTCAGCCCGGAGTGGAAGAGCAGCGTCGGTGAAGGCACCGCGGTGAAGTGGCCGACCGGCATCGGCGGCAAGGGCAACGAAGGCGTTGCCGCCTACGTGAAGCAGATCAAGGGCGGCATCGGCTACGTCGAGCTGTCGTACGCGCTGCAGAACAAGATGGCCTATTCGCGCCTGAAGAACGCCGCCGGCAACTACGTGCTGCCGTCGGACGACACCTTCCAGGCCGCCGCCGCGAACGCCGACTGGGCGAACGCCAAGGACTTCTACCTGGTCATGACCAACGCCCCGGGCGAGAAGTCGTGGCCGATCACCGCCACCAACTTCATCCTGATGTACAAGCAGCCGAAGAACGCCGCCGGCGCGCAGAACGCCAAGGAGTTCTTCACCTGGGCCTACGCCAACGGCGACAGCCAGGCCAAGGCGCTGGACTACGTGCCGCTGCCGGATTCGCTGGTGAAGCAGGTCCAGGCCTACTGGGCGCAGAACATGAAGTTCTGATCCGCAAGGATCCGTGTGCAGGAAAGGCGGGCCCTCGGGCCCGCCTTTTTTGTTGGGCGCGCCGCTGCGGGGAGCGGGGTGCCTTGGGCCGGGCCGGTGCCGCGCGGGCGCGAGCGGATTCCGGCCTCCGGCGAGCGGTTTTTGCCCGCGCGCGAGCGGATTCACGCTCGCGAGCGACCGGTTTTCGGCGGTGCGCGGGCGATTTCCGCTCGCTCGCGACCGGTTCCTGCCCGCGTGCGAGCGGATTCGCACTCGCCCGCGACCGGTTTTCGCCCGTGCGCGGCCGGATTCCACTCGTTCGCGACCGGTTCCTGCCCGTGCGCGAGCGGACTCGCACTCGCCCGCGACCGGTTTTCGCCCGTGCGCGGCCGGATTCAGCCCGCCCACGCCCCCGGCCCAGGCGGCGCAACCC
The DNA here is from genome assembly GCF_014489475.1 of Lysobacter terrestris. Classification (GTDB taxonomy): domain Bacteria; phylum Pseudomonadota; class Gammaproteobacteria; order Xanthomonadales; family Xanthomonadaceae; genus Agrilutibacter; species Agrilutibacter terrestris. Next base: position 2,671,577 of record NZ_CP060820.1, on the reverse strand, counting down.
CCGATGACACTGGCGTTACAGCCACATGTCATTCCCCTGTAACAAAAACATCATTTCATAGCGACGCCAGCTGGCCCGGGCCAGCCCCACGGAGTCGCGCCATGAAATCCCCCGCCCGCATCGCCCTCCTCGGCCTCGCCGCCGCCCTCGCCCTGGTCGCGTGCCAGCAAGGGTCGGCCCCCGCCGCCGGCAAGGACGCGCAGGCCCCGGGCGGGGACGCCGCCGCGGTCATCACCGGTGCGGGGGCGAGCTTCGTCTACCCGCTGCTGTCGAAGTGGTCGGCCGACTACCACAAGGCCACCGGCGCCAAGGTCAATTACCAGTCGATCGGCTCCGGCGGCGGCATCGCGCAGATCAAGGCCGGCACGGTCGATTTCGGCTCCACCGACAAGCCGCTGCCGCCGGAGGAACTCGCGGCCGCCGGCCTCGGCCAGTTCCCCTCCGCCATCGGCGGCGTGGTGCCGGTGGTGAACATCGCCGGCATCGACGCCGGCAAGCTGCGCCTCACCGGTCCGCTGCTCGCCGACATCTACCTGGGCAAGGTCACGATGTGGAACGACGCCGCGATCGGCGCGGTCAACCCGGGCGTGGCGCTGCCGGCGACCAAGATCAGCGTCGTGCGCCGCTCGGACGGTTCGGGCACCACCTTCAACCTCACCAACTACCTGTCGAAGGTCAGCCCCGAGTGGCAGGCCAAGGCCGGCGAAGGCACCACGGTGAACTGGCCGGCCGGCATCGGCGGCAAGGGCAACGAAGGCGTCGCCGCCTACGTGCAGCAGATCCAGGGCTCGATCGGCTACGTCGAACTCGCCTACGCGCTGCAGAACAAGATGAGCTACACCGCGCTGCAGAACGCGGCGGGCCAGTTCGTGCAGCCGTCGGCGGCGAGCTTCTCCGCGGCCGCCGCGAGCGCCGACTGGAAGAGCGCGAAGGACTTCCACCTGGTCATGACCAATGCACCGGGCGAGCAGGCGTGGCCGATCACCGCGACCAATTTCATCCTGATGTACAAGCAGCCGCGCGACGCCGCGCGCAGCGCCGACGCCCGCGCCTTCTTCAAGTGGGCGTTCGAGAACGGCCAGGCGCAGGCGCAGTCGCTCGACTACGTGCCGCTGCCCGCGGAGCTGGTCGCGCAGGTCGAGCAGTACTGGGCCGCCGAATTCAAGCACTGACAACCGCCTGCCGCACGCAAGCAACGACGCCCTCCAGCCGCGGATCCGAATGAACGCCACCACCCTCCCCGTTACCACCAGCAGCAGCCGCGACGTCAAGGACGCACGCAACGACAAGCTGTTCCGCTGGGTGCTGACCGGCACCGCGCTGTTCGTGCTGGTCGCGCTCGCCGGCGCCGCGCTGTCGATGCTATGGGGCGGCCGCCAGGCGTTGCAGGTACAGGGGTTGAGCTTCTTCTTCTCCAGCGACTGGAACCCGGTCGAGGACAAGTACGGTGCGCTGGTGCCGATCTACGGCACCGTCGTCACCGCGATCATCGCGATGGTGATCGCGGTGCCGGTGAGCTTCGGCATCGCCTTCTTCCTCACCGAAGTCGCACCGCGCTGGCTGCGCGGCCCGGTCAGCTCGGCGATCGAGCTGCTCGCCGGCGTGCCCTCGATCATCTACGGCATGTGGGGCTTCTTCGTGCTGATGCCGGTGATGCGCGAAACCATCGTGCCTTGGCTCGACGAGCACGTCGGTCCGCTGCCGGTGATCGGGCGGCTGTTCCAGGGCCCGCCGATCGGCGCCGGCATGCTCACCTCGGGCATCGTGCTGTCGATCATGGTGATCCCGTTCATTTCCTCGGTGATGCGCGAGGTCTTCCTCACCGTGCCGACGCGGCTGAAGGAATCGGCCTACGCGCTGGGTTCGACCAAGTGGGAAGTGAGCTGGGACATCGTCCTGCCCTACACCCGCTCCGCGGTGATCGGCGGCGTGTTCCTCGGCCTGGGCCGCGCGCTGGGCGAGACCATGGCCGTGGCCTTCGTGATCGGCAACAGCGTCGGCTTCACCGCCTCGCTGCTCGAACCGAGCACCACCATCGCCGCGCTGATCGCCAACGACTTCGGCGAGGCGACGGAAACCTACCGCTCCGCGCTGCTGCTGCTCGGCTTCGTCCTCTTCATCGTCACCTTCGTCGTGCTCGCCATCGCCCGCCTGATGCTGCTGCAGCTGTCCCGCAAGGAGGGCAACTGATGTCCGCCGCGAACACCAACCCCGCCACCGCGTCCGCCGCCGACCGGCTCTACCTGCGCCGGCGCATCGTCAATGCGATGGCCATCGCCCTGGCATCCGTCGCCGCGCTGTTCGGCCTGTGCTTCCTCGGCTGGATCCTGTGGACCCTGCTGTCCAAGGGCCTGGGTGGGGTGAACTGGGCGCTGTTCACCCAGAACCAGCCGCCGCCGCTGGAAGAAGGCGGCCTGAAGAACGCCTTCTTCGGCAGCATGGTGATGTGCGCGCTGGGCATCGCGATCGGCACGCCGCTGGGCATCGCCGCCGGCACCTGGCTCGCCGAATACGGCAACAACCGCAAGCTCGGCACGGCGGTGCGCTTCGTCAACGACATCCTGCTGTCGGCGCCGTCGATCGTGCTCGGCCTGTTCGTCTACGCGGTGTTCGTGATGAACACCGGCGGCAAGTTCTCCGCGATCGCCGGCGCACTGGCGCTGGCCTTCATCGTCCTGCCCGTGGTCGTGCGCACCACCGACGAGATGCTGCGCCTGGTGCCGGCGCAGATGCGCGAGGCCGCGCTGTCGCTGGGCGTGCCGCAGTGGAAGGTGACCGTGCAGGTGCTGTACCGCAGCGCCTCGGCCGGCATCGTCACCGGCATCCTGCTCGCGCTGGCGCGCATCTCCGGCGAAACCGCGCCGCTGCTGTTCACCGCGTTCGGCAACGAGTTCTGGAGCACCGATCTCGGCGGCGCGATGGCCGCGGTCCCGCTGGTCATGTACAAGTTCGCCGGCAGCGGCTTCGCCAACTGGGAAGCCATCGCCTGGGCCGGTGCGCTCGTCCTCACCCTGTTCGTGCTCGCCGTCAGCCTGTTCGCGCGCACCTTCCTGCTGCGCAACAAGATCGCCAATGACTAGTTCCCCCATGAACAGCCCGCCCATGACCGAGCCGCACGCCAACGAGGACGCCATGGACGGATTCCCGCAAGCGCCCACCCCCACTTCCTTCCGACACACCGCCGCCATGAACGATGCCCGCCTCAACGTAGTCACGCCCGACCGCAGCGCCGCGGCGGCATCGGCCACCGTGCAGCCGGTGAAGCTCGCCGCGCGTGGCCTGGACTTCTACTACGACAAGTTCCACGCGCTGAAGTCGATCAACCTGGAGATCCCGGAAAAGCGCGTCACCGCGCTGATCGGCCCCTCCGGTTGCGGCAAGTCGACGCTGCTGCGCGTCTTCAACCGCATCTACGCGCTGTACCCGAAGCTCAACGCCCACGGCGAGGTGCTGCTGGACGGCGAGAACATCCTCGACCCGAAGTACCCGATGAACCGCCTGCGCAGCAAGGTCGGCATGGTGTTCCAGAAGCCGGTGCCGTTCCCGATGACCATCTTCGAGAACGTCGCCTACGGCATCCGCCACCACGAGAAGCTGTCGAAGTCGGACATGAACGACCGCGTGGAGAGCGCGCTGCGCCAGGGTGCGCTGTGGGACGAGGTGAAGGACAAGCTCGGCCAGAGCGCGCTGGGCCTGTCCGGCGGCCAGCAGCAGCGCCTGTGCATCGCGCGCGCCGTCGCGCTGAAGCCGGACGTGCTGCTGCTCGACGAGCCGACCTCGGCGCTGGACCCGATCTCCACCAGCCGCATCGAACAGCTGGTCGAAGAGCTGAAGAAGGACTACACGATCGCGATCGTGACCCACAACATGCAGCAGGCCGCGCGCGTGTCCGACTACACCGCCTTCATGTACCTGGGCGACCTGGTCGAGCACGGCCCGACCGAGACGATCTTCTCGAACCCGTCGAAGCAGCAGACCGAGGACTACATCACCGGCCGGTTTGGGTGAGGGTGAGGGATCGCGCCCAGCCGATGCCCTATCGGCATCGGCTGCGATCCCGAACGCCCGGCCATGGATGGCCGGGCCGGACTCCTCCGAAGGTGACAGAGTTTCGCCAAGGACGGCAGCAAGACTCGCGCAGGGAACCCGAAACACGACAACAGGTATGACCAACATGCACGACCACATCGTGAAGAGCTACGACGACGAGCAGAAGCGCCTGCTCGACGAAACCCTGCGCATGGGCGAGATGGCCGCCGCGCAGCTGGAAGCCGCGCTCGACGTGGTCCAGCGCCGCGACGACAAGGCCGCCGAACGCATCATCGCCAACGACGAGGCGATCGACGCGCTCGAGCACGAGGTCAGCCATGACGTGATGAAGCTCGCGCTGCGCGGGCCGATGGCACGCGACCTGCGCGAGATCCTCGCCGCGATCCGCATTGCCGCCGACATCGAGCGCATCGGCGACCTCGCCGCCAACGTCGCCAAGCGCTCGCGCGCGCTCAACCTCGCGCCGCCGTTGCCGCACATCGCCGGCCTGCACGCACTGGGCCTGCTCGCCGTGCAGCAGGTCCGCGACGCGCTGGCCGCCTACCGCGACAGCAACGTCGAGGCCGCCCAGCGCGTGCGCGCCCGCGATGCCGAGATCGACGTCGCCTACACCGGCCTGTTCCGCGAACTGCTGACCTACATGATGGAGGACGCGCGCAGCATCACCGGCTGCACGCACCTGCTGTTCATGGCCAAGAACATGGAACGCGTCGGCGACCACGCCACCAACATCGCCGAGAACGTGTGGTTCCTGGTCAAGGGCGAAGAGCCCCTGCCGCCACGCGAGAAGCGCGACGATTCGATCAGCACCGGCGCCTGACGCCGCCGCCTCCGCGCCCGGAAACTCCGGGCGCGGGCGCCCTGCCCGCCGCCGCGGGCTAAACATCTGCTGAATGTTGGCGTGAATGCCGCCTTCACGCGCACCTTTTCCCGCCGTCCCCCACTCTTGGGATATGCGCGCGCCCCTTTCGGCGCGCATCCTCCCCACCCCTAGGGACGACGAACCGACGTGGAACTGGTGCTGGCCAATGGCGACCTCGAAGCCGCCCGCCTGGGCGATCGCCCGGCGCTGGAGCGCGTGCTCACGCGCTCGCGCCAGGACCTGCGCCGCTACGCCGAGTTCCACTGCATCGTCAACGACATCGAGGACGCGGTGCAGGAGAGCCTGCTGCTGATCTCGCGCAAGCTCGGCGACCTGCGCCAACTCGAATGCTTCACCTCGTGGCTGTTCCGCATCGTCAAGCGCGAATGCAACCGCCTCAAGCGCGGGCGCAAGCTGCTCACCGGCCAGGAGATCCCGGAAAGCCTGCTGCCCATCGTCTATCCCGAACCGGCCGAATGGCGCCAGGACGTGGCCGCGGCGCTGGAATCGCTGCCGGCCCATTACCGCGAAGTCGTCCTCCTGCGCGACCTGGAGGGCCTGACCATCGAGGAGATGGCGCAGCAGCTGCGCCTGACCCGCGAGGCGGTCAAATCGCGACTGCATCGCGCCCGGGTCCTGGCGCGCGAGTACCTCGATTCCTGAAGCCGCACTGCATCCATTTTCACTGCCGTTCCGTACATACTCGGCCGGCCTCGACCCGCGGGCATTGCCCGAACACCAGCAACCAGGAGCGCACCATGTCCACCAAGCAGACCAACAAACCGCTCGCCCTCGCCGTTGGCGCCGCCCTCGTCGGCGGGCTCGCGTTGTCCGGTTCCGCCTTCGCCATGACCGACCTCGCCAGCGGTTACATGGTCAGCGCCACGCAGGCGTCCGGCGAGGCCAAGGCCGCCGACAAGAAGGCCACCGAAGCCAAGTGCGGTGCCGACAAGCAGGCCGAAGGCAAGTGCGGCGCCGACAAGCAGGCCGAGGGCAAGTGCGGCGCCGGCAAGCACGCCGAGGGCAAGTGCGGTGAAGGCAAGTGTGGCGAAGGCAAGTGCGGCATGGACAAGATGGACGCCGACAAGGACGGCAAGATCTCGTCCGCCGAGTTCGCCGCCGCGCACGACGGCGACAGCAGCAAGTTCGCCGCGCACGATGCCAACAACGACGGCTTCATCAGCGCCGACGAGATGAAGGCGCACAAGGAAGGCAAGTGCGGTGAAGGCAAGTGCGGCGGCGACAAGAAGGAAGACAAGAAGGCCGACATGGAAGGCAAGTGCGGCGAAGGCAAGTGCGGCGGCATGGCCTGACCTGACCACGACGGGAGGGACCGACGTCCCTCCCGTCGGACCGCGCCCATGCACTCCCTGACGCCTCGAAGCACCGGCCTCGGCCTGCGCCGATCGCTGCTCGACGCCTTGCAGTCGGCGGCGCCGGGCGACTTCGACTTCCTCGAATGCGCACCGGAAAACTGGATCGGCGTCGGCGGCCGGTTCGGCGATGCGCTCGATGCGCTCGCATCGCGCCACCCGCTGGTCTGCCATGGCCTGTCGCTGTCACTGGGCGGGTTCGCGCCGCTCGACGAGACCTTTCTCGGCCGCGTGCGACGCTTCCTCGATCGCCACCGCGTGGCGCTGTACAGCGAACACCTGAGCTACTGCGCCGACGACGGCCAGCTCTACGACCTGCTGCCGATCCCGTTCACCGAGGAAGCGGTGCACCACGTCGCCGCGCGCATCCGCCAGACGCAGGACCTCGTCGGCCGCCGCATCGCGGTGGAGAACGTCTCCTACTACGCCGCGCCGCACCAGGGCATGCGCGAGATCGACTTCATCAACGCGGTGCTGGCCGAAGCCGACTGCGACCTGCTGCTGGACGTCAACAACATCTATGTCAACGCGATCAACCATCGCTACGACGCCCATGAATTCCTGTCGCAGCTGCCGGGCGAACGCGTGGCCTACATCCACGTCGCCGGCCATTACGACGAAGCCGACGACCTCAAGGTCGACACCCACGGCGCGCCGGTCAAGGACGCGGTGTGGCAGCTGCTGGGCGCCGCCTACGCGCGCTTCGGTGCGCGCCCCACGCTGCTGGAACGCGACTTCAACATTCCGCCGTACGCGGAACTGGTCGGCGAACTCGACACCATCCGTTCGGTGATGCGCGATCGCGCGCATGCCCCGCTGCAGGCGCGCCATGCCGGCGCCTGACCTGCGCCCGGCGCCCGCGCGCCTGCGCGAGCAACAGCTCGAGCTCACCCGTCACCTGCGCGATCCGCGCCACGTCGCGGCGCCCAGCGGCATCGAGGACCGGCGCCTGGCGATCTACCGCGACCTGCTGTTCAACAACATCGACAGCCTGCTCGCCGGCAACTTCCCGGTCATGCGCCGGCTGCTGGGCGAGGCGCGCTGGAAGGCGATGGTGCGCGACTTCTATCGCGACCACCGCGCGCAGACGCCGCTGTTCCCGGAGATCGCGCGCGAGTGGCTGCGCTACCTCGAATCGCTGCCGCAACTGGAGCCGCCGTTCCTGCGCGAACTGGCCCACTACGAGTGGGTGGAGCTGGCGCTGCAGATCGCCGAAGCGCGCGTCGAGGACGTCGCGCACGATCCGCACGGCGACCTGCTCGAAGGCGCCCCCGTCGTTTCGCCGCTGGCGTGGCCGCTCGCCTATGCCTGGCCGGTGCATCGGCTCGGGCCGGAATTCCAGCCGGACGAAGCGCCCCCCGCCCCGACCTTCCTGCTGCTGCGCCGCGAAACCGACGGCAACGTGCGTTTCTCGCAGCTGAGCCCGCTGGCCTTCCGCCTGCTGGTGCGCCTCGACGAGGCGCCGCGGCTGAGTGGGCGCGAGCAGCTGGTCGCGCTCGCACAGGAAGCCGGTGTCGCGGCCGATGCGGCGTTCCTGGCCCAGGGCGGGGCGTTGCTGGAGCAGATGCGCGACAACGGCACGCTGCTCGGCACGCGGCTTGACGCGGTCAACGCGTAACGCAAACACCCGCGCGGCTTCGTGACGGCCGCCGGTGCGGCTAGACTGGCCGCATGCAGGACACCGCGAAAAAGCCCGTATCCCCGCTCGCCAGCCGCTTTCGCGGCTTCCTGCCCGTGGTGGTGGACGTGGAAACCGGCGGCTTCGACTGGAACCGCCACGCCCTGCTCGAGATCGCGGTCGCACCGATCGACATCGACGACGCCGGGCAGTTGTTCGTCGGCCCCGTCACCAGCAGCCACGTCGTACCGGCCGCCGGCACCGACATCGACCCGAAGTCGCTGGCAGTCACCGGCATCATCCTCGACCACCCGTTCCGCGACGCCAAGCCAGAACGCGCCGCGCTCGACCTCGTGTTCGCGCCGGTGCGCGAGGCGATGCGCCGGCACGGCTGCCAGCGCGCGATCCTGGTCGGGCACAACGCGCACTTCGACCTCAACTTCCTCAACGCGGCGATCGCCCGCGTCGGCCACAAGCGCAGCCCGTTCCACCCTTTCAGCGTGTTCGACACGGTGTCGCTGGCCGGCGTGGCCTACGGGCAGACGGTGCTGTCGCGCGCGGTGCAGGCCGCGGGCCTGGAATGGCGCAACGAGGACGCGCACTCGGCGGTGTACGACACCGAGCGCACGGCGCAGTTGTTCTGCCGGATCGTCAACGGTTTGCCGATGCTGAAGATGCCGGCGTCGCCGCCCCCGGATGCGGCCGACGAAGTCGATTCGCACGCGGTCTGAGCCCGCACAGCAAGAGCTCCCCTCATCTGCCCTGCGGGCATCTTCTCCCCGCTGCGCGGGGAGAAGTAAGAGGCAGCGCGCGCGATTGGACGGTCCCTACGGCGACGCCAGCTTCAACCCGACCAGCCCGGCCACGATCAGGACCACGCTGCCGACCCGCAACGCATTCAACGGCTCGTCGAACAGGACGATGCCGAGGATCACCGTGCCGACGGCACCGACGCCAACCCACACCGCGTAAGCCGTCCCCACCGGCAGCGACTTCATCGCGATGCCGAGCAGCCCCAGGCTGATCACCATCGCGGCGACCGTGCCGATCGACGGCCACAGGCGGGTGAAGCCCTCGGTGTATTTCAGGCCGATGGCCCAGCCGACTTCGAGCAGTCCGGCGAGGACGAGGATGATCCAGGGCATGTCGTGTCTCCAATCACGTGGGGCCGTCCCCGGATGATGATGGAGAGGCGGGTCGTCCCGCTTCCCGCCCGCGACTCAATTCACGGGCCGATCCAATGATGCCGCGCGGGCGGCCCGGAATGGCAAACCACGGTGGTTTGCTTACACGGTGGTTTGCTTAATAGCGTCCAAGGCAGATGGTCAGCCGCGCTGCCGCACCGCTTCGAACAAGGTCACGCCCGACGCCACCGAGACATTGAGGCTTTCGACATCGCTGCCGCCCGGCATCGGGATCTTCACCAGCTGGTCGCAGTTCTCGCGCGTGAGCCGGCGCAGGCCGTCGGATTCGCCGCCGAGCACCAGCGCGACGTTGCCGCGCAGGTCGAGCGACCAGAACGAGGTCTCGGCTTCGCCGGCGAGGCCGTAGATCCACACGCCCATCTGCTGCAGGTCGCGCAGGGTGCGCGAGAGGTTGGTCGCGGGAATCACCGGGATGCTGTCCGCCGCGCCGGCCGAGGTCTTGCGCACGGTCGCGTTGACCTGCACCGCCTTGTCCTTCGGGAAGATCACCGCGGTCGCGCCCGCCGCCGCCGCGCTGCGCAGGCAGGCACCGAGGTTGTGCGGGTCCTGCACGCCATCGAGCACCAGCACCAGCGCCTTGCCCGCGGCGGCCTCGACCAGGCCCTGCAGGTCGTTCTCGCTGTAGGTCTTGGCCGCGGCATAACGCGCGACCACGCCCTGGTGGCGCAGATTGCCGACGACGCCGTCCAGCGCCTGGGTGGCGACGCGACGCACGTCGATGTCCTTGCGGCGCGCCTGCGCCTCGATCTCGACCAGGCGCGGGTTCTTGGCGCCGGCCTCGATCAGGACTTCGCGTACGTTGTCGGCGTCATGCTCGACGGCGGCCGACACCGCGTTGATGCCGGCGATCCATTGTTTGGTGCTCATGTTGGTTCCGTAGGGCGGGCCCTGGCCCGCCGTTTATGAGACATGCCGCGCAAGGCGGGCCACGGCCCGCCCCACGCAACGCCTGCCCATTATCTCAGTACTTCTGCTTGACCCGCTTCGCCGGCTTTCCCCGCGGCGGCAGCGGCTTCGCCCCACGCTCCTCGACCAGGCGGAAATCGATCTTCCGGTCCTCGACGCTGGCCTTGAGCACGATGATGTCGACGCGGTCGCCGAGGCGGAATTCGCGCCCGGTGCGCTCGCCCGCCAGGGTCTTGCGGATCGGATCGAAGTGATAGAAGTCGCTGGGCAGCTGGGTAACGTGGACCAGGCCGTTGACCTTGGAGTCGTCCAGTTCGATGAACAGCCCGAAGCTGGTGACGCCGCTGATCACGCCGGAGAACTGCCCGCCCACGTGCTGCTCCATCCACGCGGCGCGGAAGCGCTCGTCGACTTCGCGCTCGGCCTCGTCGGCGCGGCGCTCGCGCTCCGAACATTGCAGCGCCAGCGCGGCCATCGCGCTGGGCGGGTATTTGAACTGCTCGACGCGCGCACCGCTCAGCGCGTGCTTGATCGCCCGGTGCACCAGCAGGTCGGGATAGCGGCGGATCGGCGAGGTGAAGTGCGCATACGCCTCCAGCGCCAGGCCGAAATGGCCCACGTTGTCCGGCGAGTACACCGCCAGCGACTGGCTGCGCAGCAGCACCGATTCCAGCAGGGCGGCATCGGGGCGCTCGCGGATCTTCTTCAGCAGCGCGGTGAAGTCGCGCGGCTGCACCTTGGCCCACGGCGGCATGCGCAACGCGAATTCCTTGAGGAACTCGAGCAGGTCGGCGTATTTCGCTTCCGGCGGCCGCTCGTGGATGCGGTACGGCGCCGGCACGTGGCGCGCCAGCAGGAACTTCGCGGCTTCGACGTTGGCCGCGATCATGCATTCCTCGATCAGCTTGTGCGCATCGTTCCGCTGCAGCATGCCCGCCTGCACGACCTCGCCCTGCGGGCCGAGGACGAATCGCACTTCGCTGGATTCGAACTCGATCGCGCCGCGGCGTTCGCGTGCCTTGGCCAGGACGCGGAACAGCTGGTGCAGGTGTTCGATGTTCGGCAGCAGCGAGCCGATCTGCGCCTGCGCGTCGGCCCTGGCCTCGTCCGGCACGTCGCCGACGGCGTTCCACACCAGCGTGTAGGTCAGCCGCGCGTGCGAATGCATCACCGCTTCGTAGAACTTCGATTGCGTGACCTCGCCGTCGCGGTTCACCTGCATGTCGCAGACGAAGCACAGGCGGTCGACCTTCGGCATCAGCGAGCAGATGCCGTTGGACAGGGTCTCCGGCAGCATCGGCACGACGAAGCCCGGGAAATACACCGACGTCGCGCGTTTCTGCGCTTCGTCGTCCAGCGGGGTGCCGGGGCGCACGTAGTTCGAGACGTCGGCGATCGCGACCACGAGGCGGAAGCCGTCGCGGTTGGGTTCGCAATACACGGCGTCGTCGAAGTCCTTGGCGTCCTCGCCGTCGATGGTGACCAGCGGCAACCGGCGCAGGTCGACCCGCGACGCGGCGGTCGCCGCGTCGACGGTGAGCGGCACCGCCGCGGCTTCGGACAGCACCTCCTGCGGGAATTCGTGCGGCAGGTCATGGCCGTGGATCGCCGCCTGCACCGCCAGCGAAGCGGTCAGTCGCTCGCCCAGCACGGTGAGCACGCGGCCGATCGGCGGGCGCCACGAATCCGGCGCCTGGGTGATCTCGGCCACCACCAGCTGGCCGTGCTTCGCATCGCCGCGCGCATCGGGAGGGATCTGCAGGTTGCGCTGGATGCGGCGGTCGTCGGGCACGACGTAGCTGATGCCGGATTCGGTTTCGAAGCGGCCGATCAGGCGGTTGAGGCGCCGTTCCAGCACTTCGACGATCGCGCCTTCGCGGCGACCGCGCCGGTCCACGCCGGTCACGCTGGCGAGCACACGGTCGCCGTGCATGGCCTTGCGCATCTCCGCCGGCGGGAGGAACAGGTCGTCGCCGCTCTTGCCCGCTTCGGGGCGCAGGAAACCGAATCCGTCCGGATTGGCGATGACGGTGCCGGCGATCAGGTCCAGGCGTTCGGTCGGGGCGAATTCGCCGCGCCGGTTCAACAGCAATTGGCCGTCGCGGAGCATCGCCGCCAGGCGCTTGTTGAGCGCCTCGAAACGATCCGGCGCGGCCAGGTCCAGACGCTGCGCCAGCGCATCGGCCGAAAGCGGGCCGTCGCCGAGCAGGCGCAGGATCAGCTCGCGACTGGCGATGGGCTGGTCGTAGCGGCTGGCTTCGCGCTCGGCGTGGGGATCGTGGTGGGCCGCACCGGGATGGCCGCCCGCGCTCGGGGCTCCGCCTCGGGGCGAGGGCCGTGATGCGTTCCGCGGCTTGAACCCGCTCGGCGGCGGTTCCGGCATCCATCCCGGCCGCGACGCGGCGCCCTTGGCGCGGCCCGCGCCCTTCTTCGCGGTGCTTCCCGCGGACTTGGCCGCGCTACCCGATCGACCGGGACCTGCGTTGTGGCCGCTGCCCTGGCCCGTGGTTTTGCGACCACCCGTGGTCTTCTTTTTCATCGCGGCATGGTCGCACATCGCCATGGCGGGGGCCGTCGGGATGAACCGGATCGCGGCCGGCAGCGGCCCGTTGAAAAAGTTGCATCACGAATCGTTGACAAGCGCGCCGCCGCAACGCAACATACGCGGCCTCGCAGCGGCTCACGCCGGAAGCGAAGCCCAGGTGGCGGAATTGGTAGACGCACTAGTTTCAGGTACTAGCGGGTAAAACCGTGGAGGTTCGAGTCCTCTCCTGGGCACCAACGAGTTCAAGCAAAAGCCCCGCAGCGATGCGGGGCTTTTTCTTTTCCCGGTCTGGCGGCGCGCGGCCGGACGGTTGTCGCCCCGCGGGCTTCGGGGCTATGGTCCCTCCACATCCCCAACCGCGGGCGGCGCACCGGTGCGTCGCCCGTACTGCTTTCTGGAGTCTGGCCATGCACGCACAACGCCTCGACGAACCCATCCTCCCCGCCCTGTTCGTCTCCCGCCTCGACAGTGAACGCATCGAGGCATTGCTCGATTCGCCCGCGTTCCAGCACCTCGACACTTCCGCCCTGCGCGCCGAACTCGACCGCGCGGAGATCGTCGAACCGGCGCAGATGCCGCCGGACGTCATCACCATGAATTCCACCGTCCGCCTGGCCCTGCACGACGGCAGCGAACGCGAGGTCACCCTGGTCTATCCGAATGGCGTCGATGGCCGCAGCGACCGGGTTTCCATCCTCGCCCCCGTCGGCAGCGCGCTGCTCGGCCTGCGCGTCGGCCAGGCGATCCGTTGGCCCGCGCCCGGCGGCAGCGTCGACCTGCGCGTGCTCGCCATCGGCTACCAGCCCGAAGCCGCCGGCGACCTGCATCGCTGAACGCGCACGGCGTGCGTGACGCGCTCACGCCCGCCGGTAGAATCCGGCTTCACGCTTTACCTCCCAACGATCTACCTCCTTAAGGCCTCGCCCCCTCCATGAGCGATACCGTCCGACCGGTCTTCCACGGCTTCGAACAGATTCCCCTGCGCGAGTACGCCGAGCGCGCCTACCTCGACTATTCGATGTACGTGGTGCTCGACCGCGCCCTGCCCTTCCTCGGCGACGGGCTCAAGCCGGTGCAGCGCCGCATCATCTATTCGATGAGCGAGCTCGGCCTCAACGCGGGGGCCAAGCCGAAGAAGTCAGCGCGAACCGTCGGCGACGTGATCGGCAAGTACCACCCGCACGGCGACAGCGCCTGCTACGAGGCGATGGTGCTGATGGCGCAGCCGTTCTCGTACCGCTATCCGCTGATCGAGGGCCAGGGCAACTTCGGTTCGTCGGACGACCCCAAGTCGTTCGCGGCGATGCGCTACACCGAATCCAAGCTGACCCCGATCGCCGAGGTGCTGCTGGGCGAACTCGGCCAGGGCACGGTCGACTGGGATCCAAATTTCGACGGCACTCTGGAAGAACCGACGTGGATGCCGGCGCGCCTGCCGCACCTGCTGCTCAACGGAACCACCGGCATCGCGGTCGGCATGGCCACCGACGTGCCGCCGCACAACCTCAACGAAGTCGTCAGCGCCTGCGTGCGCCTGCTCGACGATCCGGACGCGACCACGCGCGACCTGTGCGAGCACATCCTCGGCCCGGACTACCCGACCACCGCCGAGATCATCACGCCGCGCGCGGACCTGATCTCGATGTACGAAACCGGCCTAGGCAGCGTGCGCGCGCGCGCCGTGTTCGAGAAGGACGGCGCCAACATCGTCATCACCGCGCTGCCCTACCAGGCCTCGCCGAGCAAGGTGATCGAACAGATCGCCGCGCAGATGCGCGCCAAGAAGCTGCCGTGGCTGGAAGACATCCGCGACGAATCCGACCACGCCAACCCGACCCGCATCGTGCTGGTGCCGCGTTCCAACCGCGTCGATGTCGAACAGCTGATGGGCCACCTGTTCGCAACCACCGACCTGGAGAAGAGCTTCCGCGTCAACTTCAACGTGATCGGCCTGGACGGCCGCCCGCAGGTGAAGGGACTGAAGGCCTTCCTCGGCGAATGGCTGAACTTCCGCACCGACACGGTGACGCGCCGCCTCAAGCACCGCCTCGACAAGGTCGAGCGTCGCCTGCACCTGTTGGATGGCTTGCTGGTCGCGTTCCTCAACCTGGATGAAGTGATCCGCATCATCCGCAGCGAGGACGAACCGCGCCCGGTGCTGATGCAGCGCTTCGACCTGAGCGAGGAGCAGACCGACTACATCCTCGAGACCAAGCTGCGCCAGCTGGCGCGCCTGGAGGAAATGAAGATCCGCGGCGAACAGGCCGACCTGGAAAGCGAACGCGACCGCCTGATCGCCACGCTCGACAGCAAGGCCAAGCTGAAGAAGCTGATCAAGGACGAACTGCTCGCCGACGCCAAGAAGTTCGGCGACGCCCGCCGTTCCCCGCTGGTGGCACGCGGCGCCGCGCAGGCACTGTCGGAAACCGAGCTGGTCGCCAGCGAACCGATGACCATCGTGATCAGCGAGAAGGGCTGGGTGCGCGCGGCCAAGGGCCACGACGTCGACGCCGGCGCGCTCAGCTACCGCGACGGCGACGGCCTGCTCGCCGCGGCGAAGGGCCGCAGCACGCAGCAGGTGGCGTTCCTCGATTCCACCGGCCGCGCGTATTCGACCGTCGCGCACACGCTGCCCTCGGCGCGCGGCAACGGCGAACCCCTGACCGGCCGCTTCTCGCCGGCACCGGGCGCGTCGTTCCAGGCGCTGGCCACGGGCGACAACGACACCAGGTTCGTCCTCGCCTCCTCGCACGGTTACGGCTTCATCACCCGCTTCGAGAACCTCACCGGCCGCAACAAGGCCGGCAAGGCGATGCTGTCGCTGACTCCCAACGCCAGGGTGCTGCAACCGGCTCAGGCCGCGGGCGAGCACGACCGCGTCGTCGCCGTCACCAACGTCGGCCACCTGCTGGCGTTCCCGGTGTCGGAGCTGCCGGAACTCGACAAGGGCAAGGGCAACAAGATCATCGACATCCCCAAGGCCAAGCTCGGCACCGAGCGCGTCGTCGCCGTGGCCGTGGTGCCGCAGGGCGGCACCCTGGTGGTGAAGTCGGGCGCGCGGACGATGTCGCTGTCGTTCAAGGACCTCGACGAATACGTCGGTGCGCGGGCGACGCGCGGCGGGTTGTTGCCGCGCGGGTGGCAGAAGGTGGAAGGGCTCGACGTCCAGTAGTCGGCCTGCGCGCGCGTCGCGAGCCCTCGCGACTGCGCGTGCTTCGTAGCCCGGGTAAGCGAAGTGCACCCGGGTTCCACGCAATCCCCGGGTGCGGGCTGCGGCCTTACCCGGGAACAGAAAATCACTGCATGCAACCCGACTTCTGGCACCAACGCTGGCACGACAACCAGATCGGCTTCCACCAGGACAAGCCGACGCCGCTGCTGCTCAAGCACTGGCCCGGGATCGGCATGCCGGCGGGGGCAAAGGTGTTCGTGCCGCTGGCCGGCAAGTCGCTGGACATGGTCTGGTTCGCGTCGCAGGGCTATCGCGTGCTCGCGGTGGAGCTCTCCCCGCTGGCGATCAAGCAGTTCATCAGCGAACACGGCATCGTCCCGGAAGTGCGGGAATCGCAGTACGGCACGCATTACATCGCCGGTAACGTCGAGATCATCCAGGGCGACGTGTTCGCGCTGGATGCCGCCGCCCTGGAAGACTGCAGCGTCGTGTTCGACCGCGCCGCGCTGATCGCGCTGCCGCCGGAACTGCGCCGGCGTTACGTGGACGAGGTGTATTCCCTGCTCCCGCCGGGCTGCCGCAGCCTGCTGATCACGCTCGAGTATCCCCAGGGCGAGAAGCAGGGCCCGCCCTTCAGCGTGGGCGAAGCGGAAGTCCGCGACCTGTATGCGGTCGACTGGCACGTCGAGGTGCTGGAGCGCCGCGACATCCTGGCGCAGCAACCGGCCTTCATCGCGGACGGCGTGACGGCGCTGGACACCGTGGTCTACCGGCTGATCCGCCGCTGATGCGCTTTGTGATCCGTTGCGGACGCAGCGTTCGCGACTGATCCGGATGTAACCCCTCAGTGCCGGAGCTGCGCGGCCCACTCCGATGCCGGCCGCGCGCGCGAGAACAGGAAGCCCTGCCCCAGCTCGCAGCCCATCTCGAGCAGGTAGTCGCGCTGCTCGTCGGTTTCCACGCCTTCGGCGATCACGTCCATGCCCAGGGTGCGTGCCATCGCCAGCACCGCGCGCACCACCGCCGCGCTGCCGCCGCGCTCGCCGCGTTGCAGCGCGCTGACGAAGGACCGGTCGATCTTGATCGAATGCAGCGGGAACCGGTGCAGGTAGCTGAGCGAGGAATACCCCGTACCGAAGTCGTCCAGCGCGGCCACGATGCCGGAGTTGCGCAGCGCCTCCAGCGTCACCCGCACCTGCTCCGGATTGTCGAGCAGCGCGCCTTCGGTCACTTCCAGGCGGATGCGGTCGTGCGAGAGCTGGTAGGTGTCGAACAGGTCCAGCATCTGCTCGGCCAGCGTCGGTGAGCGGAAGTGCCGCGGCGACACGTTCAGCGTCACGTAGCCGCTGTCCTCGCCCAGCAGCCCGATCTCGCGGCAGGCGCGTTCGAACAGTTGCCAGTCGATCTGCTCGACGCTGCCGTTCTCCTCGGCGACTTCGAGGAATTCGCCGGGCGGGACGAGCCCACGCTGGGGGTGGCGCCAGCGCAGCAGCGCCTCGTAGCCGACCACGTGCAAATCCGAAAGGCGCACGATCGGCTGGAAGTGCGGTTCGAATTCGTAGCGCTGGATCGCCCGGCGCAGGTCGTTCTCCAACTCCAGCAGCTGTAGGGCCTCGCGATGCAGGCGTTCGTCGAAGATCTCGAAGCGCTGGCGCCCGTGTGCCTTCGCGCGGTACATCGCCACGTCGGCGTCGCGCAGCAGCTCCTCGGCGCGCCGGTAGCGCGAATGGCCCAAAGCGATGCCCACGCTCGCCGAGGTGAACAACTCCTTGCCGCTGATGTGCATCGGCTCGCTGAGCGATTCGATCGCCCGTTGCGCCACGTGGCAGGCTTCCTCGGGCAGGTTGACGTCCTCCAGTAGCACCGCGAACTCGTCGCCGCCCAGGCGCGCGACCACGTCGAACGGGCGCACGCAGCCGGCCAGCCGTGCCCCGGCCTGCTTGAGCATCTCGTCGCCGGCGAGGTGGCCGACGCTATCGTTGACGACCTTGAAGCGGTCGAGATCGAGGAACAGCACGGCGAAGCGATGGTCGGGATTGCGCTGCATCCGCGCGATCGCCCGCTCCAGCGCTTCGTACAGGAAGCTACGGTTGGGCAGTCCGGTGAGCGAGTCGTGCATGGTCTCGTGCATCAACTGCTGCTCGGCGCGCTCGCGTTCGCCGATCTGTTCGCGCAATGCGCCGACGACCTTGGCGAGTTCGCGGGTGCGGTCCGTCACCCGGTTTTCCAGTTCCGCCTGCGCCTGCTTGCGGTCGAGCGCGGTCAGGATGTGCTGGGCGACGTAGGCCAACAGCGCCCGGTCCTCCTCGCCGTAGCGTTCGGCGGCGTCGTAGCTCTGCACGAGGACCGCGCCGCGCACCGTGCCTTCCGACACCATCGGCACGCCCAGCACGTCCTCGGCGATGGCGCCGAAATACACGCCCTCGGGAATGCCGAGCTGCCTGACCACCTGCACCGGCGGCCCCATGACCGCCCTGCCGCTGCGGATCACGCCGAGCGTCATGGTGTCGCGCATCTGCGCTTCGGGAATGTCCACTCCGGTATCGATGATGCCCGGATCCTTCTCGTCGGCGTGGTAGATCACTCGCAGCGTTTCGCGCTCGATGTCGTACAGCGCGATGATGAGGTTGCGCGCATACATCAGTTCGGCGACCACCAGGTGGATGCGCCGCAACATCTCGGCCATGTCCAGGTCGCTGCTGGCGAGGTCGGCGATGCTGTACAGCGCGGACTGCAGTTTTTCCCCGCGCTGGCGTTCGAGCACTTCCTCGGTCAACGCCCGCGTTCGGTCCTCCACGCGATGCTCCAGCTCCATCTGCACCTGTTTGCGCTGCAGGGCGATGAGGATGTGCTGGGCGACGAAGCCGAGCTGGGCGCGGTCGGCCTCGGTGTAGCGACCGCGGCGGTTGTAGCTCTGCACCACCAGCGCGCCGCGCACGACGCCTTCCGACACCATCGGCACGCCCAGCCAGTCCGCGCTGCCGGGGCCGAACTCGCCCGCCGGTTCGAGCCCGAACTGTTCGCGCAACTGGTGCGATGGCCCCATCGCCGGCAAGCCGCTGCGGATCACCGCCAGGGTCAGGCTGTTGCGCAGCCGGGCAGCGGGCACTTCCTCGCCGACGGTGAACCCGTTCGTCCCGTTCTCGTCGGCGTCGTAGACGAACCGAACCGTGTCGCGCTCCGGTTCGTGCAGCGCGATCAGGAAGTTCTCGGCGTACATCAGCCCGGCCACGACGGCGTGCGTGCGGCGCAGCATCTCGCGCATGTCGAGCTCGCTGCTGGCGAGGTCGGCGATCGAATACAGGGCGGTCTGCAGCTGCGCGGCCTTGCCGATCCGGCCGGTGGCGTTGTGCGCGGCCACCAGTTCGATCTCGGCGCGCATCCGCGCCGACAACAGGGTGAGGAAATCGACCAGACCGGCCGGCGTGCCGCCGGGCAGCGCGCATGCCTCCGGCCAGTCGGCGAGGAAAACGGCGCGGGCGTAGTCCAACGAATGCGCCATGCGCACCCAGCCATTGCCGACCACGCCGCCGGCGACGCTGGCGCGACGCGCCAGGGCTGCGTCGATGAGCCGGGCTTCTTCCTGCGTCAACGGCGTGGTCGGCCATTGGTGGCGGCGCAGCTGGCCTTCCGCGTTGGTGCCCGAGACCCACACCAGCCGTGCGTTGCGGCAACCGAAGACCGTCTCGGCCATGCGCAGGACGACGGCATCGATCTCCCCCGGCCGGGTGGGCGGTTCCGGAATCGCGACCCCTTCCAGCACGCGCACGGATGCGGGCACGGAAGGGTCGGGCCCGCGCGGCGGCTGGAATGATCTGGCCATGGCAAATATCCAACGCCGCAACGGGCCGAAAACGGCCGTCCTTCGCTGTGCGCCGAAGTCCTACGCCAGCGCCGCCTCGTGCACGCCGGCCACGGCCCGGCCCGAGGGGTCGGCCTGGGTCGCGAACGCCGCGTCCCAGGCGATCGCCGCCGGCGAGGAACACGCGATCGACTTGCCGCCCGGCACCGTCTGCGCGCAGGCCACCCCCGGGAAGAACTGCTCGAAGATGTGGCGGTACAGGTAGGCCTCCTTGCTCTGCGGCGGGTTCACCGGGAAGCGGCTGGCGGCGGCGGCAAATACCCGGTCGCTGACCTGCGCCTGCGCGTGCGCCTTCAGCCCGTCGATCCAGCCGTAACCGACGCCATCGCTGAACTGCTCCTTCTGCCGCCACAGGATCGACTCGGGCAGGTAGTCCTCGAACGCCTCGCGCAGGATCGCCTTTTCGATCGCCTTGCCGCCGCCTGCCCGCGGCCGCGCCATCTTGAATTTCGCGTCCATGCGCATCGCCACGTCGAGGAAGTCCACGTCGAGGAACGGCACGCGCGGTTCCACGCCCCAGGCCATCATCGACTTGTTCGCGCGCAGGCAGTCGTAGTTGTGCAGCGCGTCGAGCTTGCGGATGGTTTCTTCGTGGAATTCGCGCGCGTCCGGCGCCTTGTGGAAATACAGGTAACCGCCGAACACCTCGTCGGCGCCCTCGCCCGACAGCACCATCTTCACCCCCATCGCCTTGATCCGTCGCGCCAGCAGGAACATCGGCGTGGACGCACGGATCGTGGTCACATCAAAGGTCTCGATGTGGCGGATCACGTCGGGCAGCGCGTCCAGGCCCTCCTCGAAGGTGTAAGTGAAGCCGTGGTGCACGGTGCCGAGTGCTTCGGCGGCGACCTTCGCCGCGGCGAGATCGGGCGATCCTTCCAGGCCGATCGCGAACGAGTGCAACCGCGGCCACCAGGCCTCGGCCTGGTCGTCTTCTTCCACCCGACGCCGCGCATAGCGCGCGGCCACCGCCGCGACCAGCGACGAATCCAGCCCGCCCGACAGCAGCACGCCGTAGGGCACGTCCGACATCAGCTGGCGATGCACGGCGCACTCGAACGCTTCCCGCAGTTCCTGCTTGGCGACTTCCACCTCGCGCGTCGCGGCGTGGTCGCACCACGGCCGGGCGTAGTAGCGCACGGCTTCGCCGCGTTCGCTGTCGAAGTAATGACCGGGCGGGAACTGCGCGACGTCGGTGCAGGTATCGGCCAGCGCCTTCATCTCCGAGGCGACCCACAACCGGCCGTCGCCGTCGTGGCCCCAGTGCAGCGGGCACACGCCGATCGGGTCGCGGGCGATCAGGTAACGCTGCCGCGCGCGATCCCACAGGGCGAAGGCGAAGATGCCGTTGAGCGCGTTCAGCCACGTCGCGGGGTCCGCGTCGCTGCGATACAGCGCGTTGATCACCTCGCAGTCCGAACCGGTCTGGAACGCGTAGGGCGTGGCCAGCTGCTGCTCGAGGTCGCGGTGGTTGTAGATCTCGCCGTTGACCGCGAGCACCAGTTCACCGTCGCCCGAACGCAACGGCTGCGAACCGCCGGCGGGATCGACGATGGCCAGGCGTTCGTGGACCAGGATGGCGCCTGGATCCTGGTGCACGCCGCTCCAGTCCGGGCCGCGGTGGCGCTGGCGCTGCGAGCGTTCGAGCGCGGATCGGCGCAGGGCGTGGAGATCGTCGCCGGCCTGCAGGCCGAAGATGCCGAGGATGGAACACATGGGAGGACTCCTGGTGGCGTTTTTTGGGGAGGGTTGGGGAAATTCCGGAGGCGAAAACGACGAAGCCCGCGCTTGCGGCGCGGGCTTCGTGAGCGATCGGGGCGTTGTCTAGACGCGCACTAATCGCCGGCCCGCGGGTGGCTGGCGTTATTGCGGTTGTTATTGGCGCGCTGGAACGCGACCTGGCCGGCCACGGCCACACAGCCGCGGAGTGCGGCGGCGTGCATGCGGGCAAGGGTCAGGACGGAGGCCATGGACCGATCCTGCTTCAGCCCGGAGCGCGTTGCAAGCGAAGGTTTCGGCTGCAACAGAGCGCCGCACGAGTTCAGCTAAGCTCGGCGGCGGAGGGAACGCCCATGCTCAAGTGGATCCGGCGCGGCCTGCTGGCCCTGTTGCTCGTACTCGTCGTCCTTGCGCTGGCCGCCTGGTGGCTGCTGCGCGGCAGCCTGCCGCAGCTGGAGGGCGAGCTGTCCCTCGCCGGCCTCTCCGCCCCGGTGAGCATCCAGCGCGACGCGCTCGGCGTGGTCACCATCGAAGCGGACAACCCCAGCGACGCCATGCGCGCGCTCGGTTACGTGCATGCGCAGGAGCGTTACTTCGAAATGGACCTGCTGCGGCGCACCGCCGCCGGCGAACTGGCGGAGCTGTTCGGCCCGATCGCGGTCGGCGTCGACAAGCAGCACCGCGTGCACCGCTTCCGCGCCCGCGTCGAGGCCGACCTCGACGCGGTCATCGGCACCCATCGCCCGGAAATGCAGGCTTATGTCGACGGCGTGAACGCCGGGCTGGGCGACCTCAAGGTCCGCCCCTGGCCGTACCTGCTGCTGCGCACGCAACCCGAGCCGTGGCAGCTGAGCGACTCGCCACTGGTCGCCTATGCGATGTATTTCGACCTGCAGGACGGCGAGAACGCGCGCGAACTCGCGCTGTGGAAGATGCGCCCGCACCTGCCGCCGGCGTTGTTCAAGCTCATCACCCACGACGGCAGCCGCTGGGATGCACCGCTCACCGGCCGCTCGCGTGGCGATGCAGTGCCGCCCACGGCGCAGGAAGTGGACCTGCGCCGGCTACCGCACCCGGAACAGGCCGGCGATGCACAGCCGATGCCGCGGGTGATCGGCAGCAACAACTTCGCCGTCTCCGGCGAGCTCACCCGCGACGGCCGCGCCATCGTCGCCGACGACATGCACCTGGGACTGCGCGCACCGAACCTGTGGTTCCGCGCGCAATTGCGCTACCGCGATCCGCGCGCACCCGACGGACGCGTCGACATCGGCGGCTTCACCCTGCCCGGCTTCCCCTTCACCGTGGTCGGCAGCAACGGCCACGTCGCCTGGGCATTCACCAACAGCTACGTCGACACGCTCGACTGGGCCGTGCAGGACGTGTGCGGGGCGCAGCCGACGGCGGCCTGCGTGCCGTCCGTCCATCACCGCGAGCAGATCGCGGTCGCCGGCAGCGATCCGGTCGACTTCGACATCGAGGAAACCGCGTGGGGCCCGGTGCTGGCGCACGACGCGCGCGGCCGCGCGCTAGCGCTGCGCTGGGTGGCGCACCTGCCCGGATCGTTGAACCTCAACCTGGTCGAGATGGCGCGGGCACGCACGCTCGCGGACGCGGTGGAGGTCGCGCGGCGTTCGGCGATTCCCGCGCAGAACATGCTGATCGCCGACAGCCAGGGCGCGATCGGCTGGCGCTGGCTCGGCCCGATCCCGGTGCGCGCTGCCGGCTGCGATCCGTCGCAACCGATCGAATCCACCGCGCTCTGCCCGCCGTGGCCCGTGAGCACGACGCGCGCACCGCTGCTGCTGCCGACGCGCGGCCGGCTGTGGACGGCCAACAACCGCGTCGTCGGCGACGACCTGCTGGCGCTCGCGGGCGATGGCGGCAGCACGCTGGGCGCGCGCGCGCGACAGATCCGCGACGATCTCGACGCCAAGGCGCAGCTCACCGAACGCGACCTGCTGGCGGTGCAACTCGACGACCGCGCGGTCTTCATGCGGCCGTGGTGGCAGCTGCTGCGCGACGAAGCCACGCGCAGCCGGCAACCGGCACTCGGCGAGCTCGCCCGTGCCGCCACCGCGTGGCAGGGCCGCGCGAGCATCGATTCGGTCAGCTACCGCATCACCCGCGCCTGGCGCCGCGCCGTCACCGACCGCGTGCTCGATGGCCTGACCGGCCCGGCGCAGGTCGCGCTCGGCGACGACTTCGTCATGCCCGGCCTGCAGCAGCAGGAAGGCTTCGTGTGGCCGCTGGTGACGCAACGTCCCACGCACCTGCTGTCGCCGCGTTATGCGGACTGGAACGCGTTGTTCGAAGACGCCGCGCGCGAGGTGCGCGACGAACTGCAACAACAGGGACCGCTGGCCGAACGCACCTGGGGCGAGCAGAACACCGCGAAGATCTGCCATCCGCTGGCGCGTGCCCTGCCCGGCTTCGTGCGCGGCAACCTGTGCATGCCGTTCGAACCGCTGCCGGGCGACGTCGCGATGCCGCGCGTGCAGGCGCCCGATTTCGGCGCATCCGAACGCATGGTCGTGGCCCCCGGCCACGAAGCCGACGGCATCATCCACATGCCCGGCGGCCAGAGCGGGCACCCGCTGTCGCCGTTCTGGGGCTCGGGGCACGACGACTGGGTGCACGGGCGGCCGACGCCGTTCCTGCCGGGAGCAACGCAGTACACGCTGCGGATGGCGCCACCGAAGTGACGTAGGCCAGCTGGCTGTTTCCCCTTCCCTTCTCCCCGCGCAGCGGGGAGAAGGTGCCCAAAAGGGGTGGATGAGGGGCCGCCGGCGAAGCCGGCGTGGAGTGCCGACTAAACCAGCATCCGCTCGATCAACTCCAGATACAGCTCCGGCAACAGCTCCAGATCCGCCACCGCCACGTGCTCGTCCACCTTGTGGATGCTGGCGTTCACCGGCCCGATCTCGATGCACTGCGCGCCCAGCGGCGCGATGAAGCGGGCATCGGAGGTGCCGCCGCCCGTGCTTTCCACCGGCGCGGCTCCGCTGAACTTCGCCAGCACCTCGCGCGCGTTGGCGCGCAGCAGGCCCTCCGGCGTGTGGAAGGGCTCGCCGCCGCGATGCCAGTGCACTTCGTAGTCGAGCCCGTGCGCGCGCAGCACCGCCTCGCATTCCTGCTCCAGCTGCACCGCGCGCCAGTTCGGATTGAAGCGCAGGTTGAACAGCACGCGCAGCTCGCCGGGGATGACGTTGTTGGCCCCGGTGCCGGCATTGATGTTGCTGATCTGCAGGCTGGTCGGCGGGAACGTTTCGTAGCCGTCGTCCCAGCGGCGTGCGGCCAGTTCGGCCAGCGCCGGCATCGCCTGGTGGATCGGGTTGCGCGCCTTTTCCGGGTAGGCAACGTGGCCCTGGATGCCGCGCACCGTCAGCGTCGCCGACAACGTGCCGCGACGGCCCACGCGCAACAGGTCGCCGAGCTTCGCCGTCGACGAAGGCTCGCCGGTGACGCACCAGTCGATGCGCTCGCCGCGCTCGCGGAAGAGGTCGGCGACCTTGCGCACACCGTCGATGGCATCGCCTTCCTCGTCCGAGGTCAGCAACAGGCCGACGCGCCCGCTGTGCCCGGGGTGTGCCGCAACGAAGCGCTCCAGCGCGATCACGAAGGCCGCCACGCTGCCCTTCATGTCGGCGGCGCCACGGCCGTAGAGCAGCCCATCGCGGATTTCCGGCACGAACGGATCGCTGGCCCACGCCTCGCGCGGCCCCGGCGGCACCACGTCGGTGTGGCCGAGCAGCACCAGCGTCGGTCCGCCGTCGCCGTGTGTCGCCCACAGGTTGTCGACGTCGCCGAAGCGCAGGTGTTCGCAGTGGAAGCCGGCGCGCCGCAGGCGCTGCGCGATCAGCTCCTGGCAGCCGGCGTCGTCGGTGGTGATCGACGGCCGGGTGACCAGTTCCTTGGTGAGGTTGACGACCTCGCTCATGCGGTGTTCCTTCTGCCATCCCGAGAGAAGGGACCTGCTGTTGTCTTGCTGCCAGACAACAGGTCCATCGCTTCGCCCGGGATGACGATAAAAGTCAGATATCGAAGCGCTTCTTGAAGCCGTTGTCGCTGAAGCCCTGGGTGATCGCGCCATCGTCTGTAACCACCACCGGGCGCCGGATCAGCTGCGGATACTCCTTCAGCAACAGCTTCCATTCGGCGTCCGAACCGGGCGTCTTGCGGCTGTCCGGCAAGGTGCGCCACGTGGTCGACGACTTGTTGATCATCGCCTCCCAGCCGCCGAGCCTGTCCTTCCAGTCGACCAGTGTTTCGGGCGCCTGGCGGTTGTCGCGGTAATCGACGAAGGCGTGCGCGACGCCGAAGCGGTCGAGCCACTTGCGCGCCTTCTTGCAGGTGTCGCAGTTGTTGAGGCCGTAGAGCGTGGTGGTCATTCTTCTACTTGTCCTTGGACTTTGGAATCGTCATCCCGGCGAAAGCCGGGATCCGGCTGTCGACTCCGCTCTGAATGGATAAGCAGCAGCAAAAACTGGATCCCGGCTTTCGCCGGGATGACGAGAAGAAAATGCGCTTACTCGGCCAGGCCGCGCAGCAGCTCGTTGATCGAGGTCTTCGAGCGCGTCTTGGCGTCGACCTGCTTGACGATCACCGCACAGTACAGCGAGTGCGAACCGTCCTTCGACGGCAGCTGGCCGGACACCACCACGCTGTACGGCGGCACCGAGCCGTAGCTGATCTCGCCGGTCATGCGGTTGTAGACGCGCGTCGACTGGCCGAGAAACACACCCATGCCGATCACGCTGTGGTGGCCGACCACGAAGCCTTCGACCACTTCCGAGCGCGCACCGATGAAGCAGTGGTCCTCGATGATCGTCGGCGAGGCCTGCAGCGGCTCCAGCACGCCGCCGATGCCGGCACCGCCGGACAGGTGGCAATGCTTGCCGATCTGCGCGCACGAACCCACCGTCGCCCAGGTGTCGACCATCGTGCCCTCGCCCACGTAGGCGCCGATGTTGACGAAGCTCGGCATCAGCACCACGTCCTTGCCGATGTGCGCGCCGCGACGCGCGATCGCACCCGGCACCACGCGCGCGCCGACCTTGCGGAACTCGCTTTCGCTGAAGCCGGCGAAACGCGCGGGCACCTTGTCCCAGAACGGCGCCGGCTGCGCATCGACCAGCTGCATCTCGTTGACGCGGAAGTACAGCAGCACCGCCTTCTTCAGCCATTCGTTGACCTTCCAGCCGCCCTTGCCGTCCGGCTCGGCGACGCGGAATTCGCCCTGCTCCAGGCCTTCGATCACCCGCTCCACGGTCGGACGCGTCGAGCCGTCGATCTCGTCGAGCGACAGCATCGCGCGGCGCTCGAACGCGCTTTCCACCATGAACTTCAGTTCGTCCACGCCCGGCCCCTTCGGCGCGGTCTTCTTCGCGACCTTGCGGGCCGGCTTCTTCTCGCTCATTGCTTTTCTCCATCGAGGCAGGCCAGCAGCGCTTCGCGCAGGGCCTGCTGTTGCGTTTCGTCCAGCGCTTGGTCGTGCTGGTCGGTGATCTGGAACACGTCCTCGGCGCGCTCGCCGAAGGTCGCGATGCGCGCGTCGTGCACGCGCAGGTGTTGCTGGCGCAGGACCTGCGCGACATCCGCGAGCAGGCCCGGGCGGTCGTTGCAGACCAGGCTGAGCATCGTGCGCCCGGCCTGGCCGCCGGCGACGGCGTCGAAGCCGATCTGCGCGGCGATGCGGAAATGGCGCAGGTGGCGCGGTTGCGTGCGACGCGTCGGGCGGATGCCGTCGAGCGAGCCCGACAGCGCGGCGGACAGGCGCTGCTCGACGTCCTCCGCATGCGGATTGTGGCGCGTATCCGCCGGCACCACTTCGAAGCTGTCGAAGACCATCGCGTGCGGGCCATCGAGCACGCGCGCCTGCTGGATCGCGAGTCCGGCGCGGTCGAGCGTCGCGACGATCGCAGCGAAGAGGCCATCGCGGTCGGGCGAATGCACGAAGACCTCCAGCGCGCCCTCGTCGCCGCTCACCGGGCGGGCGCGGACGCAGCCCGCACCGATGGCGACATCGCGCAACGACGCCGCCTGCCAGGCGATCTGGTCCGGGCGGCTGCGTTCGAAACCGATCTGCGGCATGCGCGCGAACAGCGCATCGACCTCGGCATCGCTGCTGCCGAACGCCGTCAGCGTGGCGCGGGCTTCAGCGCGGGTTTCCTCACTGCGCTCGTCGGCGGCGACCGGGTTCTCCAGGCCACGACGCAAGGCCAGACGCGTGGCCGTGTACAGGTCGGCCATCAGCCGGTCCTTCCACGCGTTCCACAGCTTCGGCGACGTGCCGGCGATGTCGGCGCAGGTGAGCAGGTAGAGGTTGTCGAGCCGCTCGCGGTCGGCCACCAGTGTGGCGAAGCGGTGGATGACCTCGGGATCGGCGATGTCCTGCTTCTGCGCGGTCACCGACATCAGCAGGTGCTGTCGCACCAGCCACGCGACCAGCGCGGTGTCGCCTTCCGACAATTCATGCGCCTCGCAGAACTCGCGCGCGTCCACCGCGCCCAGCTCGGAATGGTCGCCGCCGCGGCCCTTGGCGATGTCGTGGAACAGGCCGGCCAACAGCAGCAGTTCCGGCTTGCGCAGGCGCGGCCAGACCTGGTGCGCCAGCGCGAAGCGCTCGTCGGCTTCGCCCGACGCGAACGAGGCGAGGTTCTTCATCACCGCGAGCGTGTGCTGGTCGACCGTGAAGACATGGAACAGGTCGAACTGCATGCGCCCGGAGACCTGGAAGAACGCCGGGATCCAGCGTCCGAGCACGCCCAGGCGCGCCATCCGCGACACGGTGGCAACAGGCTGCGGACCGCGCAGCAGGCGCATGAAGCGCTGGCGCAGTTCCGGCGTCGCTTCGAAGTAGGCCGGGATGCGGCCCAGCGCCTCGGCCAGCGCCCGCGCCGTGCGCGAGTGCAGGCCACGGACCGCGTCGTTGCCGCCCCATGCGGCGAACAGCGCGAACAGTTCGTCCATGTCGCGCGGCCATTGCGCATCGCGCGCGGTGAGGTAGCCGCGGCGCAGTTCGAACAGCTCGTCGAGCGGCTGCGGCTCGCCCTCGCCTTCCAGCTGTTCCTCGAAGCGCTGCAGCAGGCGGTCGCCGATGCGCAGGATGCGCGCGGCAGCGCGGTAGAAACCCTGCATCATCTGTTCGACGGCAAGGTTGTCGGCGTTGTCGACGTGACCCAGGCGCGCGGCCAGCAGCTTCTGGTAATCGAAACGCAACCGCTCCTCGCGCTTGCCGGCGATCAGGTGCAGGCCGAAGCGCAAACGTGCGAGCACGCGACGCTCGCGCTCCAGCGTGGCGAATTCGTCGGCGCCGAGCTGGCCGATCGCCATCAGCGAATCCGGATCCCAGGTGCCGATGATGCGCAGGGCGACCCAACGCAGCGTGTGCAGGTCGCGCAGGCCGCCCGGGCCTTCCTTGATGTTCGGCTCGAGGTTGTCGGCGGTGTCGCCGAAGCGGGCGTGCCGCGCGCGCTGTTCCTCGCGCTTGGCTGCGAAGTAGTCGCGCGCCGGCCAGATCAGTGCCGGCGAGATCGCGTTGGCCAGGTGCGCGGCCGCATCGAGGTCCGCCACTAGCATGCGCGCCTCGAGCAGCGCGGTGAGCACGGTGACGTCGTCGAGCGCCGCGCGCGTGCAGTCTTCGGCGGAACGCACGGCATGCCCGATCGGCAGGCCGGCGTCCCACAACAGGGTGAAGAACCGCGCCAGTGCGTCCGCATGATCGGCTTGTGCGCCGGCTTCGCCGAACACGAGCAGGTCGATGTCGGATTGCGGGAACAATTCGCCGCGCCCGTAGCCGCCCACCGCGAACAGCGACAACGCCGCATCCTGTGGCAGGCAATGCGACCACGCCTCGCGCAACACCGCGTCCACCTGCTGCGCGCGCGCAGCCAGGAGGCGGTCGATGTCGCCGTTGTCGTCGAAGCGCGCGGCCAGGGCGGCATCGCTCTCGGCGATCGCGCCACGCGTCGCCGCAGCCCATTGCGCGTCGGCGACCGGATCAGGATGGGCGGTCGCCGGCGTACTCACAGGTCGTTGTCGTCCCCGGGCAATCGGGTGAGGATCTCCACGCCGGTATCGGTCACCGCCACGGTGTGCTCCCACTGCGCGGACAACTTGCGGTCCTTGGTCACGACGGTCCAGCCGTCCGGCAGCAGCTTGGTGTGGCGCTGGCCTTCGTTGATCATCGGCTCGATGGTGAAGGTCATGCCCGGCTTCAGCACCAGGCCTTCGCCCGCGCGGCCGTAATGCAGCACCTGCGGATCCTCGTGGTAGACCTTGCCGATGCCGTGGCCGCAGTACTCGCGCACCACGCTGAAACGCTCGCCTTCGGCGTACTGCTGGATCGCCTGGCCGATGTCGCCCAGCGTCGCGCCCGGCTTGACCGTGCGGATGCCGCGGAACATCGCTTCGCGGGTCACGTCGACCAGGCGCTTGGCCATCACCGACGGCGTGCCGGCGATGTACATGCGGCTGGTGTCGCCGTGCCAGCCGTCCTTGATGACGGTGACGTCGATATTGATGATGTCGCCGTCCTTGAGGACCTTGGACTCGGCCGGGATGCCGTGGCAGATGACGTTGTTGACCGAGGTGCAGATGGTCGCGGGGAAGCCCTTGTAGCCGACGTTGGCCGGGATCGCGTTCTGGACCTTGACGATGTGGTCGTGGCAGATGCGGTCGAGCTCGGCCGTGGTCACGCCGGGCTTCACGTGGGGGGCGACGACCTGCAGCACCTCGGCGGCCAGGCGGCCGGCGACGCGCATCTTCTCGATCTCGTCCGGGGTCTTGATGGTGATAGGCATCGGCGAATTATCGCCCAAGTAGGCGGGCCCCGGCCCGCCACGGGCAGAACGATGCGACATGACCGGCCCGGGAGCCCCGATCCGGCGGGTCCAGGACCGCCCGCCACCCCGAAGTTGCCCGCAACCGCCCGTCCCGGCATAATTCCGCGGCTTTGCCGGGCCTGGCCCTGCAAGACCGTCACGTCGGACGACACCGACGAATCCACACCCGCTGCCACAGCCCGTGCCGGGGTGTCTCATACAGTCTGGAGCCAAGGCTCCAGTACGAAGTAGGAGATCTGGACACGGAGCAGCGGGGAGGCCCAACCCCGGAACCCAGCCTTCAGTGGCAAGCCGCACCTATTCCAAAGCGGCCGGTTCCCCTTCGGAGTTACTGCAATGCCCCAGATCACCATGCGCCAGATGCTGGAAGCCGGCGTCCATTTCGGCCACCAGACCCGTTACTGGAACCCCAAGATGGGTCCGTACATCTTCGGTGCCCGCGGCAAGATCCACATCATCAACCTCGAGAAGACCGTTCCGCTGTTCAACGACGCGATGAACTTCATCTCGGGCGTCGCCCAGAAGCGCGGCGTCATCCTGTTCGTCGGCACCAAGCGTTCGGCGCGCGACTCGATAAAGGAAGAAGCCGAGCGTTGCGGCATGCCGTTCATGACCCAGCGCTGGCTGGGCGGCACCCTGACCAACTTCGCCACCGTGAAGAAGTCGGTCGCCCGCCTGAAGGAACTGGAAGCCGCTGAAACCGACGGCACCTTCCAGAAGCTGGTCAAGCACGAAGTGCTGACCCTGCGCCGCGAGCGCGACAAGCTGGAAGCCTCGCTGGGCGGCATCAAGGACATGAACCGCCTGCCCGACGCCCTGTTCGTGATCGACGTCGGCCACGAAGACATCGCCATCAAGGAAGCCAAGAAGCTCGGCATCCCGGTGATCGCGGTGGTCGACACCAACTACGATCCGGAACTGGTCGACTACGCCATCCCGGGCAACGACGACGCCATCCGCGCCGTGCAGCTGTACGCCCGCGCCGCCGCCGACTCGGTGTTGGAAGGCAAGGCCGCCGCCCCGCAGGCCGCTTCGGTCCGCGAGGAAGAGTTCGCCGAAGGCGCTGAAGGCGAAGACAAGGGCGCTCGCCGCGCCCCGGCCAAGAAGGCCCCGGCCAAGAAGGCCGAAGCGGCCGAGTAATCGGCGCGTCATGCGGCCGCGCCACGCTGCGCGGCCGCTTCGTATCTGTGCAGGGCGGGCCTTGGCCCGCCGTGCCGACTCTGGCGGGCCTGCCTTTCAAGGCTCGAACCCGCCCTACAAATCTTGAGGTAACCCCCATGGCAGAAATCACCGCTTCCCTGGTCAAGGAACTGCGCGAGCGCACCGGCGCCGGCATGATGGAGTGCAAGAAGGCGCTCACCGAGAACAACGGCGACATCGACGCCGCGGCCGAGTGGCTGCGCAAGTCGGGCCTTGCCAAGGCCGACAAGAAGGCCAGCCGCGTCGCCGCCGAAGGCCGCGTCGCCGTCGCCCAGAACGGCGGCAAGGCCGTGCTGGTCGAGATCAACTCGGAAACCGACTTCGTGGCGAAGGACGGCAACTTCGTCGCCTTCACCGACGCCGTCGCCCAGGCCGCCCTGGCTTCCGGCGCCGCCGATGTCGAAGCGCTGAAGGCCGTCAAGCTGGCCTCCGGCGAAACCGTCGAGGAAAGCCGCGCCGCCGCCATCTCCAAGCTCGGCGAGAACATCCAGATCCGCCGCATGGTCGTGATCGACAGCGCCAACAACGTCGCTGCCTACGTGCACGGCGGCAAGATCGGCGTGTTGGTCGAGGTCAAGGGCGGCGACGCCGACCTGGCCCGTGGCATCGCGATGCACGTCGCCGCGATGAACCCGCCGTACAACAAGGCCGCGGACGTCCCGGCCGAGTTCGTGGCGAAGGAAAAGGAAATCGAGCTGGCCAAGATGTCCGACAAGGACAAGGCCAAGCCGGCCGAGATCCTCGAGAAGATCATCAGCGGCAAGATCGCCAAGATCGTCAACGAGGTCACCCTGTACGGCCAGCCGTACGTGCTGAACTCCGACCAGACCGTCGAGCAGGCGGTGAAGGCCGCCGGCGCCGACGTGGTCGGCTTCCAGCGCCTGGTGGTCGGCGAAGGCATCGAGAAGGTGGTCGAGGATTACGCCGCCGAAGTCGCCAAGGCGATGCAGGTCTGATCGATCGATCCGCCGGAACCCTGGTTCCGGCGCACGAAAAAGCCGCGGGAAACCGCGGCTTTTTTGTTGGCGGCGCATGGCGGACGGCTTACGGCGCACTCGCTTCGGCCTTCCCGTGAAGGCAGGGCTTTCGGCAAGTGCACTGCCCCGGCATCCCGGACCGTCGTTTCTGACTTTCAGGACTGCTGCACGACGCCGCACAGGCTGCGCGCGCCCGCAGCGGGCGGCGGCGGGAAAGCCGGCATCGGCTACAATCGCCGGCGTTTCCGCGCCACGTCTCCCCTGCCCCCGAGGTCGTCCATGTCCCAGCTCGCCTATCGCCGTGTCCTGTTGAAACTGTCCGGCGAAGCGTTGATGGGGAACGAGGATTACGGCATCGATCCGCTGGTGCTCAACCGCCTCGCGCGCGAGGTCATCGAGGCCCAGCAGGCCGGGGCCGAGATTGCCCTGGTGATCGGCGGCGGCAACATCTTCCGTGGCGCGGGCCTCGCCGCCGGCGGTATGGACCGGGTGACCGGCGACCAGATGGGCATGCTCGCCACGGTCATCAATGCGCTGGCGATGCAGGACGCACTGGAGAAGCTCGGCGCCAAGTGCCGGGTGATGAGCGCGATCAAGATCAACGACGTGTGCGAGGACTACATCCGCCGCCGCGCCGTGCGCCACATGGAGAAGGGCCGCATCGCGATCTTCGCGGCCGGCACCGGCAACCCCTTCTTCACCACCGACTCGGGCGCCGCACTGCGCGCCATCGAAGTCGGCGCCGACCTGCTGCTGAAGGCGACCAAGGTCGACGGCGTGTACGACAAGGACCCGAAGAAGCACGCCGACGCGGTGCTCTTCGACAAGCTCAGCTACGACGAAGTCATTGCCCGCAACCTGCAGGTGATGGACACCGCCGCGTTCGCGCTGTGCCGCGACAGCGACCTGCCGCTGCGCATCTTCGACATGAGCCAGCCGGGCGTGCTGCTGCGGATCCTGCGCGGCGAGCCGATCGGCACCCTCGTGCAGGGCCGCAACGCCGGGCTGTAAGCAGCGCGGCGCAGGCGCAATAGTGTTGCGCCCGCGCCGCATGACACGATTGCCCCATGGGTTTCGGACACCACCACGATCACGACGGCCACGGCCATAGCCATGGCAGCAGCGCCACGCGCGCATTCGCCGCCGTCACCCTGATCAACCTCGCCTACACCGTGCTGGAAGCGGGGTACGGCTTCGCCACGAACTCGCTGGCGCTGCTCTCCGACGCGCTGCACAACCTCGGCGACGTGCTCGGCCTCGCGCTGGCGTGGGGCGCGGCGGTGATCGCCAAGCGCCCGCCCACCAGCCGCCATACCTACGGCTGGCGTCGCGCCACCCTGCTTTCGCCGCTGGCCAACGCGTTGCTGCTGGTGGCCTTCTCCGGCGCGCTGGGCTGGGAAGCGATCCGGCGTTTTTCCGCACCACCGGAAATCCCGGCGCTCCCGGTCATCATCGTCGCCGCGATCGGCATCGCAGTGAACCTGGGCGCGGCGTGGTTCGTTCGCGACGGCCACGAACACGACCTCAACCGCCGCGGCGCCTACCTGCACCTGATCGCCGATGCGGCGGTTTCGCTGACCGCCGTGCTGGCCGGCGCAGGCATGTGGTGGCTGGGCTGGGAATGGCTGGATCCGGTCACCGCGCTGCTGATCGGTGCCGTTGTCGCCCTGGGCGCGTTCGGCCTGCTGCGCGAAAGCTTCAATGCGGCGATGGACGCGGTCCCGCGCGGGATCGAGCAGGACGAGGTGCACGCATTCCTCGCCGGCCAGCCCGGCGTCACTGCCGTGCACCACCTGCACATCTGGTCGCTGGGCGCGGGCGAAATCGCCATGACCGCGCACCTGGTGCGGCCGGAAGACCGCGATCACGATGCCTTCATCGATCGCATCAACCACGAGCTCGACCACCGCTTCGGCATCAACCACCCCACCCTGCAGGTCGAACGCGGGCTGGGCTGCGAACACGATCGCCACGACCGCGCGCCCCACGGCGACGCCCCCCACCACGAGGCTGCTCATGGCGGCAGCGCCCACGACGGCGCGACGCACACGGATGCGGCGCACCGGCACGCACCGCACGCGTAGCGGAACCGGTGCCGGAACACCGGCATTTCGGCCGGAAGCCCTCGCGCCGCTATAATCCCGCGCCTATCGAAGCGCCCACCGGCGCCCCCATCAAGCACTTCGTGCCCAACAAGCACTAAAGGAGCCGGCGATGCTCAACGACATCAAGAAAGACGCCCAGACCCGCATGGCCAAGAGCGTCGACGCACTGCGCCACGACCTCGTGAAGATCCGCACCGGCCGTGCTTCGACCGCGCTGGTCGACACCATCAAGGTGAACTACTACGGCTCCGACATGCCGCTGAGCCAGGTCGCCAGCGTCGCCATCGCCGACGCGCGCACGCTCACCATCACGCCGTGGGAAAAGCAGATGGTCGCCGCGGTGGAAAAGGCCATCCTGGCCTCGGACCTGGGCCTGACGCCGAACACCGCCGGCACCGTGATCCGCCTCAACCTGCCCGCCCTGACCGAGGAGCGCCGCAAGGAGCTGACCAAGGTCGTGCACGGCGAAGGCGAGGACGCCAAGGTCGCGATCCGCAACATCCGCCGCGATGCCAACAGCCAGGTCAAGGAACTGCTGAAGGAAAAGAAGATCACCGAAGACGACGTCAGCCGCGCCGAAACCGAGATCCAGAAGATCACCGACGGCGCGATCAAGGACGTCGATGACGTGGTCAAGGCCAAGGAACAGGAACTGATGGCGGTGTGAGGCACGTGCCGGTTCGCCCGGCACCCGCCTCCCCCTTCAGTCTCCCGGCCATCGCAATGCCTTCGGATCCCGCGCCAGCACCGATTCCCCGCCACCTCGCCGTCATCATGGATGGCAACGGTCGCTGGGCGCAGCGTCGCCGCCGTCCGCGCATGATCGGCCACCGCGCCGGCGCGCGCGCGGTCGACGTCTGCATCGACTTCTGCCTGGAGACGGGCATCGAGGCACTGACCCTGTTCGCCTTCTCCAGCGAGAACTGGGGCCGGCCCGAGGACGAGGTCGGCGCATTGATGAAGCTGTTCCTGGGCGCGCTGGAACGCGAAGTCGACGAACTGCATCGCCGCGGCGTGCGCATCCGTTTCATCGGCGAACGCGAACGCTTCGCCGAAGCCATCCGGGCCCGCATGAACGCCGCCGAGGCGCAGACGGCGGGCAACACGCGCCTGCAGCTGAGCATCGCGGCCAGTTACGGCGGCCGCTGGGACATCGCCCAGGCCGCGCGCGCGCTGGCCCGCGACGTGGCGGCCGGACGCCTGGCCCCCGAAGCCATCGACGAGGCCATGCTCGGCGCCCGCATGGCGCTAGCCGATCTTCCGCCGCCCGACCTGTTCATCCGCACCGGCGGCGACACCCGGGTCAGCAATTTCCTGCTGTGGCAGCTCGCCTATACCGAACTGTGGTTCACCGAAACGTTGTGGCCGGACCTCGATGCCGCCACACTGCGACGCGCCCTGGATGCCTATGCCGGTCGCGAACGCCGCTTCGGCCTCACCGGTGACCAGGTCGCCGGCACGCAGCCACAAGAGAACAACGCATGACTAAAACCCGCCTGCTGGCTGCGCTGATCATGGCTCCGATCGCGATCGCCGCGATCCTGTTCCTGTCGACGCCGTGGATCGTGGCGCTGGCGGCCGTGGTCTTCCTCGCCGGCCTGTGGGAATGGTTCGAGCTGGCCGAGATCGAGGACACGCTCGCCCGCACGGTGCTGCTGGTGGCGCACCTGGCGCTGATGGTCGCCATCGTCTGGGCCTCGCGCTCCGCGTCGGGTTACAGCTTCGTGCTGTTCCAGCTGGCCAGCGTGATCGGCGTGGTGTGGTGGCTGCTCGCACTGCTGTGGCTGCGCCACTACGACTTCGCCAGCAACCACGAGACCTGGGCACGCTTCTTCAAGCTCGCCGCGGGCGCGCTGGCGGTCATTCCCGCCTGGTGCGCGCTGGCCTGGCTGCATGGCACCGAACCCAATGGCCACATCTGGCTGTTCACCGCGCTCGCGGTGGTGTGGGCCGCCGACAGCGCGGCCTACTTCGCCGGTCGCCATTTCGGCGGCACGGTGTTCAAAGGCCGCAAGCTCGCGCCGCGCGTGAGCCCGAACAAGACCATCGAAGGCCTGCTCGGCGGCGTCATCGCCGGCGTGCTGGTCGGCATCGGCGGATCGCTGCTGGCTGGCGCCTCCGCCGCGCAGGTGCCGCTGGTCGCGCTGGTCGCACTGGTCGCCGCGCTCGCATCGGTGGTCGGCGACCTCTACGAGAGCCTGCTCAAGCGCCACGCCGGGGTGAAGGATTCGGGCCACCTGATCCCGGGCCACGGCGGCGTCCTCGACCGGATCGACGGCGTGCTCGCTGCCCTGCCCGTGTTCGCGATGGGCAAGGCCATGTTCGGCTTCTGAGCCCGCGCCGGACGCGCTCCGGCATGCCGCGCTCCAGCACGACGAGATGAAGTGATCCGATGTCCCAGCTTCCCCACCGCAACGTCGCTGTCCTTGGCGCCACCGGCTCGATCGGCGCGTCCGCGCTCGACGTGATCGCCCGCCACCCCGACCGCCTGCGCGCCACCGTGCTGGCGGCCGGAAGCAAGGTCGATGCGCTGCTGGCGCTGTGCCGCACGCACCGGCCGCTGCATGCGGTGATCGCTGATCCCGCCCAGTTCGAACGCCTGCGCGATGGCCTGCGCGACGCCGGCCTCGCCACGCAGGCGCACGCGGGTGAAGCGGCACTGGAAACGCTCGCTGCCGGCGCGGACTGCGACACCGTCGTCGCCGCGATCGTCGGTGCCGCCGGCCTGTCCTCGACCTTGGCCGCGGCCCGCGCCGGCAAGCGCCTGCTGCTGGCGAACAAGGAATCGCTGGTGCTGGCCGGCGAACTGCTGATGCGCGCGGCGCAGGAAAGCGGCGCGGTGATCGTGCCGATCGACAGCGAGCACAACGCGATCTTCCAATGTTTGCCCGACGCGCATGCCCATGCCGGCCTCAAGCGCATCGTGCTCACCGCCTCCGGCGGGCCGTTCCGCGGCCGCCGTCGCGAGGAACTGGTCGACGTCACCCCCGAGCAGGCCATCGCCCATCCCAAGTGGTCGATGGGCCCGAAGATTTCCGTCGATTCGGCGACGCTGATGAACAAGGGGCTCGAGGTCATCGAGGCCCACCACCTCTTCGGCATGCCGCGCGGGCGCATCGACGTGCTGGTGCATCCGCAGAGCCTGGTGCACTCGCTGGTCGAATTCGTCGATGGCTCCACCCTCGCCCAGCTCGGCCTGCCCGACATGCGCACCGCGCTGGCGGTGGGGTTCGGGTGGCCGCAGCGCATCGCCTCGGGCGTCGCCGGGCTCGACCTGCTGCAGCACGGTCGCCTCGATTTCGAGGCGCCCGACCTGGAGGCCTTCCCCTGCCTGCGCCTCGCGTTCGAGGCCCTGCAGGCGGGCGGCACCGCCCCGGCGCTGCTCAACGCGGCCAACGAAGTGGCCGTTTCAGCCTTTCTTCAGCGGAAGATCGCTTTCCTGTCGATTCCCGCGCTGGTGGAAGCCACCCTCGATGCCCTGCCCGCCACCGCTGCCGATTCGCTGGAGGTCCTGCGCGACGCCGACGCGGCCGCGCGACGCCACGTCACCGCGGCAGTGGGATGATGGACCGCATGACTGCAGCAGGCCCGCACCGCGGGGGTGGCAATGAGTGAATTCATAGGCTCGGTGTGGTGGTTGCTGGTGAGCCTAGGCGTGCTCATCACCATCCACGAGTTTGGCCACTACTGGGTCGCGCGCCGCTGCGGCGTCAAGGTGCTGCGCTTCTCCATCGGCTTCGGCAAGCCGCTGTGGCTGCACCGCGGCAAGGACGGCACGGAGTTCGCGATCGCGGCGATCCCGCTGGGCGGCTACGTGAAGATGCTCGGCGAGCACTCGCTCGAAGGCCAGGACGCCGCGCGGGCGGTGTCGCCGGAAGAACTGGCGCAGTCCCACGATCGCCAGCCGGTGTGGAAGCGGATGGCGATTTCCTTCGCCGGTCCAGCCGCCAACCTGATCCTGTGCGTGGTGCTGCTGTGGGGCATGTTCGTCATCGGCCGGCCCGATTTCGCGCCGGTCGTCGGCCAGGCGCAGGGGGTTTCCGCTGCGGCCGGACTCCAGCGCGGCGATGAAGTGCTGGCCGTCGCCGGCCGCACGACGCCGACATGGAGCGAGGTCAGCATGGGCCTGCTCACCGCCGCACTCGATCGCAAGGACACCGCGGTCCGCGTACGCGAGCAGAACGGCGGCGAGCGCACGCTGACGCTGCCGTTGTCGCGCCTGCCCGCCGACTTCGACGAAACCCGCGCCCTGCAGCAGCTCGGACTGCGCGGCCGCCATGAAGTGGTCGCGCCCGTGGTCGGACGGGTGATCCCGAACCAGCCGGCCTGGGGCGTGCTCGCCGAGGGCGACCGCATCACCGCGATCGACGGCGAGCCGACGCTTTCCTACGAGGACATCGTCCGCATCACCAACCGCCTGGGCGAAGAGAACCGCGAGGCGATGATCGAGGTGCAGCGCGACGAGGACCGCCTCGCATTGCCGCTGAAGCCGGCCCGCCAGACCCGCGACGGCAAGACGTACTGGGGCTTCGGCCTCGAGCTGGTGTCGCAGGAACCACGCAAGGACGCGGTGCTGCGCTACGGCCCGATCGCCGCCGTGCCGGCCGCCGTGTCCGAAGCGGTGCACCAGTCCCGGGAGCTGTTTGCCACGTTCGGCCGCGCCTTCAAGGGCACGGTGTCCACGCGCAACACCGTGGCCGGCCCGATCACCATCGCGCGCGCCAGCAACTATTTCGCGCAGCAGGGACCCGCGCACTTCCTCATGCTGCTCGCCCTGCTCTCGCTGAGCCTGGGCATCCTGAACCTGCTGCCGATCCCGATCTTGGACGGCGGTCACCTGCTGTATTACCTTATCGAGCTGGTCAAAGGCAGCCCGGTCAGTGAGCGGGTGATGGCCGCCGGCAACTTTGTCGGCCTGGCCTTGATTGCCGGGCTGATGGGCCTGGCGTTCTACAACGACATCGTGAACAACCTGGTGCGGTGATGGCGACCACAGCCATCCGGCCGCGCCGGGGAACCAGTTCAGGAAGGACTTGTCCGACCAACGATGCGATGACCACCGATTCGACCGCGACGGCCGTGCTGGCCAGCCGCACCCCCAACCGGATTTGATGATGACGCGACTTCCCAATCGCCGCCTGCTCGCCCTTGCCCTGACCGCAGCGCTGGCGCCGGCACTTCCCGCATTGGCGCAGTCGGCCGATCCGTTCGCTCCCGCGGGCACGCCGGCGCAGTCGCCCGATGCGGCCAGCGTCGCCGGAGCCGGGGCGTTCACCGTCAGCGACATCCGCGTCGACGGCCTGCAGCGCATCTCCGCGGGTACGGTCTTCACCTACCTGCCGGTGGAACGCGGCGACGTGCTGGATTCGACCAAGGCCGCGGCGGCGGTCCGCGCGCTCTACAAGACCGGCTTCTTCGAGGACGTGCACCTGGACCGCCAGGGCGACATCCTCGTCATCACCGTGCAGGAACGCCCGGCGATCAACAAGCTGACCGTCACCGGCAACAAGGACATCCAGACCGAAGACCTGATGAAGGGCCTGAAGGAAAACGGGATGGCCGAAGGCGATACCTTCAATCGCCTGGTGCTGGACAAGATGGGCCAGGAACTCACCCGGCAGTACCAGAACCGCGGCAAGTACAACGTCGAGATCACCCCGACCGTATCGCGCCTGGACCGCAACCGCGTCGACGTGACCATCACGGTCAAGGAAGGCAAGGCCGCGCGCATCCAGCACATCAACCTGGTCGGCAACGAGAAGTTCTCCGACGAGCAGATCCTCGACACCTGGGAATCGGGCGAGCACAACTGGCTGAGCTGGTACCGCCGCGACGACCAGTACTCGCGCGAGAAGCTCTCGGGCGACCTGGAGAAGCTCAACAACTACTACCTCGACCGCGGCTACGTCGACTTCAACATCGACTCGACCCAGGTGTCGATCAGCCCCGACCGCAGCGACATGTTCATCACCGCCGGCGTGAGCGAGGGCGACCAGTACAAGGTCTCCTCCGTGCAGCTCACCGGCGACACCGTGCTGCCGAAGGAACAGCTGCAGAAGATCGTGCTGGTGAAGGAAGGCCAGATCTTCTCCCGCCGCCTGCTCGAACTGACCTCCGACTCGATCACCGCGACGCTGGGCAACATCGGTTACGCGTTCGCGCAGGTCAACCCGGTGCCGGACGTCAACCGCGAGGCCAAGACCGTCGGCATCAGCCTGCAGGTCGTGCCGGGCCCGCGCGTGAACGTGCGCAAGGTCGAGTTCAAGGGCAACACCCGCACCAGCGACGAAGTGATGCGCCGCGAGATGCGCCAGTTCGAAGGCAGCTGGTATTCGCAGGCCGCCGTCGACCGTTCGAAGATCCGCCTGCAGGGCCTGGGTTACTTCGAGACCGTCGACATCGAGAGCAAGCCGGTCGAAGGTTCCAACGACCAGGTCGACGTCGTCGTCAACGTCAAGGAGACCTCGTCGGGCAGCTTCGTGTTCGGCTTGGGCTACTCGCAGCTCAGCGGCCTGAGCACGCAGATCCAGCTGTCGCAGGAGAACTTCCTCGGCACCGGCAACCGCGTGTCGGTGCAGGCGCAGCACAGCACCTACCAGTCGCGCTACGACTTCTCCTTCCTCAATCCGTACTTCCTCGATAACGGACTGTCGCTGGGCTACAACCTGTGGTGGCGCGAACTCGACTACTCCGACTTCGGCACCGCGCAGTACAGCAGCAACAGCGGTGCGGCGCAGGTCGTGCTGGGCTTCCCGATCACCGAGACGGACACGGTCACTGGCCTGTTCGGCATCGACACCAACCAGATCCTGTCCAGCGGCAGCACGCCGCAGCCGATCCGCGAGTACCTGGATGCGCTGAACACCCGCACGTTCCATGCATGGCGCACGGAGCTGGGCTGGTCGCGCAATTCGCTCGACAACCTGCTCACGCCGACGCGCGGCATGCAGCAGCGCGTGTGGCTGGAAACCACCCTGCCCGGCTCGACCGTCGAGTACTTCAAGCTCAACTACAGCATCTCCAAGTTTTGGCCGCTGTCGCGCCACCTCGTGCTCAACACGCGTGGCGAGCTCGGCTATGGCGACAGCTATGGCGACGCGACCACGCGCAACATCTGCTTCACCGCTGGCTCGTTCCAGGACACCGATAACAACACGACCACGCCGCCGGTCTTCGTCCCGGGCCCGGATCCGACCGATCCATGCCTGCCTTCGTCGCCGGATTACGACAAAACCGTGACCGCCGACGGCCTGCCGTTCTTCGAGAACTTCTACGCCGGCGGCGTGCGTTCGGTACGCGGTTTCCGCGACAACACGCTGGGCCCGCGACAGGCACCGTTCGCCAACAGCACCTACCTGCAACCGGTCGGCGGCGCGTTCAAGACCACCGGCTCGCTGGAGATGTACTTCCCGACCCTGCTGGACACGCCGGCGGCTCGCGCTTCGGCCTTCATCGACTTCGGCAACGTGTACAAGGACGTGGACAGCTTCGATGCGGGCGAATTGCGCGCTTCGACCGGCCTGTCGCTGATGTGGCGCTCGCCGATGGGCCCGATCTCGATCAGCTACTCCTTCCCGCTGCGCAAGGAAGAGGACGACGAGCTCGAGCGCCTGCAGTTCACGTTCGGCGGCTCGTTCTGATCGAAGCGGCGCCGGACATGGCCAATCCTGCCTACAGCGCCGCGGAACTCGCGCAACGTTTCGGCCTGGAGTTGCAGGGCGATGGCGCCGTGCGCGTGCACGGCGTCGGCACGCTGGCCCGCGCGCAGGCCGGGCAACTGGCGTTCCTCGCCAACAGCAAGTACCGCGGCCAGCTGGCCGAATCGCAGGCCAGCGTGGTCGTCCTGCGCACCGAGGACGCCGCGGGCCACGCCGGCACCGCGCTGATCGCGCGTGACCCCTACGCCGCGTTCGCGAAGATGTCGGCGCTGTTCGAGCCGGAACCGGCTCGCCCGGCCGGCATCCATGCCTCCGCCGACATCGCCGCCGACGCCCACGTCGACGCCAGCGCGCACGTCGGCGCCTTCGTCTCGATCGGCGCGCGCAGCCGCGTGGAAGCGGGCGCTGTCATCGGTCCGGGTTGCGTGATCGGCGAGGACTGCGTCGTCGGCGCCGGCAGCGAACTGCTCGCGCGTGTGACGCTGGTCACGCGCGTGCGCCTGGGCCAGCGCGTGACCGTGCACCCGGGCGCCGTGCTCGGCGCCGCCGGTTTCGGCCTGGCGATGGAAGCCGGCAAGTGGCTGAACGTGCCGCAGCTCGGCGGCGTGGTGGTCGGCGACGACTGCGAGATCGGCGCCAACACCACCATCGACCGCGGCGCCATCGAAGACACCGTGCTCGAGGAGGACGTCCGCCTCGACAACCAGATCCAGATCGGCCACAACGTCTTCGTCGGCGCGCACACCGCCATGGCGGGTTGCGCAGCCGTCGCCGGCAGCGCGCGCATCGGCCGCTACTGCCTGATCGGTGGGGCCGCCGGCGTCCTCGGCCACCTGGAAATCTGCGACAAGGTCATGGTCACGGCGATGAGCCTGGTGACCCATTCCATCCGCGAACCGGGCGAGTATTCCTCGGGCACCCCGCTGATGGACAACCGCAGCTGGCGCAAGAACGCTGCCCGTTTCAAGCAGCTGGACGCCCTCGCCCGCCGGATCGGGCGCGCGCCGGCAGACCGCGAAGACCAATCAGGGTAAGCTTGCCGCCCATACGGACGCGCATGTGGCAGTGAAGCCGGATAATGGCCGATTCGCTGCACGCTTCCGTGCGCCAGGAAAAGATGATGACCCAGCCCGTGCAACTCCCGGTCGATGTCGCCGGCATCCAGAAGGTGCTTCCGCACCGCTACCCGTTCCTGCTGGTGGACCGCGTGGTCGAGCTGGAACCGCACAAGCGCGTGCTGGCGTACAAGAACGTCAGCGTCAACGAGCCCTTCTTCAACGGCCACTTCCCGGGCCACCCGGTCATGCCGGGCGTGCTGGTGATCGAGGCGCTGGCGCAGGCCGGTGGCCTGCTGACGCAGCTGTCGGGCCACGACGGCAAGGGCAGCCTGTTCTACCTGGTGAAGGTCGACAACGCGCGCTTCGCCAAGATGGTCGTGCCGGGCGACAAGCTCGAACTGGAAGTGACGCTCAAGCGCGTCATCCGCAACATGGCGCTCTACGTCGGTACCGCCCGCGTGGACGGCCAGGAAGTCGCCAGCGCCGAAATCCTCTGTGCCGAAGTGAAGAGCGACGCATGACCAGCGCCACGCCTGCGCCCGTGATCCACCCCAGCGCGGTCGTCGAAGCCGGCGCGAAGCTCGGCGCGGGCGTGCAGGTCGGCGCGTTCTGCTACATCGGCAACGACGTCGAGGTCGGCGACGGCACCAGCTTCGGCCCGCACTGCAGCGTGCAGGGCCCCACGCGGATCGGCCGCGACAACCGCTTCCACGGCCACTGCGCCATCGGCGGTGAGCCGCAGGACAAGAAGTACGCCGGCGAGCGCGTCGAACTCAGCATCGGCGATCGCAACGTGTTCCGCGAGTTCTGCACCGTGAACCGCGGCACCGGCGGCGGCGGCAACAGCACCAGCGTCGGCGACGACAACTGGTTCCTCGCCTATACCCACGTCGCGCACGACTGCCACGTCGGCAACCACTGCGTGTTCTCCAACAACGCCACGCTCGCCGGCCACGTGACCGTGGGCGACCACGTGATCCTCAGCGGCTTCGCCGGCATCCACCAGTTCTGCCGGATCGGCTCGCACGCCTTCGTCGGCATGGGCGCGTTCGTCAACGGCGACGTCCCGCCGTTCCTGATGGTCGCGCAGGAGGGCTACGGCAAACCGCGCGGCATCAACAGCGAAGGCCTCAAGCGCCGCGGTTTCGACAGCGAGCGCATCGGCGCGATCAAGCGCGCCTACCGTGCGCTGTACATGTCCGGCGCCTCGCTGGAGGAAGCCCGCGCGCGGCTGGCGGACATCGCGAACGACAGCGCCGACGTGCGCGCGTTCCTGGATTTCATCGAGAGCGGCGAACGGCCGCTGCTGCGTTGAAGCCGGGATTCGGGAATTGGGATTGGGGATTCGTAGAAGCAACCGCAACCTGCAACCGCGGACGGACTCCGCCTTGACCAATCCCGAATCCCAAATCCCCAATCACCGCCCCATGCGTATCGCCCTCGTCGCAGGCGAAGCCTCCGGCGACCTGCTCGGCGCCGGACTCATCGCCGAACTCAAGCAACGCTATCCGCATGCGCGGTTCGCCGGCATCGGCGGCGACGCGATGCGCGCGGCAGGCATGGACACCTGGTTCGATGCCTCCGAACTGGCGGTCATGGGCCTGGCCGAAGTGCTCCGCCACCTGCCCCGGCTGCTGCGCGTGCGCCGCGAACT
Organism: Lysobacter terrestris; assembly: GCF_014489475.1. Taxonomy (GTDB): domain Bacteria; phylum Pseudomonadota; class Gammaproteobacteria; order Xanthomonadales; family Xanthomonadaceae; genus Agrilutibacter; species Agrilutibacter terrestris. The sequence goes on along the minus strand of NZ_CP060820.1, from coordinate 2,626,767 downwards.
GCGCCGGCGCGTGCTGGACTGGCAACCGGATGTCTTCATCGGCATCGATGCGCCCGACTTCAACCTCGGCGTGGAGAAGTGGCTGAAGCAGCGCGGCATCCGCACCGTGCACTACGTCAGCCCCTCGGTGTGGGCGTGGCGCGAGAAGCGCGCCGCGACGATCGGCAAGTCCGCGTCGCGCGTGCTGTGCCTGTTCCCGATGGAACCGCCGATCTACGCGAAGCACCGCGTGGATGCGCGCTTCATCGGCCACCCGCTCGCGGACGAGATGCCGCTGGACCCCGACCGCCTGGCCGTGCGCGAGCAGCTGGGCATCGATCCCGATCGCCCGGTGCTGGCGCTGCTGCCGGGTTCGCGCGTCGGCGAGATCCAGCGGCTGGCGGCGACGTTCCTTTCGGCGGCGGCCCGCGTGCTGGAGGAAGTCCCCGATCTGCAGGTCATCGTCCCGATCGCGAATTCGCCGAGCAACCTGGCCTTCCGCCGCGTCCTCGCAAAGCACCCCGATCTCGAGCGACTGCGCCCCGCGCTGCGCATCCTGGTCGGTAACGCGCGGCGCCTGATGATCGCCAGCGACGTCATCCTGCTCGCCTCGGGCACGGCGACGCTGGAAGCGATGCTGGCCAAGCGCCCGATGGTGGTCGCCTATCGCGTGGCGTCGCTGACCTACGCCCTGGTCAAGGGCCTGGGCATGCTGAAGACCCGCAACTATTCGCTGCCCAACGTGCTGGCCGGCGAGCGCGTCGTTCCCGAACTGATGCAGGGCAACTGCACGCCGAAGAAACTCGCCGATGCGACGCTGGCGCTGCTGCGCGACCCCGAGGCAATGGCCCGCATCGAGCCGCGCTTCCGCGAACTGCACCTGCAGTTGCGGCAGGACGCCTCCGCGCGCGCCGCCGACGCGGTGGTTGAACTTCTGCCCGCGCCGTCGGTTGCGTGAACGCGCGACGCGCGCGCAACCTGCGTGCGTCGCCAGAGCAGCCGCCGATGCCCGACGTCCCCGCGCCCATGTCCATCGCAACCCACACGCAGGAACCGGGCCTGCTGCGCATTGCCGGCATCGACGAAGCCGGGCGCGGCCCGCTGGCGGGGCCGGTGGTCGTCGCCGCGGTGGTGTTCGCCCCCGGCCGCACGCCCGTCAACGGGCTGGACGATTCCAAGAAGCTGGATGCGGAGCGGCGCGAAGTCCTCTACGACCGCATCGTGCAGCGCGCGCTAGCCTGGCGCGTCGAGTTCGTCGACGTCGAAGAGATCGACCGCATCAACATCCTGCAGGCCACGCTGACCGGCATGCGCCGCGCCCTGGAAGGCGTGGCGCACGCGGCCGACGCGGCGCGCATCGACGGCAACATCGTGCCGCCCGGCCTGTGCCGGCCGGGCGAAGCCTGGATCGGCGGCGATGCCCGCGACCGCGCGATCATGGCGGCGTCGATCCTCGCCAAGGTGTCGCGCGACCGCTACATGCGCGAACTGCACCAGCAATGGCCGCAGTACGGGTTCGCGGAGCACAAGGGCTATTCCACGCCCGCGCACTTGGCCGCGCTGAAGGCGCACGGCCCGTGCCCGCATCACCGCCGCAGCTTCATGCCGGTGCGCCTGGCGCAGGGCGACCTGTTCGCGCAGCCGGCCTGAGTACGCGCCTCAGAGGTTGTGGATCTTCGGCCCGATGATGACGTCGGGATCGACCGCGCCGCCCTTGACCGAGATGCCGTAGGAATAGCGACCGTCGATGTTGCCAGCAGTCACTTCGAGCACGTAGGCGTCGCCGACCTTCTTCGCCGAACGCGTCACCGTGTCGCCGGTCCACAGCAACTTCAGGATGATGTCGAACTGCTCCGGGCACTCCCATCGCACCTTGCCGCCGCGATCGACCCATGCGCTGACGGGTTCCGCCTTGGGCTGGCGGGTGGTGGCGTCGACCTGGATGGTGATATTCGCCTCCGGCGGTGGCTTGTCGTTGCCCCCGCCGCCGCCCGAACTCGGCACCGGCGCCATTCCCATCGTTGCAAGCGACAACAGGTTCATCACGCATCTCTCCTTGTCTGTGCCCGTCCGCTGGGCCGTGGGGTTCAGCGGGCGGGTTTGGCCGCCGGCTGCGGTTGCGGCGTGGCGCCCAGCAGCGGGCGCAGCACGGGGGAAGCCTGCAGGCGCGGCGTGTTGACCCCGCCCGCGCGCGCGCGCTCGATCCAGCCACGCGCACCGTCTGCGTCGCCGAGCACGGCCAGCGATTGCGCGGCCCAGAACGCGACTTCTCCGGGCTCGGCGTTCAATGCATTGGCGCGTTCGATCAGCGCGCGCGATTCGGGTTCCTGGCCGAGGTTGGCGCGGTACCACGCGAGCACGGCCAGGGCGTGCGCATCGCTGGGCTTGATGTCGACGTACTGCTGCGCCATGCGCGCGGCGCGTTCGTAGCTCTCGCGCGCCTGCGCCGCGCTCGCGGGCTCGGCCGCCAAGGCATCGCCGAGGTTGCCGAAGATGCGGTAGTCGCTGTCGTTCAATGACGAGGCGCGGCGGTACAGCTCCGCGGCTTCGGGATAGCGGCGCTGCTCGTAGCGCAGCGTGCCCAGGTTGCTCAGGGCCGCGTAGTTCGGCTTGATCGTCAGCGAACGCGAATACGCGTCGGCCGCACGCGGGGCATCACCGCTGACCATGTACAGGCCGCCGAGGCTGCTCCAGATGTCCTCGTCGTCGGGGGCGAGCGTCGCCGCGGTGGTGAAGCCGTCGATCGCCTTGGGCATGTCGCCGTGCAGGTAGTACTCGAAACCGAGGCCGCGGTAGATGGTCGGGTCGCCGGGGCGCGACTGGCGCGCGCGTTCGAAGTAGTCCAGCGCGAGCTCGTGGTGGCCCTGCGCGGATTCCGTGCGCGCCAGGCCGAGATAAGCGTCCGCGCGCAGCGCGAGGGCATCCAGCGCCTTGCGGTAATACTCGATGGCCTGCGCGTTGTCGCTGCGCGCGCGGTAGAGGTCGCCGAGGGCGAGGCTGACTTCGCGCAGGTACGGGTCCATGGTCGCGGCGCGCTGGCAGGCGGCCTGCGCGCGTTCGAAGGCGGCGGCGTCGTGCGCGCCTTCGAAGGCGATGATCTCGGCACGGCAGATGCCGGCCTGCGCGCGGGAGAACGCGGGATCGGCGGCCAGCGCCTCGCGGAAGAACCCGATCGAGCGCGCGCTGCCTCCGCCTCCGCCACCACCGTCGCCGCCCTCGCGCTGGCCGAGCTGCTGCATGCCGTGCAGGTAGGCGTCGTACGCGGCGACGTTGCTGGTGGGCGCCAGGCGCCTGGTCAGGGCCTGGGTGTCGCGCGGCAGCACGCCCAGCAGCGACTGCACCACGTCGCGCGCCAGTTCGGTCTGCAGCGCGAACACCGCGGTGAGCTCGCGGTCGTAGGTTCCCGACCACAGCGTGTAGCCGGTGCGGGTGTCGGTCAGTCGGGCGTTGATCCGCACCTTGCTGCCTTCACGGCGGACGTCGGCCTCGAGCACGCTGGCCACGCCCAGCAGCTTGCCCACCCGCCGCGGATCGGCGCCGGGCGTCCCGCAGGCGCTGTCGCTGCGGCAGGCGGCGACCTTGAGCCCGGGCACGCCGGCCAGCGCGCCGTGCAGCTCGACCGCAAGGCCTTCGGCGAAGTAGCTGTCGTCCTTGTTCGCGCTCAGGCTGGCGAAGGGCAGGATCGCGATGGAGGGTTCCGCCGGCTGCACCGGGTGCGAGGCGCGGTACCACTGCCACCCGCCAAACACGGCGGCCACCAGTACTGCAGCGCCCAGCACCGGCAGCAGCCACCCGCGCCGCCTGCGGGTGGCCTTCGGGTTCGCTGGCGACGCCGCGACCACCGCGTTCGCACCGTTGCCCCATTCATGATGGGTGTCACCCGTCGCGGGCGCGCCGGAAGGCCCTCCCGGCACCGGTTCTGCTGCAGGTGCAACCAAGGCGCGCGCGGGCGGCCCGTCGGATTCGGGCCATGACTTCAGCTCGCCGATGAAGCGGTAACCCAGGCCATGCTGGGTCTGGATGTACTGCGGCCGGTGCGAGTCGTCCTCGAGCACGTGCCGCAATTGCGCGATGGCGCGGGTGAGCACGCCGGGCGTCACGTGCCGGTGGCCCCACACCGCGTCGAGCAGGTCCTCGTGTCGCACCAGCTCGCCGGCATGCCGCAGCAGGTGCAGCAGCACGGCGAAGGCCTTGGGCTCCAGCGATTGCGGCTCGCCGTCGCGGGTCAGCGTGTATGCCGCGGCGTCCACCAGGAACGGGCCGAAGCGGTAGCCGTCACCCCCGTTTTTGCCCATCCCCGCATGTCCTCCGGCATCCATCAGGAAAACCTCATGAATGCCACTACATCGTCAGGGAAGGCTTCGGGATGCGTCTTGTGGCCGTCATGACCGTGTTGGGGTGCGGGCGCAGCCTGTCCCCACGCCGGATCGCCGACGTGTCCACACCCCCACGGAGCTTCTGCCATGAACGCCATGCTCACTGCCACGATTCCGTTGCCTGCCATCCTCGACCAGCCGTCGCCCATCGGGCCCGGCCGCCGCCACTGCATCGACAACTTCCATCTGACGGCGGCCTCTGTCGACCGCTTCAACGCCCTGCTGGCCCGGCTGGGCCGCCGGAACGCGCCGCTGGACTGCGACCGGCTGGCCACGGCGGCGCGCGAGCTGCGCGACCGGGTGAACGGCACGGGCGAGCCGGCCTGCATCCTGCAACGCATGAAACGGCTCGAAGCGGCCGCGAAGATGCTCAACGACAGCCAGTGGGAGCCGATCGACGACGCCGGTGCCGTCGCCGCCCTGATGGTGCATTACGTCACCGGGCGCTACCAGTTGCTGCCCAACTCGCTGCCCACGGTCGGCCACCTGGACGACGCCATCGCCGTCGACGCCGCCTGGCCGGCGCTGCGGGACGAAGTCGCGGCCTTCCTCGACTACTGCCGCCTGCGCTCGCTGGAGGCCATGCTGCGCGGCCGCGAAATCGGCGCGTTCCAGTTCAGCCGCAACGACTGGGAAGACGCCCGCCGGGCCGAATACACCCTGGAGAAGCAACGCCGCTGCATCCGCGAGAACAGCTACCTGCCGCAACGCGAGGCGTGCTTCTACGTGCATTGAGCGTGGAGGCTGCCAGGGACGACGCCACGAGGCCGCCCGACTGGGCGGCCTCGTCACATGTCGCAAACACAACCGGGATCGCGCAGTCAGCAATGCGTCGCAGCGCTGAACCGTTCGTCGGCAACGCCGTCCGACCGCGCCGCATCGGCGCATCATCGGATCGCAAACCCCAGGACCCGGGGCCGTGCGAGCCACCGGCCGAGCACGGCGCCTGAAGGGAGCGTCCACGAAGGAACGTCCTCGATGGACCCGTGGCCGGAAACGAGGTGCCCAATGCGCATGCCTCACCCCACCCCCACCGATCACCCATTGCCGTTCGAACATTTCCGCGGCGGCCTCACCGACGCCCTCGGCGCTCCGGCGGGCTTCCCCGAAATCGCCCTGTCCGGCCCCGCGGTCGTGCACTTCGACGAACTCGTGCACGAGCTGTATCCCGACGCCGCCCGCGTCGACCAGCCGCGCCTGCAGCAACTGGCGGCCTGGCTGCTGTCGCTGCCGGAGGACGAGGCGTATGCCGAACTCGACGCCCGCCTGAGCCGCATGGACGAACTGCGCGCGCTGCTCGACGACGGCGCATGGGACGCCGACGACGCGACCCGCATGCGCATCAACAAGCTGCTGGCGTATGTCGACCGCGAGGACGACCTGATTCCCGATCGCCTGCCGCTGCTGGGCCGGCTCGACGACGTGCTGCTGATCGAACTGGCGTGGCCGGCGTTCGCGCAGGAAGCGAACGAATACCGCGACTTCTGCGACTACCGGCAGAGCGAGCACCCGGCCGGAACGCCGGAAGAACAGCGCAACGCCTGGCTGCGCGACCGGCTGGCCGAGATCGAGCTGATGCGCATGAGCACGCGCATCGAAGACATCCATTTCGCCAACGGCCGCACCCCGGAAGGCCCGCTGCGGGTGACCGGATCGCCGCTGTAGGGCGGGCCCCGGCCCGCCTTCGGGAACGCTGCGGATTGACGTCAGGGCGGGCCTGCGCCTGCCTTAGGGAACGCCGGCGCTCGAAGCTTCCGGCGCGATGAGATGCGCGGTTCGGCGGGCCCAGGCCCGCCCTGCGGCTGCGCGGAAAGTCAATCTCGTCCGGCCCGGCCCCGGCTGCTAACCTGCGGGACCGGTTCGCCTTGGTCCGCATGTCCCGCTTCGTTCACCTCCATCTGCACAGCGAGTATTCGCTCGCCGACTCGACGATCCGCATCGGCGAGCTGGTCAAGCGCTGCGCGAAGCTGGGCCAGCCGGCGGTGGCGGTCACCGACCTCGACAACCTCTTCGCCGCGGTCAAGTTCTACAAGGCCGCCGAGGGCGCGGGCATCAAGCCGATCATCGGCGCCGACATCGGCCTGGCCGACGGCAACGAGACGCCGGCGCGCATGACCCTGCTGTGCCGCGACCGCACCGGCTACCTCACCCTGTCGCGCCTGCTCAGCCGCGCCTGGATGGAAGGTCACCGCATCGATGGCGTGGCGATCCGCCCGGAATGGCTGCGCGAGGACAACGCCGGCCTGTTCGCGCTGGCCGGGCGCAAGTCGCTCGCCGGCCAACTGGTGGCGAGCCACCGCCACGAACTCGCCGAAGCCTCGCTCGCCGACTGGCGCGAAGTGTTCGGCGATCGCCTGCACCTGGAGCTGACCCGCACCGGCCGCGACGGCGAGGAAGCGTTCAACGCCTTCGCCCTGCACGCGGCAACGCGCCGCGGCCTGCCCGTCGTCGCCAGCAACGACGCGCGCTTCCTCGACGCCGAAGGTTTCGAGGCGCACGAGGCGCGCGTGTGCATCGCCTCGGGCCGCGTGCTCGACGATCCCAAGCGCCCACGCGAATACAGCGCCGAACAGTTCCTGCGCTCGTCGGAAGAGATGGCGAAGCTCTTCGCCGACATCCCCGACGCGATCGACAACGCGGTCGCGCTGGCCACGCGCTGCAACGTCACGATGAAGCTGGGCGAATACGCCCTGCCCGCCTTCCCGGTGCCGAGCGAACACACGATCGAATCGTGGCTGCGCAACACCGCGCGCGACGGTTTGATCGCGCGCCTGGAAAAGAACCCGATCGCCCCGGGCAAGACCCGCGAGATCTACGACGCGCGCCTGGAAACCGAGCTGGACGTCATCATCAAGATGGGGTTTCCGGGCTACTTCCTGATCGTCGCCGACTTCATCAACTGGGGCAAGGCGCAGGGCATCCCGGTGGGCCCGGGCCGCGGTTCGGGCGCGGGTTCGCTGGTCGCGTGGGCACTGGGCATCACCGACCTCGATCCGTTGCCGTACGACCTGCTGTTCGAGCGCTTCCTCAATCCCGAACGCGTGTCGATGCCCGACTTCGACATCGACTTCTGCATGGACCGCCGCGACGAGGTGATCGACTACGTCGCGCGCAAGTACGGTCGCGACCGCGTCTCCCAGATCATCACCTACGGCACCATGGCCGCGAAGGCGGTCGTACGCGACTCCGGGCGCGTGCTCGGCCATCCGTATGGCATGGTCGACGGCATCGCCAAGCTGATCCCGAACACGCTGGGCATCTGCCTCGACGATGCGTTGGGCGAATCGGAAGCCGCGAAGAAGGACAGCAACCTCGCCTCGGCCGACCTGATCCAGCGTTACCACGCCGAAGACGACGTCCGCGACCTGCTCGATCTCGCGCGCAGCCTCGAAGACCTCACCCGCAACGCCGGCAAGCACGCCGGCGGCGTGGTGATCGCGCCTTCGCCGCTCAGCGACTTCTGCCCGCTGTTCGCCGAACACGACGGCGAAGGCCGCGGCCGGAATCCGGTCACCCAGTTCGACAAGGACGACGTCGAAGCGGTCGGCCTGGTGAAGTTCGACTTCCTCGGCCTGCGCACGCTCACGATCATCGATTGGGCAGTGAAGGCGATCAACGTGCGCCGCGCGCGCGAGGGCACCGAACCGCTCGACATCACCGCGCTGGAGCTGACCGACAAGCCGACCTACGAGCTGTTCGCGCGCGGCGATTCGGTCGCGGTGTTCCAGTTCGAATCGCGCGGCATGCGCGAGCTGCTCAAGCGCGCGAAGCCGGATACGTTCGAGGACATCATCGCGCTCGCCGCGCTGTTCCGTCCCGGCCCGCTGGGCTCGGGGATGGACCGCGACTGGGTCGACCGCAAGCACGGCAACGCCGAAGTCACCTACCCGCACGACTCGCTGGAACCGGTGCTGGCGCCGACCTACGGCGTCATCGTGTACCAGGAACAGGTGATGCAGATCGCGCAGGTACTGGCGGGCTACACGCTCGGCGGCGCCGACATGCTGCGCCGCGCGATGGGCAAGAAGAAGCCCGAGGAGATGGCGAAGGAACGCGCCAAGTTCGAGGCCGGCTGCCTCGAGCGCGGCATCCCGGCGAGCAAGGCGAGCCCGATCTTCGACCTGATGGAGAAGTTCGCCGAGTACGGCTTCAACAAGTCGCACTCGGCGGCGTACGCGCTGGTCGCGTATCAGACCGCGTGGCTTAAGGTGCACTACCCGGCCGAGTTCATGGCCGCGGTGATGTCCTCTGACATGGACAACACCGACAAGGTGGTGGGCTTCCTCGACGAAGCGCGGGTGATGGGCCTGACCGTGCTGCCGCCGGACGTGAACGCGTCGGCGTACATGTTCGAAGCGACGACACCGGACACCATCCGCTACGGCATCGGCGCGGTGAAGGGCGTCGGCCGCGGCGCGTGCGAGGCGATCGTCGAGGCGCGTCGCGCCGGCGAATTCGTCGACCTGCTCGACTTCTGCAAGCGCGTCGACAGCAGCAAGCTCAACAAGCGTGCGCTGGAAGCGCTGGTGCAGGCCGGTGCGCTCGATGCGCTGGGGAAAAACCGCGCCAGCCTCAGCCTGCAGCTACCGGAAGTGCTCAAGGCCACCGAGCAGCTCGCACGCGAACGCGAAGCCGGACAGGTCTCGCTGTTCGGCGGCGCGGAAACCGCGGCGCCCGCGCTGCACATCGAACTGAAGGAAACCGACGAGTGGCCGCTGGTGCAGCTGCTCAGCGGCGAACGCGACACGCTCGGGCATTACCTCAGCGGCCATCCCTTCGATCCCTACCGCGAGGAACTGCGCGCGCTGGTCGGCCACGACCTCGGCGACCTCGAACGCATCTGGGAATCGCGGCCGGAAAGCGCGCGCAGCGGCTGGCGCCCAGAACTGGAAACCGTGGTCGCCGGCCAGGTCGTCGGCCTGCGCAAGAAAGGCGACAGCCAGATGTTCGTGCAGATCGAGGACGGCCGCGGCCGCCTCGAATGCGCCTTCTTCGCCGAGACCTACAACGAGTTCGCCCAGCTGATCGCGCGCGATCGCCTGCTGATCGTGCAGGGCGGCCTGCGCGAGGACGCCTTCAGCGGCGGCTTCGCGTTGAAGGCGCAGCGCTGCTGGGATTACTCGCAGTTGTGCGCCAAGCATGCGCAGCGCCTGTCGCTGCGCCTGGACCTGCGCGTTCCCGGCACCTGGGCGCGCGTGGACTCGTTGCTCGCCAAGCACCGCCCGGGCGCGACGCCGCTGCGCCTGGACCTGTTGCGCGAAGGCGTGGCCGGCATGCTCGACCTCAACGGCACGCATTCCATCCGTGTCGACGCGGACTTGCCGGGCGCGCTGCGCTCGCAACCGGGCGTGCGGACGGTAAAGCTGGCGTTCTCGCGGCCCTGGTAGGCCGGCGGTCACAGTTCCGGTGCCGGCAACGCCGGCGAACGCGCCAACAAACACCCCCGTACGGCCCCTTTCCCTCACCTCGGCTACACTTCCGCCCTTCACCGGCCGCGGCCAACGCATGAACCCGAACTACCTCGACTTCGAACAACCCATCGCCGACCTGGAAGCCCGCATCCAGGAAGTGCTGCATGCCAGCCATGGCCCTGCGGTCAATGTCGATGCCGAAGTGCACGCGCTGCGCGAAAAGCTGCGCCTGCGCACCGCCCACATCTTCCGCGACCTGACCCCGTGGCAGGTCTCGCAGCTGTCGCGCCATCCGTCGCGACCGTACACGCTCGACTACCTGCGCGTGATCTGCGACGAGTTCCAGGAACTCGCCGGCGACCGCGCCTTCGCCAACGACAACGCCATCGTCGGCGGCCTCGCCCGCATCGACGGTCGCAGCGTCGTGGTCATCGGCCACGAAAAGGGCCGCGACACCAAGGCCAAGGTCCGCCGCAACTTCGGCATGCCCAAGCCCGAGGGTTACCGCAAGGCGCTGCGCCTGATGAAGCTGGCCGAACGCTTCCGCCTGCCGATCCTCACCTTCATCGACACCGCCGGCGCATGGCCGGGCATCGATGCCGAGGAGCGTGGCCAGTCCGAAGCGATCGCGCGCAACCTGCTGGAGATGTCGGAACTCAAGGTGCCGATCATCTGCACCGTGATCGGCGAAGGCGGCTCCGGCGGCGCGCTCGCCATCGGCGTCGGCGACCGCACGCTGATGCTCGAATACAGCACCTACTCGGTGATCACCCCGGAAGGCTGCGCCTCGATCCTGTGGAAGACGGCGGAGAAGGCCAAGGACGCCGCCGAGCAACTCGGCATGACCGCCAAGCGCCTGAAGGACCTCGGCCTGATCGACAAGATCGTGCGCGAACCCATCGGCGGCGCGCACCGCAATCCCACGCAGATGGCCAAGCGCCTGAAGGCCGTGCTGTTGAACGAGTTGGACGCGCTGGAGAACGTCCCGGTGCCGGAACTGCTCGATCGACGCTACAAGCGCCTGCGCAGCTACGGGGCGTACGAGGCGGCCTGATTACTGCCGCCGCATTAGCGATACGAGAAAGCCGCCGGTTCGTCACCGGCGGCTTTTTTCATGCCACTGCGTCACTTCTTCGAAGCGACTTCGCCGGGCGGCGCATCCCCCGCCCGCACCGCCAGCGGCCGCACGTCGTTGACCAGGTGCATGAGGAACAACCCCGGCTGCTCCTGCATCATCATGTGCGCCGAGTCCTCGAACCAGAACATCCGCTTCAGCGGTGCCTGCAAGGCATCGAACCAGCGCGCGGCCACTTCGAACGACGTCGTGTAGTCGTGCCGGCCGTTGAAGATGAAAATCGGGCAGCCGAAGCGGGTGTTGCCGCCGAAGTCGACCTGCTCCATCGCCGGCAGCAGGTAGCCCAGCGAGTACAGCCCGCCGTGGTCGATCGCCTGCAGTTCCGCGTTGCTGTAGTCGGGCGACAACTTGCGCGCATCGTCGAACGGCTTGAACTCGCTGCGCCCCCACGCGAGCCCGCCGTAATGCATGGTCCACGTGCGCTGCGCGCCGATGCGTTCGAGGGTGAGGCGGCCCGGCGGTCCCGGATACGGCGCCAGCGCTTCCAGTTCGCGGATGGCCTGCGTGTTGCCCTCCGCACGCGCGCGTCCGAGCGCCCAGCGGTAGCCGATCGCCTCGCTCTGCGCCATGTCGGCGATCTGGCCCGCGCCCAGGTAGGCATGCAGCCATTGCGGATGGCGACGCGCGATCTCCTCACCGACGATGCTGCCCCATGAATGGCCGAGGACGAAGATCTTCCGCTTGCCGTAGGTGGCCATGAGGTAGCGGATCATCTCTTCCGCATCGGCGACCATGCCGTCGATGCTCATGCGCGGCGCCATCGCGGCGGGCGTGTTCGCGGCGAAGGTCTTGCCCGCGCCGCGCTGGTCCCACTGCACGACGGTGAAGAAGTCCTCCCACGGCCGCTGGTAGCCGTAGGACTCCACCATCTCCACCGAACCCGGGCCGCCGTGCAGGTACAGCAGGATCGGATTGCGGCGGTCGTTGCCGCGCACCGAGATCCATTGGCGGATGCCGCCGATCTCGACCTGCTTGAGTTCCTCGACCCCGTTCGGCGACAGGACCTTGCGGCTCTGCGCGATGATCGCGCGCGCCGCGTCCTGGCCGAACGGCCTTGCCGCGGCCACCACGTCGGCCGCATGGACGGCCCCCGCCGAAACCGCCAACAACATCGACAGCACGCATCCGGACAAACGCATGGGCCAACTCCATGGGGATTGCGCCCATTGTCGCGAAGGCGCCCGCGCCCATTGCGTGCCATGCGTCACTGCAACCCTTGCGGCCCGTGCCGCAACGCGCCCGGCTGCGTCGCCGCGCTACGATGCGGCGATGGATTCCACGCCGCTCCTGACCGCTTCGGTGCTGCCCACGGGCGGCGCGCTCGTGGTCGGCCTGAGCGGCGGGCTGGATTCGGTCGTGCTGCTGCACGCACTGGCCGCATTGCCGGAAGTGCGCCAACGCGGGCTGCGTGCCGTGCACGTCCATCACGGCCTGCACGCGGACGCCGATGCCTGGCAGCGCTATTGCGAGCACGCGTGCGCGCAACTGCAGGTAGCGCTGCAAAGCGTACGCGTCGCCGTCGTGGCCGCGGGCGAAGGGCTGGAAGCCGCCGCGCGCCACGCGCGGCATGCCGTATTCGCCGACGCGCTCGCAGCCGACGAGGTGCTGGTCCTCGCCCACCACCGCGACGACCAGGCCGAGACCTTCCTGCTACGCGCGCTGCGCGGCTCGGGCGTCGACGGCCTGGGCGCCATGCGTCCGTGGCGACGGTTCGCCCACGGCTGGCTGTGGCGCCCCCTGCTCGATCGCCGGCGCGACGAACTCCACGCCTACGCGAACGCGCACGGCCTGCAATGGGTGGAAGACCCGAGCAACGCCGACGCCCGCTTCGATCGCAACTTCCTACGCGCTCAACTACTGCCGCTGCTGCGCGAGCGCTGGCCGCACGCCGAGGCGGGCCTGGCCGCGGCGGCGGACCTGTGCGCACAAGCCGACACCCTGCTGGCCGCGGAGGACGCCCGTTGCCTCGCGATGGCACGCACCGCCGATGCGCACGTGCTCGCACGCGACGCCCTGTGCGCACTGCCTGCGGAGCGGCGCGCACGCGTCCTGCGCCTGTGGATCCGCGAACTCGCCCTGCCGCCCCTGCCCGCCGAAGGCATCGCACGCATCGAAGCCGAGATCCTGCCGGCGCGCGCCGATGCCGAACCCCGCTTCCGCTGGCAGCGCGCCGAAATCCGCGCGTGGCGCGACCTGCTGCACGCCGGCCAGGCGCAGCAGCCGCTCGCCGCCGATTGGCGCCAACCCTGGGATGGCACGACACCCCTGGCGCTGCCGGACGGTTCACGGCTGTCCCTGTCGGGAAGCCGCGGCTTCGAAACGGCCGTCGTCGTCCACGCACGCCAGGGCGGCGAACGCATCGTCCTGCCCGGACGCGCGCACAGCCATGCGCTCAAGCACGTGCTGCAGGACCTGGGCATCCCCGCGTGGGTCCGCGAGCGCCTGCCGCTGCTGTCGGATGCGGCCGGAGAGCTGCTCGCCGCCGCCGACCTGGCGTATTCGGCCGGCTTCGACGCCTGGCTGCGCGAACGCGGCGCACGCTTGCACTGGCAACGCGATTGACCCGCCCGCACCCGGCCCTCAAACTTTCCACCATGGCCGCCCGCAAACCCGACAAAGACACGTCCGCCGCTTCGCCCTCCGCGACGAATGACGTAGCCGATTTCGAGCAGTCCCTGGACTCGCTCGAGCAGCTGGTCGAACAGATGGAGCGCGGCGACATGAGCCTGGAGGATTCGCTCGCGGCCTACGAACGCGGCGTCGGCCTCTACCGCCGCTGCCAGACCGCACTGGAACAGGCAGAGCTGCGCGTGCGCCTGCTCAGCGATCCGCAGGACCCCGGCAGCGCCGAGCCGTTCGCAGCGCCCGATGCCTGATCCGCTTTTCCAGCATTGGCGCGTACGCGTCGATGCCGCGCTGACGCGCGCCCTACCCGATCCGACGACCTCGCCGCAGCGCCTGCACGCCGCGATGCAGCACGCCGTACTGCTGGGCGGCAAGCGCATGCGTCCGCTGCTGGTGTACGCCAGCGGCGCGTTGTGCGGCGCGAATGAAACAGCGCTCGATGCCCCGGCGGCCGCGGTCGAACTGATCCACGCCTATTCGCTGGTCCACGACGACCTGCCGGCGATGGACGACGACGCGCTGCGCCGCGGCCAGCCCACCGTGCATGTCGCCTTCGACGAAGCCACCGCGATCCTCGCCGGCGATGCACTGCAGTCACTGGCGTTCGAAGTCGCCGCGCAGGCGCCGGTCGCGGATGGCATCCGCGTGGAACTGCTGCGCACGCTCGCGCAGGCCTCGGGCGTGGCGGGCATGTGCGGCGGCCAGGCGCTGGACATCGATGCCACGGGCACCCGGCTCGGCGTCGAAGCGCTCGAACGCCTGCATGCGCTCAAGACCGGCGCGCTGATCCGCGCATCGGTGCGCATGGGCGCGCTGTGCGGCGGCGCCGATGCCGACCGGTTGCAGGCCCTCGATCGCTATGCCGCGGCGCTGGGCCTGGCCTTCCAGGTCCGCGACGACATCCTCGACGTCGAAGGCGACAGCGCCACGCTCGGCAAGACCGCGGGCAAGGACGTGGCCCAGGACAAGGCGACGTTCCCGGCGCTGATCGGACTGGATGCCTCGCGCCTGCGCCTGCAGGAACTCGCCGACGCGATGCGCACCGCGCTCGCCCCCTTCGGCGATCGCGCCGACGCGCTGGCTGCGCTCGGGCGCATGGCGATCGAACGCGATCGCTGATCGCGTCCCGCAGAATCACAGCTCCCGAAAACAGGAACGCCGGCACTGGGCCGGCGTTCCTGCATGCAATGGCGCAACCCTCAGCTGATCAGGCGCAGGGTGAAGGGATAGCGGTACGCCACGCCCTTGTTCGCCTCGATGCAGGCGAGGATGGTCAGCACCAGCCAACCCACGGCGACGACCGCGAGCAGCAGGAAGCCGATCACCACGAAGATCAGGATGCCGCTGATGATCGCCGCGATGGCGACGGTGATGTTGAAGTTCAGCGCTTCCTTGCCCTGGTCCGCGACGAACGGCATGGTGTCCTTCTTGATCAGCCACACGATCAGCGGACCGATCACGTTCCCGAAGGGAATGAAGAAGCCGGCCAGCGACGACAGGTGGGCGAGCATGCCCCAGGTCTTCTCTTCCGCAGAGATATCGTTCATTGCTTTCCCCTAGCAGGGCAGCCGATGGCTGCCGGACGAATGGTGCCGGCACTGTCCCGCGCCCATCCGGCACTGTCAAGGCGCGCGGCTCAGCTTTCGCCGGCGACCGTCATGCGCCCGACCAGGATGGATCCGGTGCGGATGTGCGAACGCGGATCGATGTCGGTGCCCACCGCTTCGATCGCGCCGAACATGCCGCGCAGGTTGCCGGCGATGGTGATGCCATCGACCGGGAACGCGATCGCTCCGTCCTCGATCCAGAAGCCGGCCGCGCCGCGCGAATAGTCGCCGGTCACGGTGTTCACGCCCTGCCCCATCAGCTCGGTGACCAGCAGGCCACGGCCCATCCCGCGCAGCATCGCATCCAGGTCGCCGGCATTCGCCGCCACCTGCAGGTTGTGCACGCCGCCGGCGTTGCCGGTGCTGCGCAGGCCGAGCTTGCGCGCCGAATAGCTGCCGAGCACGTAACGCTGCAGCACGCCCGCGCTCACCAGCGGCGCCTCGCGGGTGGCCACGCCTTCGGCATCGAAGGCGGACGAGCGCAGGCCGCGGCGCAGGAACGGCAGTTCGTCGATCGCGAACCATTCCGGAAACAGCTGCGTCCCCGCGCTGTCGACCAGGAAGCTGGCCTTGCGGTACAGCGCGCCGCCCGACACCGCGCCGATCAGGTGACCGATGAGCGAGCGCGCGACTTCCGCCGCGAACACGACCGGGTATTCGCCCGTGGGCACCTGCCGCGGCGCGAGCCGCGATACCGCGCGCTCGGCGGCGCGGCGGCCGATGGCGGTGGCGGCCTCGAGGTCTTCGGCGGCGAGCGCGTAGCTGTACCAGCCGTCGCGCTGCATCGCGTCGCCGCGACCGGCGATCAGGGCGCAGCCGATGCTGTGGCTGGTGCTGCGCTCGCGGCCGAGGAAGCCGTGCGAATTGGCGTACACGCTCAGGCTGCTGCCGCTGCCAAGCGAGGCGCCGTCCGAATTCTCCACGCGCCGGTCGACGTCGCGGCCCGCGGTCTCGCAGGCCAGGGCGAGGTCGATGGCGTGGTCGGCCTCGATCGCCCAGGGGTGCCAGCCGTCGAATTCGCGCAGGTCGGTCGCCATCAGCTCGCGATCGGCGAGCCCGGCCGCGGCGTCGTCCTCGGTGTGGCGCGCGATCGCGCAGGCCTGCTCGACCGTGGCATCCAGGCTGTCCTCGCGCAGGTCCGCGGTGCTGGCGCTGCCCTTGCACTGGCCGAAGTAGACGGTGACGGCGATGCCGCGGTCGCGCGTGGCCTCGACCGTCTCGACTTCGCCCATGCGCACGTTGACGGTCAGGCCGGTCTCTTCCGAGCTCGACACCTCGGCCTGGCTGGCACCGCGCGCCCGGCAACGATCGAGTAGGCGCTGGGCGATGTCGGCAAGGCGGTCCAGGCGGGCCTGGCTGTCGTCGTTGACGGAGGCGATGGTGGTGTTCAATGCCTTATCCTTTGATTTGTTGCGCCGGGCGTGCCCGGCCTGTGTTTTCGAGCGTGCCGGCCGGACCGGCACCTACAGCAATGGTGGTGTGCAATGCGTGGTCGTGACGACGAAACCGGTGAATTCCTCAGCCCCAGCCGCAGCCAGAACCGGCGCGACGCGCTGGAGGTGCTGGCGCTGGGCGAGAAGCTGGTCTCGCTGACCGAGGCGCAGCTGGCCAAGCTGCCGGTGCCCGAATCGCTGCTGCCGCACATCCGCGAGTGCAAGCGCATCACCGCGCAGATTGCGCACAAGCGCCAGCTGCAGTTCCTGGCCAAGCAGATGCGCCGCGAGGACGACGAGGTGCTGGAAGCGATCCGCGACGCGCTCGACGAGAAGGGCGAAGCCGCGCGGCGCGAAACCGCGGCGATGCACCGCGTCGAGGCCTGGCGCGAGAAGCTGCTCGCCGAAGGCGACGCGGCGCTGGCGCAACTGCTCGACGAATACCCGCGCGCCGACCGCCAGTCGCTGCGCCAGCTGGTGCGCAACACGCTGGAAGAGCGCAAGCGCAACAAGCCGCCGCGCGCGTTCCGCGAGCTGTATCGCGAACTGCGCGAATTGCTGGTTGGCGATGCGCAGGCCGATGAGCAGGGCCCGGGCGACGACGGACTCGACGACGACGATTTCGACGACAGCCGGGACACCTGATGCCATCATCCCGGCGCAAGCCGGGACCCGGTCCTTGGACAGCTGGCGACGCGGCTCAATCATCTAGCGGCACCCGGCGAAAAACTGGATCCCGGCTTGCGCCGGGATGACGAGCAAATGCATTGCTGGTCACGCATCCCGAATCCGAACGCACCAATCGCGGTCATCAAGCCTGCGTGCCGCCCACCGTGATCGCCTCGATCAGCAGCGAGGGCTGGCCCACGCCGACCGGAACGCTCTGCCCGTCCTTGCCGCACACGCCCACGCCTTCGTCCAGGGCGAGGTCGTGGCCGATCATCTTCACCCGCTGCATGGTTTCCGGGCCGTTGCCGATCAGCGTCGCGCCCTTCACCGGTGCGGTGATCTTCCCGTCCTCGATCAGGTAGGCCTCGGTCGCCGAGAACACGTACTTGCCCGAGGTGATGTCGACCTGGCCACCGCCGAAGTTGACCGCGTACAGGCCCTTCTTCACCGAGCGGATCATTTCTTCCGGATCGTGCGTACCGGCGAGCATGTAGGTATTGGTCATGCGCGGCATCGGCAGGTGCGCAAAGGATTCGCGGCGGCCGTTGCCGGTGGGCGCCATGCCCATCAGGCGCGCGTTGAGCGTGTCCTGCATGTAGCCGACCAGCACGCCGTCTTCGATCAGCGTGGTGCAATGGGTCGGCGTGCCTTCGTCGTCGACGTTGAGCGAACCACGGCGGCCCGGCAACGTACCGTCGTCGACGATGGTGACGCCCGGCGAGGCCACGCGCTGGCCGATGCGCCCCGCATACGTCGAGGTGCCCTTGCGGTTGAAGTCGCCTTCCAGGCCGTGGCCCACCGCTTCGTGCAACAACACGCCGGGCCAACCCGAACCGAGCACCACCGGCATGACGCCGGCCGGTGCGTCGATGGCTTCGAGATTCACCAGCGCCTGGCGGATGGCTTCCTTGGCCAGTGCTTCGGGCTTGCCGCCGCCGAGCAGTTCCGCGTACGAGTAACGGCCGCCACCGCCGGCATAACCGCTTTCGCGGCGGCCGTTCTGCTCGACGATCACCTGCACGTTGAAGCGCACCAGTGGGCGCACGTCCGCGGCGAGCACGCCGTCGCTGCGCGCGACCAGCACGGTATCGACACCGCCGGACAGGCTCACGATCACCTGCTGCACGCGCGGGTCGGCGGCGCGCACGTAGCGATCGATGCGGCGCAGCGCCTCGACCTTTTCCTCGTTGCCGAGCGAATCGATCGGGTCCTCGCTCGAATACAGGGCGCGGCCGTTGCCACGGGCCAGCGAACGCGCGTTCTGCACCGAACCGTCGCGGGCGATGGCACGCGCCGACTTCGAAGCTTCCAGCAACGCCGCCGTATTGATTTCATCCGAATAGGCGAAGCCGGTCTTCTCGCCGCTGATCGCGCGCACGCCCACGCCCTGTTCGATCGAATGCGCGCCTTCCTTGACGATGCCGTCCTCCACCGTCCAGCTCTCGCGGCGCGCGTGCTGGAAGTAAAGATCGCCGAAGTCGACGCCCGGCCCCAGCAGCGTGCCGAAGGCGCGTTCGAGGCCGTCGGTGTCGAGGCCGGCTGGCAGCAGGAGGCGGGATTCGGCGAGCTGGATCGGAAGGGTCATCAGGAAACCGGAAAATAAGAAAAGGCGGGAACACCCGGAAAGGCGCGGCCCAGGGGCTAGCCCTCGGGCCATCATGGACCAGATGGTGGTCCGCCGGCGCGAACCCAAGCGGCCGCTCAGCCGGCCGGCGGTCGCAGCGAGGCCTCGACGCGGCCCTGTTCGCGTGAAATCACCTCGACCTTCGGTTCCTTCCAGGGCCCGGTGACGCGGTAGGTCTTGGCGGCCATGGAGCCGATCGGCTTGCTCAGGACCACGTTGGCGGCCGCGCCGATCGCCGCCCCCACCGGGCCGCCGGCCACCGCGCCGATTGCGGTGAGCAGGTTGCCGGCCTTGGGCCGCACCTCGATGGTCTGGTCGAAGCTCTGCGCGTGCAGGTTGGCGGTGCCGCTGATGTCGATCGTCGCCGCGGGACCGTCGATCAGCAGCTTGTCGCTGCGCGCCTGGCCGTTGCCGAAGCGCACCGTGCCCTTCATCTCGTTGAACGCGAAGCCCTTGGAGAAGAAGTCGCGGAAGTCGAGGGTCAGGCGCTTGGGCAGCTGCGCCAGGCTCAACAGGCCGAGCACGCGGCCGGCGCCGGGTTCGATCTCCAGCAGGCGGCCTTCGCGTGCGTCGAGCTGCAGGCTGCCTTCCAGTCCATCGAGCCGGAAGGCCACCGGGCTGCCCGGCCAGCCGGCATCGAACTTCACCGTGCCCTCGCCGCCGCCCAGCCGCTTGCCCATGCCGAACCCGGCCAGCAACGCGCCGAAGTCGTCGCTGCCGATGTCGACCTTGAGCCGCGTGTTCGCCGCCGCGCCGCGACCGGTCCAGTCGCCGCTGAGGTCGATGCGGTGCTTGGGCGCGCGCGTCTGCAGCTGTTCGATGCGCATGCCGGCCGCGGTCGGGCGCGTGCGCACCTTCGCCTCGCCCAGGCGCGCATCGCCCAGGCGCAGCTCGTCCATGTCGATGGTGAGCGCGGGGATATTGGCGGGATCGATGTCGTCGCCGGTACTGGTCGCGCGCGCCGTCGAGGCCGCGGGAGCCGTGGATTCGGAATCGGTACCGCCCGCCGCCGTGGTCGCCGCGCGCCAGTACACCCGTTGCATGCGCCCAGCGATCGCTTCGTTCGCGCTGGCCGGCACCAGCAGCGCGCCCTCGAGCGCGGCGCCTTCCGCCTGGATCGCGATCGCGCCGCGTGCCGCGGGCGCGACGACCACGCGCGTGTCCGGGAACGTGCCGCCCAGCAACTGCAACCGGTGCGCGGTCACGTCGATGCGCTGCAGCGGCAGCTTGCTGCCGCCTTCGCCGCCGCGGGTGAGCGCGATCCAGTCGATCGCGTCGAGCGTCTCGGCGCGGCCGCTGGCGACGAGGCCCGACGCCGGTGCGGCCTCGTCCACGCGGCTCGCGCCCAGCGCCACGCGCACGCCGGTCGCGCCGTTGCCGCTGCGCGCGCGCAGCGCCATGACGTTGCCGAAACCGACCAGGATGTCGCCGCTGCCCAGCGGCAACGGCGTCTCGATCGTGGTCGCCAGCGCCGCGCCGGCCGCCTTGCGCATCGGCGCGGGCAGCGAGAGCGCGGTGCCGACCAGGTTCGAATCCAGTTTCAGCAGGGTCGGTGCGGGCTTGCCCGGCGCCGACTTCGGGATGGCGATGCCCACCGTCCAGGTGGAGCGTCCCGCGAGGTAGGGCTTGATCCAGGCCATGTCCTCGGCGCGGTCGATCAGCTCCGCGGCCCCCATGCTCGCGTCGAGCCCGGCTTCGAACACATGCGCGGCATTGCGCACGTAGTCGCTGCCCGCGCGCAGCGAGAGCTTGCCGGGTTCGCCTTCGTGGCGCACCGCGAGATCCTCGGCCTTGAAGCCGCCGCGCGAATACACCGCGGTGCCGTTGACCTGGTCGAAGGCCAGCTTCCAGCGTGGATCGGCGAGCCGTGCGTTCTTCAGCCCGACCGTGCCGTCGATCGACATCTCCTTGCCGTGCTGCAGCGGCAGTTCCAGGCCGAAGCCGACATCGGCCGGCCCGCTGGCGCGGACGTTGGCGAACGTGTCGGCGTGTTCCTTCTGCAGCGGGCTCTGCTTGAGCACGGTGAGCAGCTGGTTGGCATCGCCGTTGCCCTCGGCCTTCACCGTCAGCGCACCGCCGCGGTAGTCGTCGATGTCGGCGTGGATGCGGCGGATGCCGACTTCGCCCAGGCGGCCGGTGCCGTCCACGTCGAAGCCGATGCCGGTGAAGCGCGTGTCCGCTTCGAGCCCCTGGGCCGCCGGCCAGCCTTCGTTGAAGCGGATGGTCGCGTCGCGGATGCGGCCGGTCGCTTCGAACAGGCCGGTGTTGTCGCGGAACGGCCAGTCGTCCAGGTCGCCCGAGATCACCGCGCGGCCGTCGGTCACGGTGCCCGCCACCAGCGCCGTGTCCAGCCAATGCACGGCGGTCGGCGCCATGTCCTTGCGCAGCCAGAAGCTCTTGGCCACCGGCACGGCGGTGTCGTCGATTTCGGCGGCGATGTCGATCCATGGCCGCGTGGCGTCGCCCTGCCACCACAGGCCACCGCGCGCATTGGCGCCGTAGCTGCCGTACTGCGTGCGCGCATCGATGCGCAACGCCGTCGTGGCGACGCGCCAGCCCGCGCCTTCGCGCCAGCCGCCGGCTTCGCCGCGCAGCTTCAGCGTGTGGACGACGCCGAAGCCTTCCGGCCAGTCGAAGCGCACCTCCGCACGGGGATCGAAGCGCAGGGTGAAACCGTCGCCGTCGCCGTCGATCGCGCCGCCGAGCCCGTGCACACCCGGCGACTTGCCGACCGGATCGAAACCGAGGTCGCTGATGCCGGCATGCGCACGCAACGCACCGCCGCGTCGACCGGCGACTTCGACATCGCGCAACACCGCGCTGGGCTTGGCCGCCTGCAGCCAGCGGCGCAGACCCGGCGACAGGCTGTCACTCAGTGCGAGCGCGGCGAACAGCGGGCCGGCATCGACCTCGCGCGCCTGCACCGCGTAGTTCTCCCCGCCGGCGACCAGCAGCCCGTCCAGCTTCTGCAACGTGTCGGCGCGGCCGATGCGCAGGCGCGATGCGTCCACGCGCCAGCCCCCCTTGACCAGCCGGTAAGCCGCATTGGCCTCGACGTGGTCGAAGCGGCGGCGCGGTGGCGCGGCAGCCGTGCCGGCATCGATGGGATTGCCGCGCAGGACCACGCCGTCGAGCTTGGCGTCGAGGGTGATGCCAGCGATGCGCTTGTCGCGCAGCACCGCCCAGGCTTCGGCACGGCCGACGCCGCTTTCGACGGCGATGCCGTGCGCACGCAACAACGACGACCACGCCGCGAGATCCACGCGCTTGGCGCCCGCGTAGACGCGGCCATCGCCCTTGCTGCGGTCGAAGTCCACCACCGCATCCAGCGGCGTCCCGTCCAGGTGCGGCCATGCGCGCACGCCGGCCCGCACGCGCTTGCCGTCGACGCGCAGGCGCAGGTGCGCCCTGGGGATGCGCGCATCGATGCCGAGCGACGGCGCGATCACGGCGAGCTTGCCGCCGATCACCTGCAACTCGCCCAGGCCTTCCAGCGCGGAGAACGGATCGCTGCCCGCCTGCTGCTGCCCGGGCAGGCCGCGCACCTGCCAACGACCGTCGGCGGCGCGTTCCAGGGTGAGGTCGAGCCCGCGCAGGCGCAGTTCGGAAAACGCGTGCCCCGGCAGCAGGCCGGCGTACACCGAAACCAGCATCTCGGTGTCGCCGACGGTGAAGGCGCGCGCGCCCTCGCCGATGCGCAGGTTGTCGAGCTTCAGCAACGGGCCGCGGCGCGTCCACGCGGTCTCGACGCGATCGAACGCCACCGGCCGGCCGGCACGCTCGCTGAGCCACGCGGCGATGCGCTCGGGATGGCGTTCGGCCAGCGGCAGCACCTGGCTCGCCGCGCCCAGCAGCACGGCGATCAGCACCAGCACGATGGCCGCCGTGTACACGGCACCACGGCGGGCCATGCGCAGGCGGCGGCGCAGGGGGGTGGGCATCAGCGTCGCGCTCCGCGCGCCGCTGACGGGATTCGGGATTGGGGATTGGGGATTCGGCAAACCAGGATCAGGTCTTCGCTTTGGCGAATCCCGCATCCCGAATCACGAATCCCGGCTTCACAGCAGCACGACATCGAACTGCTCCTGCGCGTACTGCTCTTCGGCCTGGAAGCGGATCGACTTGCCGAGGAATTCCTCCAGTTCCGCCACCGACGCGGATTCCTCGTCGGTGATGCGCGCGACGACCTTCGGCGAGGCGATCACCAGCAGGCGCGCGGCGTCGAACTGGCGCACCTGGCGGACGATCTCGCGGAAGATTTCGTAGGTCACTGTTTCCGGCGTCTTCAGCGTGCCGCGGCCGCCGCATTCGTGGCAGGCCTCGCTGAGCTGGCGCTCCAGGCTCTCGGTGGTGCGCTTGCGCGTCATCTCGACCAGGCCCAGCGGCGAGAACTCGTACACCGTGGTCTTGGCGTGGTCGCGGGTCAGCGACTTCTCCAGCTGCCGCAGGACCTGCCGCTTGTGCTCGGCGTCGGTCATGTCGATGAAGTCGATGATGATGATGCCGCCAAGGTTACGCAGGCGCAGCTGACGGGCGACCGACTGCGCGGCCTCGAGGTTGGTCCGATAGACGGTTTCCTCGAGGTTGCGCTGGCCCAGGAATGAACCGGTGTTCACGTCGATCGTGGTCATCGCCTCGGTCTGGTCGATGACCAGGTAGCCGCCCGACTTCAGCGGCACTTCCTTGTCCAGCGCGCGCTGGATCTCGTCCTCGACGCCGTACAGGTCGAAGATCGGGCGCGCGCCGGTGTAATGCTCGATCTTCTCGGCCAGGCCCGGCATGTACTGCGCGGCGAAGGTCTTCAGGCGTTCGCAGGTCTCGCGCGAATCGACCTTCACCTTCTCCACGTCCTTGCGCATCAGGTCGCGCACGGCGCGCAGCGGCAGGCTGAGGTCTTCGTACACGCACTGGCCGACCTTGGCGCTCGCGGACTTCTCCTCGATCAGCTGCCAGGCGCGGTTGAGGTAGGCAATGTCTTCGCCCAGCGCCTCTTCCGGCTGGCCTTCGGCATTGGTGCGGACGATGTAGCCGTGCTGCGCTCCGGCCGGGGATTGCGTGCTGACGTGCGACTTCAGGCGTGCGCGCTCGGCTTCGTCCTCGATGCGCGCCGACACACCCACCACGCGGTTGCGCGGCAGCAGCACGAGGTAACGCGAGGGGATGCTCAGCTGCGTGGTCAGGCGCGCGCCCTTGCTGCCGATCGGGTCCTTCACCACCTGCACGATGATGTCCTGGCCTTCGCGCAGCAGCTCGGCGATCGGCCGCGTCGGCGTCGGCGGCAGCGGGGCGGCATCGCCCTCGCCTTCGCCCGCGACGACCTGGGCCGGCTTGACGATGTCGGCGGCGTGCAGGAACGCGGCGCGATCCAGGCCGATCTCGACGAACGCCGCCTGCATGCCCGGCATCACCCGCTGCACGCGGCCCTTGTAGATGTTGCCGACCACGCCGCGGCGCCAGCCGCGCTCGATGTGCAGCTCCTGCAGCATGCCGTTCTCGACCACGGCGACGCGGGTTTCGCGCGGGGTGACGTTGACCAGGATCTCTTCGGTCATGGCGTGGCCACCGGCGCGGCTTCCGCGGGCATGGGTTCGAGCCCGAACTGGCGCAGCAGCTGCGCGGTCTCGTGCACCGGCAGGCCCATCACCCCGGAGTAACTGCCGCCCAGGCGGGTGATGAAGGTTTCGGCGAAGCCCTGGATCGCATACGCGCCGGCCTTGCCCTGCCACTGGTCGCCGGCGAGGTAGCCGGCGATCTGCGCTTCGGTGAGCGCGGTAAAGGTGACGTCCGAAATCGACACGGTCTGCAGTTCGCGCGCGGGCGACACCAGCGACACCGCGGAGATGACCTGGTGCGTGCGTCCCGAGAGCTTGCGCAGCATCGCCGCGGCGTCCTCGGCATCGCGCGGCTTGCCGAAGACCTCGTCGTCGAGCACCACTTCGGTATCACTGCCCAGCACCAGCGCGGCCGGGTTGCCCATCACCTTGAGCAGGCCGGCGCCCGCCTTCTCGCGCGCGACGCGGCGCACGTAGTCCTCGGCCGGCTCGCCCGGGGCGCGCTGCTCGGGCACATCGAGGTCGATGATGCCGAACGGCAGGCCCAGGCGGCCCAGCAGTTCGCGCCGGCGCGGCGATTGGGAGGCGAGATAGAGCATCGGATCCTTGTGGCCAACGCGGCCTCGAGGGCGCGTGGCGGGAAAATTCGCGAGGCCTGAAGGATAACCCGGGCTGACTGGACCCCACCCGGGCCGGGATCACGTAACCCTGCCCCGGCTCACGGATCGTTTACCGTACCCGCGCACAGTGCCCTGCACGCTGGCGCTTCCCCCAGTCCAACAAGGAGTCAGACCCATGCCCCAGTCGCTGTCCCGCCTTGCCCTGCGCCCGCTTGCGCTGGCTGCCTTCCTCACCCTTGGAGCCTGCTCGCCGATGTCCTCGAATGCCCAGACCACGCCCTTCGTCGCCACCGACGGCACCCTGCTGAACGTTTCGGCGCAGGGTGAAGCCAGGCGCGTGCCGGACATCGCGCGCATGTCCACCGGCGTGGTCACCCGCGCCACCGATGCCAACGCCGCGATGCGCGCCAACGCCGAGCAGATGGCCAAGGTCGTCGCCGCGATCAAGGCCGCCGGCATCGCCGAGAAGGACGTGCAGACCAGCGGCATCAACCTCAACCCGACCTACCAGTACCGCGACAACCAGCCGCCGACGATCACCGGTTACGAGGCCAACAACACGGTCAGCATCACCGTCCGCGACGTCACCAAGCTGGGCAAGATCCTCGACACCCTGGCCGCGGTGGGCGCCAACCAGATCAATGGCCCCAGCTTCGACGTCGACAAGAAGGACGAGGCCCTGGACGAGGCGCGCCAGAAGGCCATCGCCAGCGCGCAGGCACGCGCGGAGATGTATGCGAAGACACTGGGCATGAAGGTGCGCCGAATCGTCAGCATCAGCGAGGGCGGCGGCTTCAGCCCACCGATGCCGATGGCGCGCGGGATGATGGCGATGAAGGCCGAAGCCGACACTTCGGTGTCGCCGGGCGAGAACACGTTGAGCGTGAACCTGGACGTGGTGTTCGAATTGGGGCGCTGAGGCGCCACGCTACTTGCGTCGTAGTGGAACAAGGGCCCGCGCAAGCGGGCCTTTTTCATGCCCAGAGCATCCCGGCCAAGTGGGCAACCAGACTTTCCTTCTCCCCGCGTGCGGGGAGTGCCGAAGGCGGAAGGGGCCGCGAGCGTTAGCGAGCAGTGCTCTGCTCCGCAGTGAAAGCGAAGGCAGCTCGCTGCGCTCGCCTCTCCTCATCTGCCCCCCCGACTAAAGCATTCGGGGGCAGGCTCTGCGGGCATCTTCTCCCCGCACGCGGGGAGAAGGAGTCACGACTTCTTGCAGCTCATCCCCAAATGCCAAACCCCAGTCGCCCGGTCGGCGCGTTGTGATCCATGCCCGACAACTTCCGGAGGTGGCACATGGTCCAGTCCCACGCCCTGCGCACGCAGCGCTTCCATTTCGGAAAGCTCGACTTCACCCGCATCTGCGGCGAGGCCGGTGCCTTCGCGATCAACGGCGCCGCACTGCTGTTGCTGCTGGCGCCGTTGAACATGCCGGTGGCGCCGCCGGCGGAGCCACAGGCCATCTACGACTACATGCCGGTCAAGCCCAAGGACAATCCCAAGCCACCGGAACCGCCTAAGCAGGTGGAAGTCGTCAAGCGCACCTCGCCCGCGCCCGCCGTGCTGCCGCAGAAGATCGAAGTGCCGCAGCCGCCGGTGTTCGAGCATGCACAGGAAGGCGACACGCAGGCACCGCCGGAGCAGGTGGCCAAGGTCGATCCGGGCCTGGGCAATTCGATCACCAAGCCGCTGGTCGGCGCGAGTCTGGAGTACGAAACCGCGCCGGCGCCGCGCTACCCGATCGAGGCGCTACGCCAGTCGCTCACCGGCACGGTCACCCTGCGCGTGCTGGTCGATGTCGACGGCCGGCCGATCGACGTGCAGATCGCGCAAAGCAGCGGCCATCGCGTCCTCGACGCTGCGGCCCGCAAGCAGGTGCTGGCGAAGTGGCGCTTCCGGCCGGCGATGCAGGACGGCCATGCGGTGCAGGCGATCGGTCTGGTTCCGGTGGTGTTCGATCTCGACCGGTAGCGTGAAAGTCGGGCGACCAAGGCCTGCTCCGGCTTGGTCGCCCGCGCCTCCCGGCATTTCTCTTCTTCTCCCCGCTCGCGGGGAGAACATGCTCGCAGCGGCTGCCCCTAATGCTTCGATCGGGGCAGATGAGGGGGCGAACGCAGCGAGCAGCCGTTGCGCGATCAGGCGCGATGGTACGGATGGTTCGCCAGCAACGCTGCGGCGCGATAGAGCTGCTCGGCCAGGACCAGCCGCACCAGCATGTGCGGCAGCGTGAGCGGGCCAAGCGACCACTGCTCGTCGGCGCGCGCGATCACCTCGGGTGCATGGCCTTCGGGGCCGCCGATCAGGAAGGCGAGGTCGCGGCCCTGGCCGCGCCAATGTTCCAGCCGTTGCGCGAGCTGCTCGGACGACCACGAGCGGCCGCGCCCGTCCAGCGCCACTACCGTGGCCTGCTTGGGCAGCGCGGACAGCACGCGCGCGCCTTCGTCCTGGGTGGCGCGTGCGGCATCGCGGCCCTTGCCGCGCAGGCCCGGCTCGATCTCCTGCAGCTCCAGCGGCAGCCAGTGCGACAGGCGCTTCTGGTACTCGCCGAAGCCCTCGGCCACCCAACGTGGCGCGCGCTCCCCCACGGCAATGAGCTTCGCTTTCATCCGCGCATGGTAGCGGACGCGATCCGATACGCGCCGCGTTGCGCTAGTGCTCCGCCGCTACGCCGGCACCTGCGCGGATGTAGCGGCGTGCGAAGGGATCCAGTTCCATGTCGCCGATGTCGGCGTAGTCGATCTCGCGCAAGCCGTCGGTCGCGGTGAACGCCACGCTCGCCGGCCGTTGCTCCAGCGTGCGCAGTTCGAGCCGGTACGCCGCCCTCCCCTTGCCGCTGCGGTACTGCGCCGGCAGGTCGGCGGCGTCGAGCCAGTCCAGTTGCACCGGCACACCGTGCACCTCGCCACGATAGCGTTGCGCTCGTGCGTTACGCAGGGCGGACACCTTCCGCGCCCCCTGCGCCTGCAGCTGCGCACGCAACGCCGGGTCGACGAGATGGCTCAGCGACAGCCATTCGGGATTGCGTCCCAACGCACGCAGGTCGCCGGGCGTGTAACTGACGATGCGCCCGTCGGCGACGAATACTTCGCGGTGGACGAGGCCATCGGCGCCGTTTTCCCAGACCCGCACCGGCTCGCCCGCCAAGCGGTATTCGACGCGGTCGTCGCTGCGCACCAGCACCAGCGTGCGATCGCCCTGGCCGTCGTGGACGCGGTATTCGGCGACCCAGGCATGTGCCTGCACCGCGCTGGAACCGGCCCACACGGGGCCGGTTCCGAACACGCAGAGCAGCAGGAGCAGTGCGCGGCGCATCACTTGCGCTTGGCCATGCCTGCCAGCAGGTCGTTCACCATCAGCGGCGGCACGATCTTCTTCTGCTTGCCGCAATTGCCGAACAGGTGGCAGAGGAAGGTGTTCACGCCCTGCTCGGACTGCGCCATCACGTGGAAGATCGTGTTCTGCTCGACCACGCCCTGGAAGGCATGCGCGCCGGGACCGCGGGCGTAGATCGCGACGTCTTCGGCGGCATGGGTTTCCGATTCCAGCGGCACGGCGGCTTCCTGCAGGAAGGCGGGCGCATTGGTCTCCACCAGCGTCAGGTCGGGACGCGGGCCAGGCACGCGGTAGCCGGGGCCGTTGGCGTAACCGAGCGTGGTGTACGGCTTGCCGTTGGCGTCCAGCGCGAGCTGGCCGTTGGTGCGCACCTTGCCGAGGATGTCGTTGCCGCGATCGGGATAGCCGGCGACGGTGAAGGTGTGGCTGTGATCAGCGGTGACGATGATCAGCGTATCGGCCGCGGACGCCTTGCTCTGCGCCACGCGCACCGCATCGGACAGTTCCACCGCGTCGGTGAGCGCGCGGAACGCGTTGCCGGCGTGGTGCGCGTGGTCGATGCGACCGGCTTCGATCATCAGGAAATAGCCCTTCTTGCCGCTGGCGTTGAGCACGTCGATGGCCTTGCCGGTCATTTCGGCCAGGCTCGGCTCCTTGCCGGCGTCGACCGGGCGGTCGTACTCGTATTCCATGTGCGAGCGCTCGAACAGGCCCAGCAGGTGCCGCGTGCTACGCGGATCGATCGCGTCGAACTGCGCCTTGTTCCAGACGAACGCCGACTGCGGATTGGCCGCCCATTCCGCGGTGAGGTTGCGGCCGTCCTTGCGACGACCCTTGCTGCCGGTGTCTTCCGGATCGGTGAAGGTGTTGGGCAGGAAGTAGCTGCGGCCGCCACCGAGCGCGACTTCGATGCCGTCGCCGAACGGGAATTCGATCAGCTGCCGCGCGATGTCCTTGCAACCGTTGGCCTTGGCCTCGGCGCTGAGCTCGGCGTCGCTTTCCCAGTCGCGGTTGGGCGTGTGCGCGTAGGTCGCGGCCGGCGTGGCATGGGTCAGGCGCGCGGTGGTCACCACGCCGGTCGCCAGGCCCATGGCTTCGGACATTTCCAGCAGCGTCGCCACGCCCTGGCCGCGCGCGGACGCGCAGTCGTTGTAGCGCGCGGTCTGGGTCACGCCGAGCACGCCCTGGTTGGTCTTGATGCCGGTCATCATCGCCGTCATGGTCGGCGCGGAATCGGCCGTCTGCCCGTCGACCGAATAGGTCTTGGACAGGCTCACGTAGGGGAAGCGCTCGAAGCTCAGCGAGTTCTCCTCGCCGGTATGGCCGTTGAGCTGGCCTTCGAGGATGCGCGCCGCGGCCACCGTCGACAGGCCCATGCCGTCGCCCACGATCAGGATGACGTTCTTCGCGGGGCGGTTATTGGGACGCTGGGTGGCGCCGTCGCGCGCGGCGCGGGCGCCGTCTTCGTACCACTGCTTCGGGCTTTCGGCAAAACTCGGCGCGGCGGCGAGCACGGTCAAGGCCGCACAAGTCAGCACAACACGGGACTGACGCATCGGGGGACTCCATCCTGTTGGAAGGCGGCCAGCCTGCGGGTTGCATGTTGCGAGCAGATTGCACGGATGCGATCCGTGCATTCCTTTTTGGCCCAGCGAGTCCCGGAACACGTGCACGCAAACGAAAACGGCGCCGTTGCCGGCGCCGTCTTTCGATCACGCCCGGATGAATCAGGCGCGGCGGCCGGCCCCGGTCTCGCCTTCGTAGTCTTCCGCCTCATGGCGCGACGGCGGCTGGTCGCCCACCGTCCACAGGCGCTCCAGCGCGTAGAACTCACGCACGCGCGGCAGCATGACGTGGACGACGACATCGCCCAGGTCGACGAGCACCCACTCGGCCTCGCGCTCGCCTTCCACGCCCAGCGGCTGGACGTCGAGGTTCTTGGCGAACTTGACCACTTCGTCGGCGATCGATTTCACGTGGCGGGTCGAGGTGCCCGATGCGATGACCATGAAATCGGTGACGCTGCTCTTGCCCCGCACGTCGATTTCGACCACGTCCCGCGCCTTGAGCTCTTCTACCGCGGCGTGCACCGTCTTGAGCAGGACTTCGGCCGGCGGCGGGGGATTGGGAAGGCGGGTCTTGATGACTTGGGCTTGGCTGGTCAAGGGTGCGGAACTCTGGGTGATTGCCGGTGAATTATAGGGAACCTGAGTCTGGCGCGGCTGTCGAGTACAACCGGTGCCGATCGATGTAGCTGGCGACGGACGGCGGCACCCAGTCCCGCCACCCCGGATCACGCGCCGCGATGCGCCGCCGCAGCGCGGTCGAGGATTCCGGGCGCAGTTCTTGCAAGGGCAGGACGGCCAGGCCGCCGGCGGGTGAATGCGCCAGTTCGGCCAGCGGGCGCCAGCGCGCGGCCGCCTCCGCGGCCACTTCCGGCGCGACCTGGCCCAGCATGTCCGGGTCGATGTGCGCGCCCGGCCGCTGCACGGCGAGGATGTGGGCCTGCGTGAACAGCTCGCGCCAGCGATGCCAGGTGTGCAGCTGCTGCAGCGAATCGCCACCGACCAGCCAGATGATCGGCTGCAGGCCGCCGGACTGCGCGCGCAGTTCCAGCAGCGTGTCGATCGTGTAGGAGGGGCCTGCGCGATGCAGCTCGCGGCGGTCCACCTTCAGCCCGGTTTCGCCCGCAGTGGCCAGGTCGAGCATGCGCGCGCGCTGCTGCGCATCGGCCTGCGTGGGCCCCTTGTGCGGCGGATCCGCCGCGGGCAGCAGGCGGACGCGCGCCTGCATCGCATCGCGCGCGGCGCGCGCCACGGCGAGGTGGCCGTTGTGCACGGGATCGAAGGTGCCGCCGTAGCAGATCATCGCCGCCATGCCGCTGCGCGCCGCTTCAGCCACGCACGGCGAGCAACCGCGCGGCACGCGGCTCGGCGACGGCGAGCAGCAGGCGCTCCAGCGCGACCCAGGCGTCATCGGGCTCCAGCCCGCGCCGCGGCCGCCCCTTGGCGATGCTGTCGACGCGGCCGGCCTGGGCCAGGAACGCGTCCCAGCGCTTGGCGTCGTGGCGTTGCAGCGCGCGACGGTACATCGGCTGCTTGGAATCCCAGACGTGCTGCGCCTTGAACGCATGGGCGAGATTGCCGGCGCGGGCCAACGCGGCGGCGGTCTGCAGCTCTTTGATCACCATGCCGAGCAGCGCCGGCACCGCCTCGCCCTCGCCACGCAGGCCACGGATCATGCGCGACACCTGCGCGCCCTGCCCGTTCATCGCCGCGTCGACCAGGCGGAACACGTCGAAACGCGCCGCGTCGGCGACGAGGTCGTCCATGCGCGCGGCATCTAGTACTTCGCCGTCGGAAAGCAGCTTGAGTTTCTCGATCTCCTGCGCGGCCGCGAGCAGGTTGCCCTCGACCCGCTCGGCCAGGCGCTGCACGGCGTCGCGATCGGCCTTGAGCCCGCGCGAACGCAGGCGCGCCTCGATCCAGCCAGGCAGCTCGTGCGGTTTCACCGGCCACGCCACCGCGACCAGGCCGATCCGGCCGATCGCCTCGCTCCACTTGCCGCCGTGCTTCTTGCTCCATTCGCCCGCGGTGACCAGCAGGGTGATGTCGCCCGGCGGGTTGGCGCAGAACTCGCCGATGATGCGCGCGCCCTCGGTGCCGGGCTTGCCGGTGGGCAGGCGCAGCTCGAACAGGCGCCTGCTGGCGAAGAGGCTGGGCGCACGGAAGCTGGACTCCATCGCGGCCCAGTCCGGCTCGCGCTGGTTGCCCTCGGCTTCGAAGATCTCGCGCTCGCTCACGCCCTGCGCGCGTGCGGCGGCGCGCACCGCGTCGGCGGCTTCCAGCACTCGCAGCGGTTCGGGCCCGGCGATGAGGTAGGCGGGACGCAGCGGCCCCGCCTGCACCTGCGCGGCCAGCTGTTCCGTCTTGAGTTCCATCGTTCCGGCGGTCAGCGCGGCTGCGGCGGAGTGGCCGGCGGGCTTTCCGGAGTTTCCGGCACGGGCTCTTCGTCCGGCGGCGGGTTTGCGTCGGCGGCTTCCAGCGCCGCCTTCGCCGCGTCCTCGGCGACCGGCTCGTCCAGACGCGAGGCCGGCGCTGCCGTTGCGCCGCCGGCGCGGGTCACGGCGTCGAGGCGGCGCAGGATCGCCGCGGCCATTTCGCGCCGCAGCTCCTTGGCCAGCAGGTCGCGCTCGCTGTCGGTGCCGATGGCATTGACGGGATTGGAGATGTAGTCGCGCGACAGTTCGACCGCCTGGCGCGGCACCGGCTTGGTGCCGTCGGCCTTGCGCACCTCGAACACCACGGCGTAGCGCAGGCTGTATTCCTGCGCGCGTCCGAGCGGGTCGACGCTCAGGGGTGTATTGCCCCAGCGCTCCGACAACAGGTCGATCACGGTCGCATCGGCATCGTTCGCATCGGCGATATGCGCGCCGGCACGCTGGATCGATTGCGTGAGCGAATCGGCCAGCGGGCTGTACCGGTTCGCCGATGCGACGCGCACTGTCCCCAGGTCGGCAGGCAGGACGAGCGCATTGCGAAGATGGAAACCGCAGGCCGTGAGGGCCAGCGCGAGGACGATGGGCAGGCTGCGACGGATCATGCGGGAAGTCTGGACGAGCCCGGCGCAGGCGGCAAGGCCGGAACGCAGCCGGAGGACCGTGGCCCGCCGGCTTCGTTCACGATCGCATCACGCCAGCGGGCCGCGGTGCGGCCCACACTGAACCAGTTCCAGCCCTCATCCCGTGTAGCGGGGAGACGAACCGGATCAACCGACGACGATATTGACGATCTTGCCCGGCACGACGATCACCTTCTTCACCGCCTGCCCGGCGACGAACTGCGCGACGGAGGGCTCGGCCAGTGCAAGGCGCTCGGCCTCTTCCTTCGCCACATTCACCGGGACGTCGATCGTGCCGCGCAGCTTGCCGTTGACCTGCACGGCCAGGGTGATGCTGTCGCGGGTGAGCGCGGCCGGATCGACGGCCGGGAACGGCACGTCCTCCAGCAGCGTTTCCTTGTGCCCCAGCGCCTGCCACAGCGCGTGGCACACGTGCGGCGTTACCGGATTGAGCAGCAGCACCATCGCCTGCAATGCCTCGTGGCGCACGGCGCGGCCCATGTCGCTCATGTCGTCGAACTTCGAGACATGGTTGAGCAGCTCCATCAGCGCCGCGATCGCGGTGTTGAAGCTGTGGCGACGGCCATAGTCGTCGCCGACCTTCTGGATGGTCTCGTGCAGCTGGCGGCGCAGGGTCTTCTGTGCGGCATTGAGTTGCGCGGCGTCGACTTCCGGATGGTCCGGCTGCGACACGTGCGTGAGCACCTCGCGCCAGAAGCGGCGCAGGAAACGCGCCATGCCTTCCACGCCGGCCTCGTTCCACTCCAGCGACTGCTCCGGCGGCGCGGCGAACATCGAGAACAGGCGCACCGTGTCGGCACCGAACTTGCCGACCATCAGCTGCGGATCGACGCCGTTGTTCTTCGACTTCGACATCTTCTCGGTGCCGCCGATCTGCACCGGCTTGCCGTCGGCTTTGAGCCTGGCGCCAACGATGTGGCCGCGCGCGTCCTTCTCGATCTCGACGTCGGCGGGATTGATCCAGTCCTTCGAGCCGTCGGCATTGTCGCGATAGAAGGTCTCGGCGATCACCATGCCTTGCGTCAGCAGGTTGATCGCCGGCTCGTCGCTGTTGACCAGCCCCTGGTCGCGCATGAGCTTGTGGTAGAAGCGGAAATACAGCAGGTGCAGGATCGCGTGCTCGATGCCGCCGATGTACTGGTCGACCGGCGTCCAGTACTTGGCGCGCTCGTCGACCTGCTGCGCGGCGCCCGGCGAGGTGTAACGCGCGTAGTACCAGCTCGACTCCATGAAGGTGTCGAAGGTGTCGGTCTCGCGCTCGGCCGCGCCACCGCACTGCGGGCAGGTGGTCTTGCGCCATTCCGGATCGGCCTTGATCGGCGAGGCGACGCCGGTGAAAGCCACGTCTTCCGGCAGGATCACCGGCAGCTGTTCTTCCGGCACCGGCACGTCGCCGCACTTGGCGCACAGGATCACCGGGATCGGGCAACCCCAGTAGCGCTGGCGGCTCACGCCCCAGTCGCGCAGGCGGTAATTGACGCGGCGCTGGCCGCGGCCCTGCTGTTCGAAGCGGGCAGCCAGCGCGTCGAACGCCTGCTGGTATTCGAGGCCATCGAGTTCGCCGGAATTCACCAGGTAGCCGCGCTCGGTGTACGCGCCCTCTTCGGCGATGCGGCCCTCGAATTCCTGCACGACCTGCACGGCGGCGCCGGTGTCGTAGGCATCGATCGCGCCGCCCTCGCCCAGCGCGCTGCGCATGGGATCGTTGTGACCGGCGACGTCGCGGGTGATTTCCGTGAGCGCATCGCGCACGTCGGCGGGCACGATCACCATCCTGATCGGCAGCTGGTAGGCGCGGGCGAATTCCCAGTCGCGCTCGTCGTGGCCCGGCACGGCCATGACCGCACCGGTGCCGTAGTTCATCAGCACGAAGTTGGCGACATAGACCGGGACCTGTTCGCCGCTGATCGGGTGGATCGCGCGCAAACCGGTGTCGCGGCCGCGCTTCACCTGGGTTTCCAGCTCGGCCTCGGACACGCCGCCCTGGCGCAGTTCGGCGATGAAGGCGGCGAGGTCGGCATCGGATTTCGCGGCGTGCTGCGCGAGCGGATGCTCGGCGGCGATGGACACGAAGGTCACGCCCATCAGCGTGTCCGGACGCGTCGTGAACACGGTCAAGGGCTCGACGGCATTGCCGTGGCCATCGACCACGTCGAAGCGGATCTCCAGGCCCTCGCTGCGGCCGATCCAGTTGCGCTGCATGGTCTTGACCGCATCCGGCCAGCCCGGAAGCGTGTCCAGGCCGTCGAGCAGCTGCTGCGCGTAGTCGGTGATCTTGAGGAACCACTGCGGGATCTCGCGCTTCTCCACCAGCGCGCCGGTGCGCCAGCCACGGCCGTCGATCACCTGCTCGTTGGCCAGCACGGTCTGGTCGACCGGGTCCCAGTTCACCACCGAATTCTTGCGGTAGGCCAGGCCCTGCTTCATCAGGCGCACGAACATGCGCTGCTCGTGCACGTAGTAATCCGGCGTGCAGGTGGCGAACTCGCGCGACCAGTCGATCGCGTAGCCCATCTGCTGCAGCTGCGCCTTCATGTGCGCGATGTTGGCGTAGGTCCACTTCGCCGGCGCGGTGTTGTTCTTGATCGCGGCGTTTTCCGCCGGCAGGCCGAACGCGTCCCAGCCCATCGGCTGCAGCACGTTGAAGCCGGTCATGCGCTTGTAGCGGCTGATGACGTCGCCGATGGTGTAGTTGCGCACGTGGCCCATGTGCAGCGCACCAGACGGGTACGGCAGCATCGACAGGCAGTAGTACTTGGGCTTGGCCGAGGTCTCGGTGACCTCGAAGGCCTGCGTGTCGTTCCAGAAGCGCTGGGCGGACGCCTCCACGGCTTGCGGGTCGTAGGCCCGCGGGTCGGTGGCGGCGGAATCGGTCTGGACGGCTTCTGGGGACACGGCAGCGACAGCGGGAAAGGAAAGACTGCGAAGCCTACCGCAGTGCACAAACCCCCGCCATGCGCGCGTGGATGGAGGCGGGTCCGATCCGCTGCGGGACAGGCAAATGCATGCCCGGTCGACTCCTCCGCTGCCTGCCGCGACCTGCCCGCCTCTTTCGGCAAGGACGGCCCGAAAACGGCTGTGCTTAGAATCGGTCCACATCCCGCCGGACACCGCCCATGCACCGACCCGCCGCCGCCCTCCTCTTCGCCATGGCTGCATCCGCGCAGGCCGCGGCTCCGGAGCCGGTCGCGCTCCAGTGCGGAAAGCTGTTCGATGCGCGCAGCGGGCGGCTGCTCGAGGAACGCACGGTCGTGGTCCGCGACGGCCGCATCGCCGAGGTGCTGGCCGGTCGCGCCGCCGTCCCCGGCGTCCGCAGCGTCGACCTGTCCGGGCACACCTGCACGCCCGGCTGGACCGACCTGCACGTGCACCTGGCCTCCGAAAGCAGCCCGAAGGCGTACGAGGAGGAATTCCGCCTCGACGACACCGACTTCGCGTTCCGCTCGGTGGGCTTCGCGAAGAAGACCCTGCTCGCCGGTTTCACCAGCGTCCGCGACCTCGGCGGCGAAGTGAGCCTGCACCTGCGCAACGCCATCAACCAGGGACTGGTGGACGGCCCGCGCATCTGGGCGGCGGGCACCGCGATCGGCACCACCGGCGGCCACGCCGATCCCACCAACGGCTACAACGCCGAGCTGTCCCACCTGATCGGCCCGCCCGGCCCCACCGAAGGCGTCGTCAATTCGGTGGACGATGCCCGCCAGGCCGTGCGCCAGCGCTACAAGGAAGGCAGCGACGTCATCAAGATCACCGCGACCGGCGGCGTGCTGTCGTACGCGAAGTCCGCCGACGCACCGCAATTCACCGTGGACGAGGTGAAGGCGATTGTCGATACCGCCAAGGACTACGGCTACCGCGTGGCCGCGCATGCGCACGGCGCCGAAGGCATGAAGCGCGCCGTGCTCGGCGGCGTCACCAGCATCGAGCACGGCACCTACATGAACGACGAAATCATGGCGTTGATGAAGCAGAAGGGCACCTGGTACGTGCCGACCATCTCCGCCGGCCGCTTCGTCGCGGACAAGGCGAAGATCCCCGGCTATTTCCCCGAGATCATCCGCCCCAAGGCCGAGCGCGTCGGCGCGCAGATCCAGGAAACCGCGGCCAAGGCCTACCGCAACGGCGTCCGGATCGCCTTCGGCACCGACATGGGCGTGGGCCCGCACGGCGACAACGCGCGCGAGTTCGTCTACATGGTCGAAGCCGGCATGCCGGCCGCGTATGCACTGCAGTCGGCGACGATCCACGCCGCGCAGGTGCTGGGCGTGGACGACCAGGGCGTGATCGAAGCGGGCAAGCGCGCCGACATCGTCGCGGTGCCGGGCAATCCGCTGGAGGACATCAAGGCGGTGCTCGCCGTCGACTTCGTGATGAAGGACGGCACGGTGTACAAGCAGCCCGGCACGGCGCCGTGACCGTCCCGGGCGAATGGGTGGGTTACGCGGCCGCGACGCTGACGACGGTCTCGTTCGTCCCCCAGGCCTTCAAGATCATCCGCAGCCGGCAGACGCAGGGGATTTCGCTGGGGATGTACGTGATGTTCACCGTGGGCGTGGCGTTCTGGCTCGCCTACGGGATCGTGCTGATGTCGTGGCCGATGATCCTGTCCAACATCGTGACCCTGGCACTCGCGGCGACGATCCTCGGGCTGAAGCTGCGCTACGGCTGAGGTCGTCGCGGCACTACGGGTTGCGTGCGTTCGCCGCGATGCGCGCTTCGGCCGCGATCGCCCAGGCGAACCACAGCCCGAACGCCAGCCGCTGCGCATAGCCGGCAGGCACCCATCCGGGCAGCAGCAGCGCGACCACCGGCAGCAGCACCGCGGCAGCCAGCGACACCATCGCCAACCCCTGCCACTGCGCGGCACCACGCAGGCCGATGCCGAGCAGGACGCCACCGGCCACAAAGCCGATCAGCCAGACCATCCACGCCGCGGCATGCGGGCCGTTCTGCGCGCCGTCGAGCTCGTTCGCATCGAGCCGGAACACGCCCTGCGCGGCGAACGCCACCGCCGCCACCAGCATCAACTGCGCACCGATACGCGGCAGCCAGCGCCGTGCCTGCGGCGCTCCCGTTCGCGCGAGCTGCGCGCGCAGGCGCATGGCGACCGATGCGAGCAGCAGGCCGGGCAACACGAAGGCCAGCAGGTTGAACCAGGCCGCGCCCGGCAGCGGCGCGGCGCCGAGCAACGCCAGCGGATGCCGTGCGTGCGAGTACTCCGCCACGCGGGCCGCGAACAGCCACGCGCTGGCGACGAACAGCCACAACGCCACCATCGCTGCATGGCGCGAAACAAATGCGAGCAAGGCTTTCATGGCCACCATGCTAGCGTGCGCCCCGCCGGACTTGCGCCGACGCGCCCGCGCCCCCATCTCGCTGCCATTCCGCCCGCAGTCCCTTGCCGATGACCACCGACACCGCCCAGCCCCACGTCTTTGACGCCACCACGGCCAACTTCGAAGCCGACGTCCTGCAACGCTCGACGCAAGTCCCCGTTCTGGTCGACTTCTGGGCCGAATGGTGCGGCCCGTGCAAGCAGCTGGGGCCGATCCTCGAGAAGCTCGCCGACGACTACAACGGCGCATTCCTGCTGGCCAAGGTCGATGTCGACAAGGAACAGGAAATCGCCGCCGCGTTCCAGGTGCGTTCGATCCCGACCGTGTTCCTGGTCAAGGGCGGCCAGCTCGTCGACGGCTTCCCCGGCGCGCTGCCGGAAGGCCAGCTGCGCGAATTCCTCAAGCACCACGGCATCGAACCCGCCGCCGCGGCCGAACCTGCGGCAGCCGAACCCGACGCCGCGCCGCTGGATCCGCATGCCGAAGTCGTGCGCCTGCGCGGCGAAGTCGCGGACCA
The DNA here is from genome assembly GCF_014489475.1 of Lysobacter terrestris. GTDB lineage: Bacteria > Pseudomonadota > Gammaproteobacteria > Xanthomonadales > Xanthomonadaceae > Agrilutibacter > Agrilutibacter terrestris. Next base: position 2,587,912 of record NZ_CP060820.1, on the reverse strand, counting down.
CCCCGAGGACGATGCGCGCAAGCTCGACCTGGCCCTCGCCCTGCTGAAGACCGGCGCCGCGCGCGAGGCGGAGCAGCTGCTCGATGCCCTGCCCGCCAACCTCGCCCACGACGACCGCGCCGTGAGCGCGCGTTCCCGCCTCGGCTTCGCGGCCCTGCTCGACAACGCGCCGCCGGTGGAAGTGCTCGAAGCCGCGATCGCCGGCAACCCCGACGACCTGCGCGCGCGGCACCTGCTCGGCGTGCAGCGGATCGTCGCCGGCGAGCCGCAGGCCGGCCTCGACCAGTTCCTGGAGATACTGCGGCGCGACCGCAACTACGAAGACGGCCTGCCGCGCCGCTCGCTGATCGATGCCTTCCGCATCATCGAGGACGAGGACCTGGTCGGCGCCTACCGCCGCAAGATGTCGTCGCTGCTGTTCTGAGCGCCCATCCGGGTCGCCGGGGCCGCCCGGGGCTTGACTGTACGCACCCGTATGGCGAAGCTGCGCCCGCCCTCCCCACGGCCCTGTCCTTGATGAAGACCCGCCTCACCCCCGGCCTGCTGCGCCGGATCCTGAACCTGTGGCCGCCGTTCCTGTTCAACGGCATCCACGTGGCCGCCATCGCCCCGGACTGGCGCAGCGCCGAGGTCGAACTGCGCGCCCGCCCCTGGAACCGCAACTACGTCGGCGTCCACTTCGGCGGCAACCTGTTCGCGATGACCGATCCGTTCTGGATGCTGCTGACCATGCACGCGCTGGGCCGCGACTACATCGTCTGGGACCAGGCCGGCGCGATCGAATTCGTGAAGCCGGGCCGCGGCACCGTGCGCGCGATCTTCCGCCTCGACGACGCCGTGCTGGCCCAGCTCCGCCACGCCACCGCCGGCGGCGACAAGCACCTGCACTGGTTCGAGACCGACGTCGTCGACGCAGCGGGCGAAGTGGTCGCGCGCGTGCGCAAGCAGCTCTACGTGCGGCGCAAGCGCGATCGCGCGGCGGCACCGGCGGAGCCGCAGCTGGCCGCGTAAACCGGTCCAACCACGCGCTCCATCCACGCCGGGACAACGCCGGCTGCACCAGCATGGCTCCGAATCCGCGGCGCTGGCGTCCGCGGGACCACGACCCCGAGGCGCAATTTGGCGATGGCGATCACATTCTCCGCCTGCGTGCGACGGCGTACGCGCTGCATGCCCGGCAGGGCCGCACGGTATGCTTGCCCGGCCACAGGGGGCGCAACACATGGCTGAAGAGCCAAGACACGACGACGGAACGCCGTTGCCGGAAATCGCCGGCTATCGATTGCTGCGGGTCATCAACCACGGCGGCATGTCCACCGTGTACCTGGCACGCCAGCATTCGCTCGGGCGCGACGTCGCGATCAAGGTGATGTCGACGCAGGCGTTGACGGACGAAACCAGTCGCCGCCGCTTCGAGAACGAGGTGCGGACCATCGCCCGCCTCGAGCACCCGCATGTCGTGCGCATCCACGAAGTCGGTCGCACCCTCGACGGCCTGCCCTACTACGCGATGCCCTACATGGCGCGCGGCCACCTCGGCCAGCGCGACTACAGCAAGAGCGAGCGCCGCGTCGTCGAGATCGCCAACCTGCTGCTGTCGGTGATCGGCTACGCGCATTCGCGCAACATCGTGCATCGCGACGTCAAGGCGGAGAACGTCCTGTTCGACGACGCCGACCGGCCGCTGCTCGCCGACTTCGGCATCGCCCTGCGCAAGGACTGGGGCGGCGCGCGCATGACCGGCACCGGCATGGCCGTGGGCAGCACCGCCTACATGGCACCGGAACAGGCGCGCGGCGAAGTCGTCGACGGTCGCGCCGACCTGTACGCGCTGGGCGTGCTGATCTGGGAAATGCTCACCGGCAAGCTGCCGTTCGAGGCACCCGACGCCCTGTCGATGGCGGTGATGCACGCGCAGGATCCGGTCCCGAAGCTGCCCGCCCACCTCGCGCACTGGCAGCACTTCATGAACCGCGCACTGGCCAAGCAGCCGGCACAGCGCTTCCAGGATGCCGCGCAGATGCGCGCCGGCATCGAATCGGTCACCGAGCGCAGCCTGATGCCGGCCCTGCGCGACCGCCTGCAGCGATTGCCACCGCTGCGGCAGTACGCGAAGCCGATCTGGGCCGTGTGCGCGCTGCTGGCCTTCATCGGCGTGGGCGTGCTGGGCGCGGAATACCTGTCGCGCCGCCGCGGCGCCGAACTGCCCGCGGAAGCCGCCGACGCGGCCGCGGTCGCGGCGCACAACGAAGTCACCTCGGCGATGCTCAAGCCGTTGCAGGATTCGCCGGCACGCAAGGCGATCGAGACCGCGCGCCAGCGCATCGCCGCCGGCCAGCTCACCTCGCCGCTCGATGCCAACGCCCACACCAGCGTGCTGGAGGCCTGGAACGCGGACGCCACCAACGTCGAAGTGCTGGCGGTCGTGGCCGAACTCACCAACGCCTTCGCCGACACCATCGCCGCCCAGATCGGCAGCGGCAACGACGCGCGCGCACGCGAAATCCACGCAATGGCCGCCGCACTGGCACTGCAGACCGGCACCACGAACTCGCCGGCCTACCGCGGCCTGCGTGCCAGGACCGAAGCCGCGGTCAAGGCCCGCTTCGAAGCCGCGGCCAGGCGCTACGACCGCGACGCCGCCGAGCGCACCGTGCAACTCGTCGCCGACTTCGACCTGCCGCCGCAGCTGGCCGCGACCTTCACCAGCCGCGCCGCCAGGCTGCCGCACATGGGCGCGGTGCTGCCGGACGGCGGCGTGTTGCGCGCGAGCACGGGCGGCGCGGTCGCGGTGAACCGGCAGGCGGTGACCCGCACCGACTACGCCCGCTTCGTCGCTGCGACCAAGCGCACGTCGTCGCTGTGCCGCGAACGCGCCTCGCTGCTGCGCGTGATCGCGCCGCGCGACTGGCGCACGCCGGGCTTCTCCCAGGCCGAGAGCGAACCGGTGGTCTGCATCTCGCTGCAGGACGCGGAAGCGTACGCGGCGTGGCACAGCCGCGAGACCGGCCAGCACTGGCGCCTGCCGACCGCGCGCGAAGCGAGCGAGACGCCCGCCCAGGCCGGCAACCGCGCCGTGGCGCTGTGGTCGCGCGACTGCGCGACGACGTGCACGCGCCGCGTCGCCAGCGGCAAGTCCTGGCGCAGCCAGACGGCGACGCGTCCGCTGCTTGCCAACCGTGGCTACGACGACGTCGGCTTCCGCCTGGTCCGCGACCTGCAATAACGTGGCTGCTGCCGGCGCGGCGTCCACCGGCGCTTCCGCAACCGCGCCGGCTCGCCGGCGTGGCCAGCGCCTACAATGCGCGCCATGACCACGCCCCCCCGCGCCGCACGCCCCAGCTTCCAACGCCTGTTCGTCACCGGCCTGCTGACGCTCCTGCCGATCTGGCTCACCTGGGTGGTGATCAAGTTCGTCTTCGTCCTGCTCTCCGACATCAGCCGCCCGGCGATCGGCCCGCTGCTGCAGGAAATCGCGACGATGGCGCCGCAGGCCCTGGGCTGGGTCGCGCAACCCTGGGTGCAGACCGCGCTCGCCCTGCTGGCGACGCTGGCGGTGATCCTGCTGTCGGGGGTGATGGCCCGCATCGTGGTCGGCCAGCGCCTGCTGCGCTGGTTCGAAGCACTGATCCGCCGCATCCCGCTCGCCAGCACCATCTACGGCAGCGCGCGCCAGCTGCTCGACATCCTGCAGACCAAGCCGGACGGCACCCAGCGCGTGGTGCTGATCGACTTCCCGCATACCGAGATGAAGACGCTCGGCTTCGTCACCAAGGTGATGCACGAGAACGGCACCGGCCGCGAACTCGCCGCGGTGTACGTGCCGACCACGCCGAACCCGACCTCCGGTTACCTGGAGATCGTGCCGGTCGAGAAGATCACCCCGACCGACTGGACCGTCGACCAGGCGATGAGTTTCATCATCTCCGGTGGCGCGGTGTCGCCCGATTCGATCCCGTTCTCCCCGCCGCGCCGCGATGAAAATTAAGCCGCGACACGAATGATGCCGTCGCAACGGCGCGCCGCGATGACATGTATTCCTTGGCTAGATCGATGCCGCCGCAGCGGCTGATGACGGCAAACCACCGATAGAACGGCTCGGCCACTAGAACAGCACCGCAGCCCAGGACGCCCCGAGTGAACGACGCCAGCACCCCTGCAATCGCCATTCCCCCGAGCCGCCTCCTCGACGACCGCGCCCTGCGCCTGTTCGTCCTGCTGACCGCGTTCTTCTGCGTCAACGCCGTGCTCGCCGAATTCATCGGCGTGAAGATCTTCGCGCTGGAAGACACGCTCGGCATCGCCCCGCTGCAATGGAACCTGTTCGGCCAGAGCGGCTCGCTGAGCTTCACCGCCGGCACGCTGCTGTGGCCGGTGGTGTTCCTGATGACCGACGTCATCAACGAGTTCTACGGCCGCCGCGGGGTGCAGCTGATTTCGTGGCTCGCGGCCGCGCTGATCGTGTACGGCTTCGCGTTCGCCTTCGCCGCGATCTCGCTCGCGCCGGCGGGCTGGTGGGTGAAGGCGGCCGAGCCGCAGGGCGTCGCCGACTACCAGGCCGCGTTCGCTGCGGTGTTCGGCCAGGGCCTGTGGACGATCGCCGGCTCGCTGGTCGCCTTCATCCTCGGCCAGCTGATCGACGTCGCCGTGTTCCATCGCATCCGCGCCGTCACCGGCGAGAAGCACGTATGGCTGCGCGCGACCGGCTCCACCGCCGTGTCGCAGCTGATCGACAGCTTCGTCGTGCTCTACATCGCCTTCGTGCTGGGGCCGCAGAAATGGCCGACCTCGCTGTTCCTCGCGGTGAGCAGCGTCAACTACGCCTACAAGATGCTGGCGGCGGTGGCGATGATCCCGCTGCTGTACGTGATGCGCCGCGGCATCACCGGCTACCTGGGCGAACGCCGGGCCGAGCAGCTGCGCCTGGACGCCGCGCAGTAGGCCCTCCCGCTGCGCGACGCGCCGATGTGCTGACGCGTCGCCGGCTGCAACCGCCGTCGCACCCGTGCATGACTTCCGACCGGGGTCATGACTGGCCATTGCCGCCATGCTTGGGGTTCCGTCACGTGACCAGGAACCGTCATGACCTTGCGCCCGCTCGTCCTCTCCGTTGCCTTGCTCACGGCCCTCGCCGGCTGCGCCAGCGCCCCTTCCAGTGCCGACGCGCCTGCCAGCACCGCCGCACAGGCGCCCGTAGCGGACAAGGCCGCACGCCTGGAAGCGCTGTACGCGCAGTACTGGGAAGAAACCCTCAAGCTCAACCCGATCCAGGCCACCTTCCAGGGTGACCCGCGCTACAACGACCAGCTGCCGGACTTCCTCTCCGCCGAGTCCCGCCAGCAGGCGCACGATTTCAACGAGCGCTGGCTGAAGACGGTGCAGGACATCGGCCCCGACGGCCTCGATGGCCAGGCCCTGATCAGCTACGAGATCTTCGTCCGCAACGCCGAGCAGACCCGGGAATCCGAGCAGTTCCCCGGCTGGATGCTGCCGATCGACCAGTTCAACAACATCGCCGGCTTCGCCGCGCAGCTGGGCTCGGGCACCAGCGCGCAGCCGTTCAAGACGGTGAAGGACTACGACAACTGGCTCGCCCGCGGCGCGCGCCTGCCGGTGCTGTTCGACAGCGCCATCGCCAACATGCGCGAAGGCATGCAGGCCGGCGTCGTCCAGCCCAAGGCGCTGATGGTGAAGGTGATCCCGCAGTTCGACGCGCTGATCAAGGACAAGCCCGAGGACACGCTGTTCTGGGGCCCGATCACCAACATGCCCAAGGAATTCTCCGACGCGGACAAGGCGCGCCTGACCGCTGCCTACCGCGACATGATCGGCCAGCAGATCCTGCCGGCGTACCGCAAGGTGCGCAGCTTCATCGCCAACGAATACATGCCCAAGACCCGCGCCACGCCCGGCATGGACGGCCTGCCCAATGGCCAGGCCTGGTACGCCTTCAACGCGCGCAACTCGACCACCACCGACAAGTCACCGGAACAGATCCACCAGATCGGTCTGGATGAAGTCGCGCGCATCCACGGCGAGATCCGCAAGGTGATGCAGCAGGTCGGCTTCAAGGGCTCGCTGCAGGCGTTCTTCAAGTTCATGCAGACCGACAAGCGCTTCAGCTTCAAGAGCGAGGACGCGCTGCTTGCCCATTACCGCGGACTGGAAGCGAAGATCGGCGAGAAGATCCCCGAGCAGTTCTCGCTGATCCCGAAATCGCCGTTCGAGATCCGCCCGGTGGAACCGTTCCGCGCCAAGTCCGCGGCCGGCGGCCAGTACTACCCGCCGAGCGAGGACGGCTCGCGCCCGGGCATCTTCTACGTCAACACCTACGACCTGCCCACGCGCAAGACCTGGGACGCGGAAGACCTGTACCTGCATGAAGCGATCCCCGGCCACCACTTCCAGATCGCCCTGCAGCAGGAACTGACCAACCTGCCGGCGTTCCGCCGCTTCGGCGGCGAGACCGCCTTCGCCGAAGGCTGGGGCCTGTACGCCGAATCGCTGGGCAAGGACCTGGGCGTGTACACCGACCCGTACGACTACTTCGGTTACCTGCAGAACGAGCTGTGGCGCGCGATCCGCCTGGTCGTCGACACCGGCCTGCACAGCAAGGGCTGGAGCCGCGAGCAGGTGATCAAGTACATGCTCGACAACTCCGCCGAGTCGGAAACTCAGTCGACCGCCGAAGCCGAACGCTACATGGCCATCCCGGGCCAGGCGCTGGCCTACAAGATCGGCGAACTGAAGATCCAGGAACTGCGCGACCGTGCCGAACAGGCACTGGGCGACCGCTTCGACGTGCGCGAATTCCACGCCGAAGTACTGAAGGACGGCGCGGTGCCGCTGTCGGTGCTGGAAGCGAAGATCGACCGCTGGATCGCCGCGAAGAAGAGCTGACCGGGACTTCGGTTTCCCATTGAACACGAAGGGCCGGTCCAGCGACCGGCCCTTTCGTTTAGGGGCGATCCAGCGGACTGACGACCCCGCCCGCGCCGCGATTGAGCACGTGCGTGTAGATCTGCGTCGTCGCCACGTCCTTGTGCCCCAACAGCTCCTGCACCGTGCGGATGTCGTAGCCCGCCTCGATCATGTGCGTGGCGAAGGAATGGCGCAGCGTGTGCGCCGACACCGGCTTGACGATGCCCGCGCGTTGGCAGGCCGCCTTCAATGCACGCGACAGCGTGCCGTCGTCGAAGTGGTGGCGCCGCTCGACCTGGTCACGCGGATCGATCGACCGTTTCGGCGACGGGAACACGTACTGCCAACCGAACTCGCGCTCCGCGTTGGGATACTTGCGCGCCAGCGCATCGGGCAGGTGCGCCGCCCCGAACCCCGCCTGCAGGTCCGCCGCATGCAGCGTCCGCGCGCGCTCCACCTCCCGCTGCAACGGCTCGACCAGCGCCTTGGGCAACACCGTGCGCCGATCCTTGCCGCCCTTGCCGTTGCGCACCGTGATCTCGTTGCGCGCGAAGTCCACGTCCTTGACGCGCAGGCGCAGGCATTCCATCAACCGCAGGCCGGTGCCGTAGAGCAGGCTGCACAACAGCCACGACCGCCCATCGAGCTGGGCGAGCAGATCCTGCACCTCCCCGCGCGCGAGCACCGTCGGCAACCGCCGCGGCCGCTTGGCGCGAGTGACACCCTCCATCCACGGCAGGTCGATGCCGAGCACCTCCTTGTAGAGGAACAACAAGGCCGACAGCGCCTGGTTCTGCGTACTGGCCGAAACCTGGCCATCCACCGCCAGCGACGACAGGAACCGCTCGACCTCCACCACCCCCATCACCCGCGGATGCCGCCGATCGTTGGCGAGGATGAAGCGACGGATCCAACCGAGGTAAACCACCTCCGTGCGGATGCTGTAATGCTTGGTCCGCAATACCCGCCGAACCTCATCAAACAGCCGCACCCCCTCCCCACCACCCGCCGGCTCCCGGATCCGAAGTCCCAAGCGCATTACCGCGGATTGCACTGAATAAAACATAGCGACCCGATTGTTTGGATATGCACGGGGAGACTGGACGACCCGGCGGCTGACGGCACTCAGATAACCCGTTGATGGGATGTAGGATTTTTGCTTGACGGGGTGCGCTGTGGACGATGAATATCCCGTCCATATCCCCGCTTTTGGGGGCTACTAAGCGTTAGACCTTATGGCCAATTACTCGTGGCGTTGCCCAGCTTGCGATTCTGCGGTCTCTGCTGGTCGTAGCACATGTTCAGAATGCGGGTGTCCAGAGGATGCCAATCGTCTGACCGCAGACGAGCACAAAGACAGTATCTCCCCCGCACCACCACCTACTGGTCCGATGACAAAGGGCAAGTGGGTTCTCTCGGTCTCTGTTGTATGTGGTTGCGTTTCCGCACTTGCTGTATCAAAAAGCCTTCAACTGGCCACCTCGGATTGGGCGGCCAGAGGACAACCCTTGGGGTCGCGTTGGCTTGACGAGACGTTGTGGAGCATTGCCGGGTTCATTCCGGGCGCATTAATTGGCGCGGCGGGCGCTCTGATTTGGTTGCGGGCAAAGAGCCGGCGGTAGCATGCAATCTCGTATAAGGTCTAACAATTCATTCAAGCCGAAGCCGCTTCGCGGCTCGGCTTAATTCAGGCGTTAGGGCGCACGTGGGAACAGATCCGCTACTTCAGGCAAAGCGAGAGCTCGAGTGGGCTTGGGATTCAGCGCATGAGCTGTCGAGGGCGCCATATCTAGACCAAGCCGATAAGGCTTGGCGGTCAACCATCGGCCACCTCGAAAAACTCTGGGCCAAGGTTAAAGATGCAGGCAAGCCCTTCGGCTCCAAATTCCACAACTGGAACGGCAAATTTGTTCGGGAGCGGGAGACAGATCCTCTGTTGTCCTATCTGTTACATGCCCGCAATGCTGACCACCACACTGTTCAAATGGTTAGTGATGCTCTGGTTGGCTCTCTGTCGGGCACGTTTCAACCCCATCTCACCATTCAATGGAACGGCCCAGAGCTTATCGCGCTACCTGTGGTCGACCGTGGAGTTTCTTATGCTGTACCGGATAGCCATCTCGGTTCCCCGCTAAAGGCTAGCCACCCTGTTGTTTTGGCTGTCGCAGGGTGTAACTACTATGCTGAGTACTTGCGGTGCGCGCACGGGGAGTTCTTCGAGCGTTCGCCCTAACAATTCATTCAAGCCGAAGCCGCTTCGCGGCTCGGCTTAATTCAGGCGTTAGGCACCTTGGAGAGGTTCCAATGGTCGTAAAGAAATATGCAGTCCTTCTTGCCCTTCTAGCCCTTGTCGTCGCCGTAGTCGCTTACGGAGTCGCCGCGGACAGCAAAGGCGCTGCGCTATTCCTCAACGGGGTCATGGCCAATCTATTTGATCCCTTTATATGGCTCGTGGCTCTGCCATTCGCGACCATCATCCGTAAGAACATGATTTTGCTGCCAACACTTTTTATCGTTGCCTGCCTTGTCTGCATCCTCAAGCTGTATCTGCGGTACAAGACCGGTTCCGGATGGATTACCGGCTCAATAGCGGGCAACCTCGTTGGCCTAATGACTGTCGGCTACATCATCAACGCAGTTGCGGTATTTATCCGTGGGCGCCGCCAGCCAGCTACCGGGCAAGGTGCCTAACAATTCATTCAAGCCGAAGCCGCTTCGCGGCTCGGCTTAATTCAGGCGTTATGCGTGGTCATAAAAGCGATAGTGGCCTGTCGCAATGGCGGGTTCATGGCCAAGGCGCAACAGCCCGCGTCCCACACCACTCGCTCGCGCCGCTCGGCTGGCGGTTACATGGCTGGGTCCACGTCGGCGGCGCCCGGGCTCCGGATGCTCAAGCACCGGCCACTTACTCGCCCCGCTTCCATCCAGTGATTGTCTCTTCGCCTATTGTCCTGGGCTAAGATCTCTTCAGCAGTCTCGGGTACCTACTCCCACAGGCTGCATAACAATTCATTCAAGCCGAAGTTGCTTCGCAACTCGGCTTAATTCAGGCGTTAGGCCCCATGCCATTGATCCTGCAAGCGTTACTGCTGCTAGTCCTAGTCGTAGCTGGCGTGTACCTTTGCGAGCACGAGCATGAACTGATTGGAATCCCTCTGCTGTTTGCTGCGTTCCTCTTTATGGGCTTTTTCAAAGAGCACGCAATTAGGCTCGTGCGCTCCAGGTGGGGTAAGGGACAGGCACCCAACTCCGGTGGGGACCAGGATGTGGCCTAACAATTCATTCAAGCCGAAGCCGCTTCGCGGCTCGGCTTAACTCAGGCGTTAGGCCGCGGGGAAAGCTCCATGGCGATTCGAGTAATGACCTTGCTGGCGGCACTGATTCTTTCGGCATGTGCTGCTACACGGCCATCCCTCCCGCCACCACCCGAGCAGCCGACCATCCAATTGGACGACGCCGAGTGCATTTGCTGCAATGACCCACCAATCACGCCTCAGGCGGATCCAACGGATGGCAGCCAAGCACCTCCGCCCGCTGCCTAACAATTCATTCAAGCCGAAGCCGCTTCGCGGCTCGGCTTAATTCAGGCGTTAGGCCGCTGAGATCGTGATGCGATTAATCCGTCAGTACCCCTTCCTGAGTTACGCAGCCTTTTCGGTTCTATTCCTGCTGGCTGTTGCACTTCTAGAGCGCGCCGGTAGCGGATACGACGACGGCGGCATTGGCGGGGTGGCGTTCCTACTTTCCATGCTATGGAGCGTTATCGCCTTTCCCTTTTACCTCTCGTCTGAGCTTCTTTTCTCGCTCAACGATGGCAAGGGTGTGCCTGGGCACATGTTTATTGCCTTGGCCGCGGGTACTACGCTTTGCATGCTGGCCGAGATAGGCTTGCACAAGTGGCGGCGCTGGCGCAGTGGCGCGGCCTAACAATTCATTCAAGCCGAAGCCGCTTCGCGGCTCGGCTTAATTCAGGCGTTAGGCGCCATGGAGAGATCATGAGAATTTTGATTTCAGTTGCCCTATTCCTTAGCAGTGCGACTTGCTTTGCTCAGGACCCTCGTCTTTCGCCAAATGCGCCAGAAGACAAGCCCGTTTCTGTTCAAACCGAAGGACTAAGCAACTTTGAGGCGGCAATAGCGCCCTATGTCGCTCAGGCCAAGGCGACATATCCGCAGGCAAAGAGCAAATTTCTAGCTGGACTACCCAAGGGTCAATCATTCTTCGTAACGACACAACTGCGTCGGAATGGACTTGTAGAGCAGGTCTTTGTCGCTGTCCGCAGCATCGACGGCGACCTGATATCGGGCCGCATCTGGAGTGATGTCCAACTGGTTCCTGGCTTCAAGCATGGCGATGCTTACCGTCTCCCGGAGACTGAGATCATTGACTGGCTAATCACTCACCCGGACGGATCGGAAGAGGGCAACGTTGTAGGCAAGTTCCTAGACACCTACGGTGGCGCCTAACAATTCATTCAAGCCGAAGCCGCTTCGCGGCTCGGCTTAATTCAGGCGTTAGCCCTCCGGAGATCACTAGTGCACCAAGGAGAGGTCTACTTTCGCATCTGGGGTGATGGCTTCGACCCGGATTTGGTCACGGAGCGTACGGGGCTTCTGCCGACACGCGTTGCTCGCCGCGGGCATCCCACGCCTCGCCATTCGGCCTGGGTGCTTTCCTCGGGCAAGATTGAGGGAGAACTCATAGACGTCTATGCCCTATCCAATGGCCTAGTTGCGCAGCTTGCCGAGCACACCGGCACACTACGCGCCCTGATCCAAGAGCATGACCTTTCGGCCGTTCTACAAGTGGTTCTCCGGTTCTCAAAAGATCCGGCCATCTCAATGCCCGCAGTTGGCTTTGAGTCGTTTACCGTGGCCTTCCTGGCAGGCATTGGCGCGTCCATCGACGTCGACACTTACCAGGCGGGCTAACAATTCATTCAAGCCGAAGCCGCTTCGCGGCTCGGCTTAATTCAGGCGTTAGGCCCCACACGAATTACGGAGGCACCATGGAAAAGCTGTTGATCGCACACCTGAGGTCTGGCGACGATTTATTGCTCATCGACGTGCTTCAGACAAAAGATGGTCTGTGGCTTGTTCCAGAGTGGCTTGAGTCCAAAGTGGATAAGCGTCAGACGCCTGCCAGGGCGATTCGCCTGGATCGGCTTCAGCACCAGATGGTCGCAATTGATGGCGCGGACCTTGTCGTCAATCAAGACATCCCGAGAGATGTTCTTGAGGGACGCTCAACGTCCGCTGGCGGATTGCACTATGAGGTTGTTGACGGCGCCACGCACTTTGGCTGGCTTCCTCTTCGTCAAACATCGTGAATCACCGGCTCTGGCGCTAATTCCGGGTGGGGCCTAACAATTCATTCAAGCCGAAGCCGCTTCGCGGCTCGGCTTAATTCAGGCGTTAGGCCCCCGATGGAACACCGAGCAGAGCGGAGACGAAAGGCTAAGAGTGAGGCGGCTGACGCGGCTCACCGAACAGTTGCTGCTCGGCGATCGGAGGCCGCTACGAGGAAGCGCGCACTGCTTTCTAAGTTGCAATCATCCTCGCAAAATCCTGCGCGGCCGCCGTTTTGGGAGCGCTTCGAGGCTCTCTTGGCAGCACTAAGCGGCCCGCTTGGCTGGCTCCTCTACAAGTCGGACGCATACTCAGCCCGGCAACGGAAAGAGCGGGCGCTTCGGCGTAATCGGCCGGGCGCCTAACAATTCATTCAAGCCGAAGCCGCTTCGCGGCTCGGCTTAATTCAGGCGTTAGGCCGCACCAAGACCTGTTCCATCTCGGGCTTTGGCTTCGGCGGGGTTTTCGGGGTTGTGCTTGCATCGCTTCGTCCGGCATCGCGCATCAAGCGTTCTGGGTAAAGCGCCGTGTCGGGGTAGCGGTTCTGTCATCGGCTCACGGGCCGTTCCGCTGATAGTCTTTCGGTAAGGCCACAGTCGGTCAGTTCGCGGGTTGGCTGCGGCCTAACAATTCATTCAAGCCGAAGCCGCTTCGCGGCTCGGCTTAATTCAGGCGTTAGAGGCCATGGGAAGATCATTGCGGACATCGCTAATAGCCACAGCACTACTTGTGTTGAGCCCTCAGGCGAGCTCGACAGAGTCAGTATTCGTTGGCCGGGTCCAGCAGGTTCTCGTCTTACCGAAGGGCCATGCTCGGTGCCAATGCAATGCCCCACCCGGAAAGATCTGCGTGTCAAATAGCTGTGGCTGTGCCGAGGCATCGGTTGCACCAAGTAAAGCATTGGTCGGTCCTCTTCCCGCTGGGCCACTCGTAATTTCAGAGCGTCTTGATGAGTGGTGTCGCTTGCCCATCCATCCCGATTCCGAGCTAGTTGTGCGGCAGCTTTCCCCTTCCGATGTTGCCTGGACGTTCATCGAGACGGGCCCGCACGGGCCGGAGTTTGAGGCATCTGCCTTCCCCGCCATAGGTAGCCTGCGCATCTCAGAGCTTCCGGCGGAGGAAGGTCGTATATCACTGGATGAGTTGGTTCGCCGGCTTGGCCTCTAACAATTCATTCAAGCCGAAGCCGCTTCGCGGCTCGGCTTAATTCATGCGTTATACGGTGCTGGGTCGTTGTTGCTGTCGGCCTTTCCTTCGGAAAAACCACAGTGTCGTTTGCAGTCGGCTCTGGGTAACGATCTTCACTGCCGCTGCAACCTGACTGTCCACCGCTTCGACCTCAATCGGATAGGTCACGGTGCTTCCCTTATCCGCCCCTTCGACAACACCACGCGTCAGGGCATCCGGGTAGAGCGCCGTCCGGCAAGTTGGTACCGTATCGGCTCACGGCGGGGTTATCGGGAGGCTTCGTTCAAATGTCGTTGGCATCTCAGCCAGCCCCGTATAACCACGCACTCAACCCGAAGCCGCTTCGCGGCTCGGGTTACCTTGAGCGTTAGAGCCCAATGGAAAGATTCCTAGCCTGTCTCCTGGCCAGCTTACTCAGCGGTTGCTCCGCCTTGCATTCGGCCAGAGTGGGCGCTCCCCAAGCCCCATATCTCGGTCCGGCCGCTGGAGCATGTGCCGAGGCGGATAAGTACAAGGGATCGCCTGACGCGGAGAGAGGCGCGACCACTGCGGAAGCAAATATTGCAGCAAACCGCCTGATATTCATCCGCTATGGCACACGCATTGTCACGTATCCACGCCCGCTCTACGACGTTCGGTACGAGCAAATACTGGCATCACACGGCATCACCTTTCAGGAAGGTGATCATGAGTTCCCGCCTTGGGGCGAGCATTACACTTATCTGTGCAGGCTTGACCAGCACATTCGGCAACAGTTTGGCGAGGATTTCTGGGTCCGTACTGATGCTCAGGCGCGTGCCTGAGATCTCGGTTGGGCTCTAACAATTCATTCAAGCCGAAGCCGCTTCGCGGCTCGGCTTAATTCAGGCGTTAGGCCGGTTCGGAGAGCACTCGCAACGACAGAGCAAAAGCGTCGTTGCGTGTTGACTCCTCGGCCTCTCATGCAAAGAGCGCCGTCTTTCTGGACTTCGGCGGCCTCTTCGCCATGCAATCGGCACTGAGTCCACGCCGCCGAGCAACAGCAACCGCCCGCGTTAGCCAGACCGGCCAGAACTGGAATAGGTCACCGCCTTGGCCAGCCAACAGCTCGCTGCCCCAATCCATCGGGCAAAGCCTCGGGGCTTCCGGTAGAGTCTCGTCGCTCGGGCCGGGCGACGTGATGCACCTAGCGTCACCGGCCTAACAATTCATTCAAGCCGAAGCCGCTTCGCGGCTCGGCTTAATTCAGGCGTTAGGCCGCAGAAGAAATGTTTACCTCGCTGACAATCCTTACGTTGATCATTGGCGCAATCTCCGCCAATACTTTCGTCATCATTCATTGGCACAAGAAGCGACCCGCCAGTTCTAGTGCCGCGTACAAGCTCGCACGCTTCTCATTCCTGGCATTAATCCTTTCCGTCGTCTTTGCCTTCAATCTGTTTCTACAGACCTGGGTTTCACCCTCGGACTCTATCGCCGGGCCACTCTTCGGCACCTTTGGCGTTGCATTTCTGCTTCTGGCATACGCCGCGCTGACAGCATTCCTTGTGTACTGGCGCCGACACCGCCATGCTGCGGCCTAACAATTCATTCAAGCCGAAGCCGCTTCGCGGCTCGGCTTAATTCAGGCGTTAGGTGGCATGAAAAGATTCCGACTACTGATTCAAGCAGAGTACGAGTTCCCGGACGGAACCTCGATTGAGGAGATCGCTGGTGAAACTGCACTACGCCTCGGCGGCGCTCTCGTTCTACCGGCATTGGATTTCCTGCAACTCCGCGACGCCACTGCAACCTCATCCACGTGGATTCCCGCTGAGGAGGATCTCTACGATACGATTCTCCAGGGTGAGCGATCGCTTGTCGTAACGTTGGCTTCGGATGACCCGGCTGCCACCTAACAATTCATTCAAGCCGAAGCCGCTTCGCGGCTCGGCTTAATTCAGGCGTTAGGCCGCACCAAAACCTGTTCCATCTCGGGCTTTGGCTTCGGCGGGGTTTTCGGGATTGTGCTTGCATCGCTTCGTCCGGCATCGCGCATCAAGCGTTCCGGGTAAAGCGCCGCGTCGGGGAAGCTGTTCTGTCATCGGCTTACGGGCCGTTCCGCTGATAGTCTTTCGGCAAGGCCACAGTCGGTCAGTTCGCGGGTTGGCTGCGGCCTAACAATTCATTCAAGCCGAAGCCGCTTCGCGGCTCGGCTTAATTCAGGCGTTAGGCCCCATGGATTACTACTTCGACCTTGTGGAAAAAGTCGCTTCTATGACTCCGGCGGAGGCTCGCGACTTCCTGACACGCCTAGCTGAGACTGGTGACGCTGCCGCTCAATGCCTACTGGCAGACAGCCTGGATGATGGCACACTGGATATTCGGGACAGAGAGCTATCCGTTGCTTGGTACAGGCGCTCCGCGGCGCAAGGATTTACGCGAGCGGAGTTCTATCTGGGCAGCATGATCGCCTTCGGCTTCGGAGCCCACCGTGATCTTGACGAGGCGGCAATCTGGCTACGCCGAGCTGCAGCAAAAGGCGATTCGGCGGCTCAGTATCGACTAGGGGAGTTACTTGTAACCAACCAAGTGCGCCCTGCTACTGAGGAGCAAGGGGTAGCTCTATTGGAGCTGGCTGCAGCACAGGGCCACGACGATGCAATCACGCTGCTCCAACGGCTCCAGTCTGGGGCCTAACAATTCATTCAAGCCGAAGCCGCTTCGCGGCTCGGCTTAATTCAGGCGTTAGCCACCATGAGATACCTCTTCGCTCTTGTTGTTCTTTTCGCCGCAACTTTGCAGCCTGCTGTAGCGCGGTGTGCGGATGACTTCCGGACATTCACCGGCGTCGTCACCGACAAAGCAGGGGCGCCGCTGGCCGACACGGCCGTGGGCATCTCGTGGTCCGAACTTGAAGGTCCCGCCGGCCCCGCTCTAGCGGTCACGGATTCCAAGGGCCGGTACGTCATTCCCGTGTACTTCAGCACCTACTCCGGAAAGGGGCGCATCTACGAGGATGAGTGCAAGTTCAAAGTGAGGCGGGTTTCGGTCGCGGCGTATCGCGCGAAACTTCGCTCGCCGTATACCCAAGTGGCAATCGGCGACAAGCGAAGCGTCGCGCTGCCGGTTACTGTAATTTGGCTGCCACTAGACAAAGAGCCCGTGGTCCAACTGATCCGGCCTGGTGGCTAACAATTCATTCAAGCCGAAGCCGCTTCGCGGCTCGGCTTAATTCAGGCGTTAGGCGGCAAAGAGCCTTCTTCGGTGGGTAAGGCTCTGGCATCACCGCTACTTGCAAGTCTTTCGCGCAAGCCAGCCGCACTCCGGCACTCTCGCTCCATCACGCCGTCCGCTTCCAGCGTCGCTGGCATCTGTTGGTTCTTCGGCCCGCGCACGGCTGCATCATCGTTGTTGTCGCTACCCAAGCCCGCTTCTCACGCCGCCCGCTTACGCGCGCGGCTTGCCTTCTGGCAGACTGCTCCGGTGTCGGCTTCGGCCGGCAAGTTCAAGGTGGGCGGTTTGTATTCCGGGGCTTCACGTAACGGCTTTTGTGGGCTCACGGTTTCCTCGGAGTCTGGCCGCCTAACAATTCGTTCAAGCCGAAAACCAATCGCTACGCGATTGTTTTCGGCTTAACTCAGGCGTTAGGCGCCACGTGAAGCACATCGCAATCTGATCGGTAAGGACACCCAATGACTACTCTTCAAGCTCACGTCTTCCGGAACAGCTTTGGTCCGTTCGTTAAACTGCTCAACGAACACAATGTCAGGTATGAGATGCGAGAGACACGCGCCGGGGTGCCAATGGCATCTGCCGGCATTGTCGAAATTGTCCAGGCCGTTGGCGCTGCATCAATGTGGGGCGGCCTAGCGGCAGTCCTTGTGGCGTATATCAAGAGCAGGTCTGGCCGCAAAGTCATTATCACTACCAAGGACAACACCGTTGTTCACGCGGAGGGTTTAACAGCCTCGGAGTTGGAGCGCGTCTTGGACAAGGCATCCAGTTTTTCCGTTATCGACACCGAAAAGACTGAAACAGAGGGAGCTGCCGGCAAGCCCGGTGGCGCCTAACAATTCATTCAAGCCGAAGCCGCTTCGCGGCTCGGCTTAATTCAGGCGTTATACGGTGCTGGGTCTGCATTGCCGTCGCTCGCTCCTGAGCAACAACCCCGCATCGTTTAGGCCTAGCTCCGGCAAGTAGCCTTCAGTGACAAGGCGTCGGCAACTCCCCCGCTCCGGCCTAGACCTGACAGCCCATCGCACTCGACTCGCTTGCGGCTCCGGAGCCACTTCGCCTTTGGGCGTCCGGGTACAGCGTGGTCCGGCAAGCTGGTACCGTATCGGCCCATCGAGTTATTCGGAGCGCTTCGGCCAGACCATGCCAGCATCGTCGCCAGCCCCGCATAACTACGCACTCAACCCGAAGCCGCTTCGCGGCTCGGGTTACCTTGAGCGTTAGGCGGTGCTGCGGGAGGTTCTATTTCCTCGCATGTTCCTTCGGCAGCAGTTCCACGATCGTCAACGGTCGGCCCCGGTAAGCGGCCTTCAAGTTTGTCGCGATCGTCATTGATCTCGCCCCCCACTCATCCTCGTGCATCACGGCGTCCCGGTTGCCAGCGGCTTCGGTGACACCCCGCATCGAGCTATCCAGGGCAAGCCCTTGTCGCTGCGCTTGAGCATCCGGTCCGGTAAAGTTCTGGGCGGCGGCGGTGACCGTTCGGTCGTGGATACACCTCGGGCAGTCACCGCCTAACAATTCGTTCAACCCGAAAACCAATCGCTACGCGATTGTTTTCGGGTTAACTCAGGCGTTAGGCCTCATGCCAAGCACTCCCACTTACATACATCTCGCTCGCGGCTCAACCCCACCAGACTTGGGTGCCCGATCGCCATTCCGCGCCGTAGTAATAGCGGAGCAAGCCGTCCCGACGGACTGGCAAGATGAGGTGAGCGATTGGCTCGTCCGTTCCGGCTGCCTGTTTATGATGGCTTGGGGCTATGGCTGCAGCTCCTGGGACGATTCCGTAGATATGGCAAACCTTCGAGCTTTTGATTACGGCGACATCCCGGATGACCAATTTGTCATGACCTCATGGCACGAGAACGAATCACTATCCGAGGTCTTCTCTTTCGCAAAGCACCATGCTGATCACGGCGAGGTCGAGCTACAGCGGACGGTACTTGTGCATATTGCTGCTAGCTCCCAAGAGCCATCTCTGCTGCAGGTCTACAATGAGGCCTAACAATTCATTCAAGCCGAAGCCGCTTCGCGGCTCGGCTTAATTCAGGCGTTAGGCCGCTCAAAGCAGTCCGTTTCAACAGCTAGGTTGTTTGCGAACGCCACTCTCCTCGCCTAGCGACTCGTGCTTGCCTCGGCTCGCCGTTGCGCCCGAGATTTCATGCGGCACCTGCCGTCCCGGGCACTTTCGCTCCAGCCAGCGTTTCATCGCGCCACTTCCGTGTGGCGCCCGAGCCAATCGGCTTCACCGGGCAAGGCGTTGAGCCAGTCTGCCTCCCGGAGGTCCTCCCGCCTTGGTACATTGCGCCCTAACAATTCATTCAAGCCGAAGCCGCTTCGCGGCTCGGCTTAATTCAGGCGTTAGGCCCCGCAGGAGGCACCATGCGACGGAAAGGCAAAGTTGCTGCTATCAACCCCCATCGTGGCATGGTTGCTATCGCCACGGAGGACAGCGGTTTCACCATCATTGAGCTGACCTCCGGCTGGGACCTTGAGGTTGGGGATGTGATCACTTGGGCAAATGGTTATGGGCTCGGCTTCGAGACCTACGAGAACCTCACTCAGCAAACTAGTGAGGAGGTATTCGTGCAAAACCATGATGTCAACATTTCCAATCTTCGGGCTCAGTTGCTGCTGTGATGGCGGGGCCTAACAATTCATTCAAGCCGAAGCCGCTTCGCGGCTCGGCTTAATTCAGGCGTTAGGCCCCATGAAGGCTATCGAATTAATCAGCCAGAACCGTCGCTACCTGCTAGTCGCTGAGACGCTGTTCGCCACGGCGTTTCTTGCGGAGTTCCTCTACCCTCACCAACAAGGATCCATTCAGTCCGTTCCGGCGTGGGCCCTCATTCCGCCTCTCGGCACTTGGCTCTGTTTTATGCCGCTTTGGTACTTATCTTGGTTTGGGACAGCATCACCTTCACCCTTACGGTCAGCCAAACTCATCTTCTTTTGGCTCGGCGCAACCGGTTCGGTCCTCGTGTGGCTCAACATTCTTTGGTTTGCGTTCGGTTCCCGGCTGTAGCTGGGGCCTAACAATTCATTCAAGCCGAAGCCGCTTCGCGGCTCGGCTTAATTCAGGCGTTAGGCCTCAAGGGGGAGTACTCGTGTTCGTATATACACTCGTGATTACTGCCGGCTTGGGAGCGCTTTTCGCATCCGGCCTCCTGGTGCGTTATGCCTTCATTCGAGGCAATCGGCCCATGTGGAAATCCATTGCAATCTGCGTCTATGCAGTTGCTGCCTTCGCCGGCGCTATCAAGTTCTGTTACGACTTGGTGGTGCATAGAAACCTTTGGAGCGATGACTCGACTGCCATAGCTGTTCTCAACTTTGTTGGCGTTCTTATGATCAACTCCTACTCCTTGTTACTAACCGTCGCTGGATGTGCATCGATCTATTTGTCGTCAAAGTGGCGGGGCAATCAGGCAACTGACGTCACGTCGGTTGAGCCCTAACAATTCATTCAAGCCGAAGCCGCTTCGCGGCTCGGCTTAATTCAGGCGTTAGGTGCCGCAATGGACAGTCCGGCAAACGTTGTAAAGGCAGTGGAAGGCTTTGATTCCTGGAGCATGCCCTGGAAGTTTGTCCCTAGCGTTTCGGGCGCTTTGGCGTCGGACCCTGACGGTCGCACACTTCTAGAGCAGATATGGGCTGCCGCCTGTAATCGCGATATCTGGCTTTCCACTGATAACCTTGCGTCTGGTGCCGTCGCTGCTGAGGCCGCCCTCTCGGAACGCTTCCCGTGGCTATCACCACTGGCCTGCCAGCAACTCGCAAGAGGCGCGTCGTACCAGTGGCGCTAGCGTCACCTAACAATTCATTCAAGCCGAAGCCGCTTCGCGGCTCGGCTTAATTCAGGCGTTAGGCCTCTGGTGGATGACATCGTATGTCCAAGGAAAAACCCATGACCTCTGAGCTACCGAGGTTTCCTCCAGCAAAGGACTTCTGCCTTACTGTTCCTCTGTACGAGCAGTTTCAGTACGACGACGAGAAGCAGAATGGGTTCTTTTCGCTGGAACAGTTCGAGGGTACATTGGATTTCCACTGCCCAGAATGCGGGCAGCACAGCGTCTTTACTGCTAGAAAAAACAACTACAGTACAAACTCACACTACACCAATTACATCTTTTCCCTACTATTTCGCTGCTCACGGAATAATTCCCATCAAGCATTGTTTGCCTTTAGAGCGCACAAGGGCATTCTGCAAAAGATTGGGCAGATCCCATCGCTAGCCGACCTCGCACTACCGGATCTTCGTAAGTACCGCAAAGTGCTGGGGCCAGAGAGGTCCAAAGAGTTAACTCGAGCAATTGGCCTAGCCACACATGGAGTTGGCGTAGGTGCGTTCGTTTACCTCCGCCGCATCTTTGAGTCACTCATTGGCGACGCCCACAGCGTGGCCTCAACTGATGCCGGTTGGGACGAGGACGCTTATAGCCGGGCCCGTATGGACGAAAGGATTGGGCTCCTCAAGGACCACTTGCCAGACTTCCTCGTCCAAAACCGAAGCCTCTATGGCATTTTGAGCGTTGGCGTACACACGCTCTCCGAGGCTGAGTGCCTCAATGCCTTTCCCGCAGTTCGACTCGCTATCGAGTTGATACTAGACGACCTGCTTGAACAGCATGAGAGACAAGCCAAGCTCAAGTCCGCGGCAGAATCTATCGCCGCTCTAAAGGCGTCAGGTGGCCGGGCAGAGGCCTAACAATTCATTCAAGCCGAAGCCGCTTCGCGGCTCGGCTTAATTCAGGCGTTAGGCCGCTAATGAACACTTGCCGCTCGTGTGACTACTGGACAAACCCGCGCGGGTTTCAGCAGCCCGGCGATTACTATTGGACCCAGTTAAAGCTGCTGGAGTGGATTGGGCAGGGCAAGCTGGTTGTTATCTCTAGTGCAGGATTCCCGGCAAATGATGCAACCCCCGACAGTCGTCCAGCTCAGTCGCTCTCCGCCCTCTTCGAGTGCACGGACTGCCATCGGAAACTTGACCTGGTTTTGGACATCGACGCTTGTCGGGGCGGCCTGTTCGCGGCCTAACAATTCATTCAAGCCGAAGCCGCTTCGCGGCTCGGCTTAATTCAGGCGTTAGGCGCCATAACCACCTTCATCGCAGGGGACAAAGCTCATGATCTGGTGGATTCTTCTCATTGTTTCGGCAATTGCCCTGTTGGCCCACTGGGGCTCGCGAAACGCCGTTTGGGGCACCGCCACCATGGGCACCATCATTGGTGTCGTGATTGCAATCTTTAGGCCCGGTTTCGACTGGTGGATCGTGGGTAAAGCCTTAGTAATTGCAACGCTCATCGGCGTTGCGATTGAGTGGCTGCCACGTTTAGGCAAGAAAAGACCCGCCGCTTGAGGTCCTGCATCATGGCGCCTAACAATTCATTCAAGCCGAAGCCGCTTCGCGGCTCGGCTTAATTCAGGCGTTAGGCATCTATGACAGATTTCCAATATCCGGATGTAATCAATCCAGAGCTTGTTGGCACCTATTCGGCCTCCGCAAAAGCGGGTGGAGGTTACGTCTGGGATGCCGTTTTGGAGTATCGCGTCTGGTGCCATCCCGAGCACGGCGCACCTGACCTAGATGATGGGAGCGATTACTTCTACTCGTTCGAGTCTTACCAAGAGGCTCTAGAGTTCTCGCGTGATACCGCGGGTGCAGAAGAACCAATCGCGCTCATTCTTCAAGAAGAGTACATAGCGGAGCCTGAGCCAGGCCATTACATTCACATGCGGGAGCACCGCATTGCGGAGTGGCAAGTTGTCTGGCTTCAGCGTCCTCGACGCACCGCCAACACGATTCCACACTTCATGTCTCCGGACGCTCCGGCAAATCGGCTAGACATCATTCGCGGCCTAGCGCCTCGGATAGATGCCTAACAATTCATTCAAGCCGAAGCCGCTTCGCGGCTCGGCTTAATTCAGGCGTTAGGGCTCACTACAGATATGCGGCCACCCATAGTTCTTGACGAGCACGGAGACATCAGCCTCTTCCCATCAGCAGAGTCGGCCGCCCGCTACGTCGAGCCTACTGATGTTCGTAACGGTGAGTACGTCGCATACGACAGCTTTGGTTTCTTGCTTAGGTTGGTTCCAACTGAGCCAGTCGTAAGCATTTCTGGCTATCTGTCAGACCGGCCCCATCCGGCTCAACTGGAGCAGACGCTTCGCGCATTCGTAGAGCGGGCCTCTGGCGGCCCGGTCCCAGCGGAGGTAACGTCTCTTGAGGGGCTCCTGGCACTTTGCGTCCGCCAGTTCGGCTATACGGGGTGAGCCCTAACAATTCATTCAAGCCGAGGCCGCTTCGCGGCCCGGCTTAATTCAGGCGTTAGGCCTACTTGGAGATATCGGTGATTCGGACGTTAGTCATCCTCGCATCACTGGCACTTGGAGGATGCGCCTCGCTGCCACATGGCGCCGTGACGTGGCGCGGGCACACGGACGGTCGGATCAAAGTTCGGGTCACCTCGCTCTCGGCAGCACTCCCTGCCCAAGGTTGGCTGGTCGAGTCGGAACGAGATCAGGCAACAGGTTTTGTTAGCTTTACCAAGTGGGGCTCGGGCAACTTCCGCTACAAAAAGCAGGCCTATTTCCAAGTGAGAGATAAGTGGGAGCCCGAGGTCGCCTACATCGGGCGCTTCGATACCAGGGATGACTCCAGCGAGTTCTGCGCCGTCAATCCAGAGCACGGTGGGTTCCAGGAGGGCGACACAATTGTCATTACCAACTCATACGACTATTGCGCTCGGCTTACGCGGGAGTAGGCCTAACAATTCATTCAAGCCGAAGCCGCTTCGCGGCTCGGCTTAATTCAGGCGTTAGGCCACTTGGGAGAATCCGTTGTGAGCTATGGAGAAGCGGGATTCCTGCTCGGAGCCCTGCCCGGCGCGGCAATGGTGGTGCGCAACATGTGGTACGGCCGGTCGCTCCAAAAGCGAGTTGAGGCCGTGGCATGGAAAGAACACGCCTGGAATGACACTTTGAACCGTAGCGAGAAGCGCTTTCTCATGTCAGACCCCGGGCCCTACATTGGCCCTAACGACAGCCCTGAGATGGTTAAGGCGAAGCGCGAGCTGCTTGCAGCGCTGCCAGGCTTCCGCCGTCGTCACTGGATTTGTGGCGGCATAATGTTCGCAGGAGCTCTATTCGGCGTTCTCGCTGGCACCGCCATTGATTGGCACATCGCGGGCGTGGCCTAACAATTCATTCAAGCCGAAGCCGCTTCGCGGCTCGGCTTAATTCAGGCGTTAGGCATCACATGAAGCAATCGCGAGTTGCAAGACCAAAAGGCGAGCTCGAACGCGAGCTGCGCGAACAAATCGAGCTCCTAGAGCATGCCTGTACTTCGTATGATGCTGGCCTAGAAGCGATCGGCAAGCACATCGCGCTTTCCCTTCGTGTTCTACTCCATCACAAGGGAAACTCGCGATCGTTACTAGAGCAGCTCCAGCTCCGTGACGGATACTTTTACGACTCGGCCGGCGCGCTTAACCCCAGAAATCTCATTAGCGAGTGCAACTTAGTCATGATGAGGCTAGGATCTGACGGAGGCTTTTACCTGCCTCTCGTTGCTGCCGGCGAACCGCCCATTCCCCCTCGACTAGTTCGATTCGCTGAATGGTGGAATGAACCTGTTCTAAAAGACAGCAAGGGCAGGTTTCTCTGTCGTCGTGAGCTTATATGCAATGTTGCAGACACTGACGGTGGTGCTCACGTAGACCCAGAGCTGGAGGAGGCCTATATGGACCTATCGAGGAACAATTCGCTTGGCTGGGTTTTTCAGAGCAATGACATTACCGAGCCAATGAAAGGTCGTCCTGAGTTGGCCTGTATGCGACAGATAGCTCACGAGCTACTTCTAACTCTTCGTCGGCGCCATCCAAAGGCGTTTACCGCCGCCATTCCGGGGTGATGCCTAACAATTCATTCAAGCCGAAGCCGCTTCGCGGCTCGGCTTAATTCAGGCGTTAGGCGGTGCTGCGGGAGGTTCTATTTCCTCGCATGTTGCTTCGGTGAAATCACCGCGATCCTTAACGGTCGGCTCCGGTGAGCAGTCCTCAAGTTCGGCCATATCGTGACCGCCATCGCTTCGCCGCTCGTACTCGTACATCACCGCGCCCCAGTTTTCGGTGGCTTCGGGCACACCACGCATCCAGCGTTCCGGGTAAGGCCACAGGCGTTGAGGTTCCGGGAACCCACGCCGCCCGCTTACGCGCGCGGCTCACTCCATCGCAACTCAGCGCCGGTCGATGCCATCCCACGCCACCCGCTCCGCGCGTGGCTTCCGTCCTCGCTGCGTGTCGGCCCGGGCTTCGGGTAAATTGGCGGCCGGCGGCGGTGAGTCGGTCGGCCTGGGCTCCTCGGGCAGTCACCGCCTAACAATTCATTCAAGCCGAAGCCGCTTCGCGGCTCGGCTTAATTCAGGCGTTAGGGCTCATGTCCGACATCACCAAAAAGTCCAACAAGAAGCTGTATCGCCTGTGGGCATTGCCGCTGCTCGCACTCGGCGTTCGTTTCTTCGTTGAAGCTATACACGATGGGTCAGTACGATCCGTGCTTTTCTGCATTAGCGCTTTCCTCATTGGCGCTTACGCTTTTCGACACAATTTGTTCGATAGTTCACCAGAAGCCTTTGATCCAAAGCACATTGGCCCAAGATGGGTAGCAGTGCTTGTCATCGCTGCAGTGCTGCTGTTTTCAGCTGGCATCATCAAGCTACTAGCATGAGCCCTAACAATTCATTCAAGCCGAAGCCGCTTCGCGGCTCGGCTTAATTCAGGCGTTAGCTTTCTTGGGAGGGGACAATGAGGCTCGCAGCACTGCTTTCACTACTCACCATTTCGTTCGCAAGTTTCGCGAATCCGGTCGAGGTTGGCGGAGTATCAATAGAGATTCCAACTCCGCCCGGATTCGCTCGGGTCACCCCAGAAATGACTGGGGTTGTGGAACTGCAAAAAAACTTCGTCCCGCCAACTAACCAGCAGCTCGCTTCGTTCATCTCTCAAAGCGACGCACCAACAGCGCTCGAGGGAGAGATTCCTGACCTTACTAGGCGATTCACGGTTCAGGTCGCAAAGAAAATTTCAGATCACCCACTCACTAGTGAGGAGTTCGCACAGCTAAAGCAAATGTATAAAGCGGAGGGGGAGCAACGGATTGAGCAACTAAAGGGTCAATTTTCTCAGTTTTTTGCAGATGCGAGCAAAGGCGTATCCCGGCAACTGGACACAGATGTTGTAATTAGTGCCGGCGGAGTAGTTCCTTTGCCATATCATTTCGAGAGTGATCGCATTTTTTCGGCATCTATGCTGATGAAAAGCGACATTCGCTCCCAATCTGGCCAAACCTTTTCGGAGGTCATCGCGGCCACCACCACTCTCATACACGTAAAGGACCGACTACTTTTCCTCTACGTGTACGGAGGCAAAGAGGATTTGGACTGGACCCGGGCGCGTTCCAAAGAATGGGCAGAGACAATACTCACTTCAAATCCTGGCACATCCTCCGCATCAACAGCCACGAGTCGTTTCACGCAACACTCCGGCATTGACTGGGATCGAGTCATTTCTAAGTCTATCGGCGGAGCCTTCATTGGCCTCATTGCAGGCCTAATCGCGTGGCTCACACGACGTCGCAAAGAAAGCTAACAATTCATTCAAGCCGAAGCCGCTTCGCGGCTCGGCTTAATTCAGGCGTTATACGGTGCTGCAATAGCATTGCCGTAGTTGCTCCTTCGGCCAAAGTGCCGCGATCTTTCACGGTCGGCTCCGGTCAGCGTTCCCTACCTCACCTGCTTCGGCTTGTTCATCGCTTCGCCGCTCGCGCTCTTACCGCAGCGTGCTCCGACCAAGGCGGCTTCGGTGGCTATACGCTCCAAGGTTTCCGGGTAATGCGCTGCCCTGCTGCGGCTGGTAGTGTTTCGGCTCTGGAGCGGTTTCCCGTGGCCATGCCGGTGTAGGTCGTCGGTATCTCGGGCAGTCACCGCATAACAATTCGCTCATGCCGAAGCCGCTTCGCGGCTCGGCAAGCTCAAGCGTTAGGCGTGGGCCAAAAGCGATAGTGGTCACACCGCGGCTGCGGTCTCGCGGGTAAGGCACAACAGCTCGCACTCGCCCTTCTCTCGTTCGCGCCGCAGGCTGTCGGTGGCAATGGCTTAGCCTGAGATCGCCGGTCCGTCGCTACCGTCGGCTCTCGGGCAGTGGGCCCAGAGTTGTCGCGTTTGCGCCATCGGCTCCGGATACACGCGGCCCCTCACCTGCCGCCGGCTTACGGTGAGTGATTACCAGCTCTTCGGTCTCTGTCGCCCGTTGCACTGCGTCGCTGCGCTCATTACCGTGGCGCCTAACAATTCATTCAAGCCGAAGCCGCTTCGCGGCTCGGCTTAATTCAGGCGTTAGCACCCATGTCGAAATTTATCGCACCACTTGCAATGAGCCTTGTCGCTGCAGGCTGCGTGACGACGGAGCCCAATAGAGTGGGTGGAAGCAGAGTCGGTGAAGAGTTCACCACTCAACAAGAGGTGGTGACGTATGAATGCGCAGACCCTTTCGACAAAAACAAAAAGGCAATCTGTCTTAAGCTGCTCACCGACATTACCCATGGCGACAAGGTCTTAGACAGAATCGATTCTGGGACGAAAATCCACGTTTCAAGATTCAAGAAGTGGAGTGGATGGAACGTCTCTTTCAATGTTGCATATGTCCAGATCTCGGGATCATATCGCGAACTGATGGTTGCAAACTTAGATAGGCTGCGAGGCTCAAGCAATGGGCGCTAACAATTCATTCAAGCCGAAGCCGCTTCGCGGCTCGGCTTAATTCAGGCGTTAGGCCCCACATGAGAGTTTCTCTCCTATCTGCAGCAGTGCTCCTCGCAGGCTGCGCAAGCACCCCAGAGTCAGCCGGCCTGTGCAACATCTATCCGGTCAATGGCAGCCGCTCTCCCCTGGGACTAGTTCGCCTGCCAGATGAACTGGCCGGAGAGCTTATCCGCCAACTTCCACAAGAAGATCAGCACCGCTACATTTGCTGGTACTCGAAAGGCGGCGAGCTCGTTGTTAGTGAGCGCCGTAATCCGGACAGCTTCGTCTATGCATACAGATTTATCTGGCAAGGCTCTTCCTGGGTGCGGGCCAACGAACTCCCCGAGGCTGTGGCACCACCTCGTACTATTCAATAGCCGGGTGGGGCCTAACAATTCATTCAAGCCGAAGCCGCTTCGCGGCTCGGCTTAATTCAGGCGTTAGAGCGCTCGGAAATGTCACAGGCAACCAAAGTTCTTCTTCTCATAGCCAGCTTCCTTCCGGTCCTGGCTGCGCACGTCTTTGCCTTCCTGCTCCTCTCACAGCAGGCGGGTGAACGTTCCTGGCTAGATGGCCATTTTGGTCAGCTAGTTTTTGCGCTTGCGGCCTTTCAGTTCGGTATTGCCGCCTTCTTTACTTGGCACCTAAAAAACCGATCATCCGCCCCAAAAGAGCAGCATCGTGACTGGATGCTTCAGTTCTTCTTCCTTCCGAGCCCGCTTGGCGTTGTTAGCTACTGGTACAAGCACATCTGGCGGGCAAATGGGCACGCGCTCTAACAATTCATTCAAGCCGAAGCCGCTTCGCGGCTCGGCTTAATTCAGGCGTTAGGCCCCTCAATGAACCTTGACGAGTTGGAGCAGCAGATTCGAGCCATATCCGCCGACCCGGCGGTGCATGGCGTCGCGAGTCAGCTCGCTGCCTGGAAAGACAGTTCGGCTACGGCTGACGAGCTTTCCATAGCTATGGAGCGCTACATCGGCAATGTCTGGATTGGCTCCGACCAAGATCATGACCGGGTTTATTCGCTCTGGTCAGCCTTCCGGAAAGAATCGATAGAGACCATTCGTGGCATGACAATGAATGAGAGGCTCTATTCGTTTGGCTTGCTTGATCGGTTCTATGCTCTGCAAGGTGATAGTGATAGGCAGGCCTTGTACGCCAAGCTTCACGCGGGCGGGGCCTAACAATTCATTCAAGCCGAAGCCGCTTCGCGGCTCGGCTTAATTCAGGCGTTATACGGCATCGGGTTGAGCACTCTCGTTGCTGTTCCTTCGGCAACACTTCGGCACCGTGGAGCATCGGCTCCGGCCAGCCCTCCCTACTCTTCCCGCAACCGGCCAGACTCTCGCTTCGCCCTCGGCGCTGAGGCCCCACGTGCTCCGGCTAGCGATGGCTCCGGTTACACCTCGCGCCAAGGGTTCTCGCCAAAGCCCATGGGCCCCGACAGGTGATAGCCTTTTGCCATCGGAGGGTTCGGGGAGGCTCCGGCATAAGGTCTGGCAACCGGTTGCTGCAGCCGCTCCCGTATAACTCCTCATTCAAGCCGAAGCCGCTTCGCGGCTCGGCTTAATTCAGGCGTTAGGCCGCACCAAAACCTGTTCCATCTCGGGCTTTGGCTTCGGCAGGGTTTTCGGGGTTGTGTCTGCATCGCTTCGTCCGGCATCGCGCATCAAGCGCTCCGGGTAAAGCGCCGCGTCGGGGAAGCTGTTCTGTCATCGGCTTACGGGCCGTTCCGCTGATAGTCTTTCGGTAAGGCCACAGTCGGTCAGTTCTCGGGTTGGCTGCGGCCTAACAATTCATTCAAGCCGAAGCCGCTTCGCGGCTCGGCTTAATTCAGGCGTTAGGCGGCATAGGGAGATCACGGCGACATGAAGGCCCAGCTCACCGCAGCCCTCTTCTTCTGCGCACTCGGTGTCTTGCTAATCCTTAAGGCCATTCCTCCCAATCGCTGGTTCGGCCTTCGCACAACTCGCACTCTTGCGGACCCGGCAGTTTGGTATCGCGCTCATCGAGCCTATGGCTGGTTATTCCTCGCCATCGGGCTTGTGGCTGCAACCTTGGGTCTGTGGCCTACTACGCCCGTGCACCCGGCCTGGGGACTCGTCGGAGTGCTCGTCCTGGCGTCGGCAACGATACTCGTGTATCGCCGATATGCCGCCTAACAATTCATTCAAGCCGAAGCCGCTTCGCGGCTCGGCTTAATTCAGGCGTTAGGCAACATGGAGGGGTACATGCCCGCGGTGACAGTGGCTCTATCCACACTCAATCTGTTGTCTGCCGTGGGCGCCTTTGTGGCCGCCTATTTCTGGTACCGCTCGGCCACCTTGCGCGTGCTCTACGATCCAACCAAGGACAACGGTTCCGCTGGGATAATCATCGATGAGGGTGGAAAGCACTACGACTTCTTTACAACAGGAGTGGCCCGGGATGCTGCTAGTCGTAAGGGAGCAATGTTTGCGGCTATCGCTGCCCTTCTTCAAGGCATCGCGCTCGCATATGGCGGGCTTGTTGCCTAACAATTCATTCAAGCCGAAGCCGCTTCGCGGCTCGGCTTAATTCAGGCGTTAGGCCGCAGGAGACAGCGCATTGGTGTCTGCAACCATTACGTCAAATCCGCTGATCGTTCCTATGGCGGCACACGTTGCGCTGGTCGCCTTTCTGTACGTGATTCTTACTGTTGCTCGCGCACCAGCAATCTGGGGCATTGGCCGTCGTAATGACGGGAGCAATCCTTGGGCAAGTCTTGAGCCTCGCATCAGTGCAAACTTGTCCAACCAGTTTGAGTGGCCCCTCCTCTTCTACGTCGCGTGCCTGATCCTTCTTCAAGCGCAGCCCATCCCCCTGGCAGTTGGACTGGCATGGATCTTTGTTGGCGGCCGAATCTTCCACAGCCTCATCCAAGTTCTAACTCGCAATGTTCGCCTTAGGGGCATTGTTTTCACGATCAACTTCATTGCCGTACTTGGGCTTTGGGCAATAATCGTCGCAGGTTACTGGCACGGGCCAGCGGCCTAACAATTCATTCAAGCCGAAGCCGCTTCGCGGCTCGGCTTAATTCAGGCGTTAGCCCGCTCATGAACTACACCTGCACGTTTTGCGGAAAAAAAGCACGGATCAGCTGGCGCGCGCTGGCTTTCCCGGAGTTGGTATTTCGTTCCATATATCTGCCGTGCGGGCATCGCAGCTATGAATTCCCTGCCCTGTGGCAGATGTTTACTCGGCCGGTCAGCCTGCTCTCAGGCATTGTCACTTTCCTGTGGCTCCAAGAACCCAATCCGTCTATGGGCGCAACTCTCTTTGGCGCTGTCCTCGGCATCATCGTCTGCAGTGCCGTTTGCTTTTCACTGAACTGGTTATTCTTAGCGGCAGTTGCCCAGCGTCATCGGGCAGCGGGCTAACAATTCATTCAAGCCGAAGCCGCTTCGCGGCTCGGCTTAATTCAGGCGTTAGGCGGTGCTGCGGGAGGTTCTATTTCCTCGCATGCTTCTTCGGAACGTTCCCGGCGACGTCATCGGCCGGCTCCGGTGAGTCCTCGTTGGCAGCCCCGCACGTTGAGTTGATCGGCCGCTCCGGCCCTGTCGCTCGTCGTCGCTGCGATCATTCGTTGGGCTCCGCTCCGGCATTCGCCCGTGCATCACGGGCAACCACGCCACCCGCTTACGCGCGTGGCTCACATGGCAGGCGCTCACTTCCCGTTTGCTCCGGGCCTTCGGTCCGCCACCCGCTCCGCGCGTGGCTGGTCGGCGGCCACCGGAGAGTGCGACCGTCAAGGGCGTTGACCTTCGGGTAAGGTGTTGTCGGGTCGGCGGTTCGGTCTGAGTTTCCCGGGCCAGACACCGCCTAACAATTCATTCAAGCCGAAGCCGCTTCGCGGCTCGGCTTAATTCAGGCGTTAGGTGCCATGAGAAAGATTCTCGCCGCCTTGCTTCTTTCAGTCGTTTCACTAAGTTCCAACGCGCATGAGTTGCCTTCGGCCTTGGGGGATTCTGTGCAAGTCTCTTCCAATGGCGGATCAACAACGGTTGAGTACTGCCCGGACAACACCTGTGAGGTGTTCACGCTATCCGGCGCATCGGCATCGCTTCCCATCCAGGATTTTGCGTTCGTCTACCTGTTCGGCGTCTCGGAGTACATCTACCTGGAGCCGTTCCAGTCCAATGAGTCCTCCCCTGCCGTTCAAGCTGTTCTTGCCCGCTACCGGAGTGACTGCCCTCAACAGTCCGCCCGCACGGCGGCACGGTGCATAGTGAGCCTTCTGGCCAAACGGCACGCCATCCAAGCTAGCTTCGTCCGCTACGATGAAGGTGAGCGCAATGTGGTGCCCATTTCCCCGGCAGGCTACCGGCATGGCACCTAACAATTCATTCAAGCCGAAGCCGCTTCGCGGCTCGGCTTAATTCAGGCGTTAGACCTGCAATGACAGATTCCAGCGATCTCAAAGAAGAAGCATCAAGGCACGTGGCGCGCCAGCTGCTCTACCTGTCTTCGGCAAAATCTTCGGCGGTAGTTGATTCGTTCTTAAGTTGGCTGCTGGCTGGAACAGGCGCAGCACTTGGCTTGGTCGTAAGCAATCTTGGCGAGTTGCAGCCCTACATCTCAAGCTCATCGGTTGGTTGCGCCGCCTTGCTCTTCTTAGCTGCCGCATTCCCAGCAGTGCTGCAAAAATACATCTCATCTGTCGTCGTCGGCAGCGGGGAGGCGGTAGAAAAAGCCGCTGAACTAGCGGAGAAGGCAAGCGTCACATACGAAGATTTGGATTTTTCAATTGTTCAAGCCGAGATTGAAAAATCAACGCTGCCAACTACCCGCTTTCTTAAGTGGGTCGCTCGGAAAGTCTTCAAAGATCCGGACCTGGCCAGAAACACCGCTCGCGTGACTCAGATTCAATGGTTGCTAGCTATCATTTCAACCATTCTTCTGCTCGCTTCCATCGCCGCGCTGGTTCTTGGGTTGCAGGTCTAACAATTCATTCAAGCCGAAGCCGCTTCGCGGCTCGGCTTAATTCAGGCGTTAGCCCTCGTATGAAGCTCCCCGTGACCATTGCCCTACTCGGCTTGATCTTCTTCCCCGGTGTGGCGTCGGCTTCCTGGTTTGAGTTCTGCGACCTTAAAGGAACCATAGAACGGGCGGAGTTGATTCCATCCAATCGCGCCCGCGTCTATGAGCTGGATGTACGCATTTCCTCTGCAGACCGAGCCAAGGTGAATGGCGATCAGAGTTATGTTGACTGCCATGGCCACTTGGGCGAGATACTTACAATCAAGTTGCAGTTACCCCGAAAGATTGGTCGTCCCTCTCTTGGGGACCAAGTATTCTTTAGCCGTAGTGCCGTCGATGGTATTGGGCCAGACGGATTCGAGAGAACCCATGTACAGGTACGTCTCCTCGAGTACGTCAAAGCTGCGCCATCCCGTCCCGAGGGCTAACAATTCATTCAAGCCGAAGCCGCTTCGCGGCTCGGCTTAATTCAGGCGTTAGGCCCAAGATCATTCACCCGTGAAGTTCAAGCTAATCAAGTCAATGGCTCACAATTGGACCCATTCGTTCATGAGTGGCATGAACTACATCAATGGCGACTTTGTGTTCGAGGACTTGTACCAGCTCGCGCGCGATCGAAAAGGCCAAAAGGTCATAGTCACCTGGATCCCTGAGCGTCCCGAGGAGCTGTTCGGCCTGACGCCTCGAGTACGGGAATCGCTCAAGTACTATCGCAAGTCCCTGCCCGAGCACCTCAGCCGGCATAAGATCGAGCCCTCCGCAATCGCTGAGATGCGCACGGAGGTTTATGTGGCGGACAATCACCGGATGTACGTACGGTCCTACGTGCTAGACAGCCGTGGCAAAGAGCATGTTCAGTTCGTTTGGGCCTAACAATTCATTCAAGCCGAAGCCGCTTCGCGGCTCGGCTTAATTCAGGCGTTAGCCCCCATGCCCCACTCCCGTCGCGCCATCGCCGAGATGATTCTGTTTGGCGTTCTTGCCGCGCTTGTCGTAGCCGCCATTACCTACTTTCAGCATCACGACCGGGCGAAGGTTGCTGAGCTTTCCGCCTCGCCCGTCTCGATCAATGGTTACATCACGGAAACGCAATGCAATAACCACCGCCAGGTCAGCTACAAATATTCCCTGGCCGGAACGGAGTATTCGGACACTGCGCACTGCGTGGAGAGCTGCGAAACAGCTAAGCCGGGTGACATCGTCAAGGTTCTGTATGCGGCAAATAACCCAGAAAACTTCTCTTGCCTGCCTATTTCCGTGCTTCAAGGCCGGGCGGAGGGGGATCCGGATTTCAAATGGCTTCTCGCCATGATCATCATGGTCTACGGAATCGCTCGCGCGGTGCTTTCAGATGAGGCGCGAGCAGCCCAGAATGGGGGCTAACAATTCATTCAAGCCGAAGCCGCTTCGCGGCTCGGCTTAATTCAGGCGTTAGCGCCCTTGATCAAGTACAGCCAATATTTTGCGTATTCAATGCTAGCTACTTTGGCGGGCTTGCCCGTGGGGTGCGTCGTTGGCGGACTGTTGACCGGCTTCTATGCGCTGCTTGCCGATACTGGCAACCTCAGTCAGTTCCCAAAGGCGTTCGCTTTCGGACTATTCGTGGCAATGGTCGCAGCATTTATTGGCATTCTTCCCAGTTTCCTTTATGGCGCGCCTTTCTATGCGCTCCTGTCCAAACACAAAGTGGCTAATGGATTGACGGCTTCATTAATTGGCGTCACTCCTGGTTTGCTGGTCCTGCCGTTCGAGCCAAACATAGCTGTGCTCGTCCTCTTGTTCGGAGGGTGCGTTTCTCTTACCACGCATCTTTTTGCAAAGCGTCGTTTGGCGCAGTTGGCCGGCACGGGCGCTAACAATTCATTCAAGCCGAAGCCGCTTCGCGGCTCGGCTTAATTCAGGCGTTAGGCCGCATGGACGGATACTGGTTTACATCGACCTTGTTTGAGATCGAGCCCGGCGAGGACGAGGAGATCAACCCTCGCATGTATGGCCGTCAACTCGCTGCGTGGCTCAAGACGCAACTCGAACAGCGTGGCTACGACATCGAGCCAGTAATTGCGGAGGACTGGGGGCGCTGCCTTATGTGTTCCCGCGAGCCATTCACGCTTTGGGTTGGCTGCGGCAGCGTCGTGGACTATGGCACGGCATCACATGATGATCCGCCCCCTGCTAAAGAGAATGTAATCTGGCACTGCTTCCCAATGGCGGAGGTCCCATTCTGGAAACGCATCCTCAAAAGGCCGGATACTTCCACCCAAGTTTCAAGGCTTGACGCCGATTTGCGCGCAATCCTCAACGGCGAGCCCACCATCACCCTGGTCGCACAGCCCTAGCAGTGCGGCCTAACAATTCATTCAAGCCGAAGCCGCTTCGCGGCTCGGCTTAATTCAGGCGTTAGGCCGCTTACAAACATGCCAATTGTTCTCCGAATCAAAGCTGCCTTTGCGATCTTAGTCATCGTTGGCCTAGTCCTTGGCATCGTTGCAATGCTTACCTCCTCCGCTGCTTTAATCACAGCGTTCTTCTCTCCTTTGTTTGCAATTCCAGCCTTTGCCATCGCATATCTGATATCCCCGCTAGTCACATCCCTTCTTCCATATAGGCGTCGCACTGGCGGGAGCGAAACTCAGTGACCACCGGCATACTGGTATCGAGTTGGGCTGCCACGCGGCCTAACAATTCATTCAAGCCGAAGCCGCTTCGCGGCTCGGCTTAATTCAGGCGTTAGGCCGCTCATGGCAAATCCATCGCAACTCAAAGAGATTGCCCAAGAGCTCCGGCGGCTGCAGCAGTCCTCCCCTGTATCCCACGACGGCTTAGACAGTTGGTACGCGGCTGGGCGTCGGTTCGTTGAATGGCAACACTCCACATTTCCGGATGTACAGTTGCCACCGCGCGTCATGTTCTACCTGCACGACGCTGACATTCGGGTCAAAGATCCCGAGTACCGGAAAGAGCAAGATGAGGCTCTTGGCGAGATTATTGCCAGTCTGGAGCGAGGGATTGTTCCCGAGCCGTCCGGGCGAACCATTACCGTGCATCCGCGCTGGCTTGGCGCCATAACCTTGGTGATACTTGCCGTCGTCGTTTGGGTCGCCCGGTGACGCGGCCTAACAATTCATTCAAGCCGAAGCCGCTTCGCGGCTCGGCTTAATTCAGGCGTTAGGCGGCAAAAGACACATCATCGAAACTGGAGGGGGAGCAATGAGCGTCATCCGCAACACTCTCGCAGCTACGACCATCGGATTACTCGTCGCGGCGTGCGGCCAAACGGACGTGGCACCGCCACAGTCAGTTGCCACTCCCGCACCAGCATCAACTCAGGCAAGACCCGCGCCCGCCGCATTCGACGGAACCGTTACGTTATCGGCACGCCTGGATGGTGGATCTAAACCGGCTGTTGTTGGTTTAACAAATCTACCCGACGGCACAGTGCTGATGGTTTCACTGTCCCGCAAGCAGAGCTCTTTCTTAGCGCAGGACAAAACGACGGTCTCTGGCGGAGCGTTTCGTGCGGGGCCATTCTCGCAGCAAGGCTCTGATCTAAATCCCGGCAAGTACACCATTGACATTGGCAGTCCATTGGCGGCGCTGCAACCCGCTAGTGTCCAATCTGCCATTGGCGACAATGGCTCAAACTTAAAGGGCCCGCTTACTGGCCCATCGCCTGTCGGCGGCACCGTCGTTGACTACTCAACTCAAGTAGCTATTGGCGGCACCGCTGACGCAGATCTCGATGCCGCGGCACGAGACAAGGCAAAGAAGGACCTGCATCAGTGGTATATCGACTCATGCGATGATCGTTGCCGCATCGTCAAAGGTGTTGCTGTCAAGCAGGGCAAGCAATTCGACCGAGACGCTTGCTATCAGCAATGCTTGGCTGAGATTCCTGCTCAGTAATCGTAGCCAGGCGGCGCGGGTTTGCCGCCTAACAATTCGTTCAAGTGGAAGCCGCTTCGCGGCTCCACTTAACTCAGGCGTTATACGGTGCTGGGATCGGCATTGCTGCGGGCCGTTCCTTCGGCCTGGCTTCCGCGATCGTTGAGAGTCGGCCATCCATAGCGTCCGGGTAATTCCCTCCCCTTCGGTTACATCACGCGCCACGGGTTCCGGGTAGAGCCTCGTCCGGCAACTTGCTACCGTATCGGTCAACCGTGGGGTACGGCCTCCTTCGCTTTAAGTCGGCAGCATCTTGGCCAGCCCCGCATAACAATTCGTTCAAGCCGAAGTTGCTTCGCAACTCGGCTTAACTCAGGCGTTAGGCCTGTTTGGAGAGACTGTAATGGACAAAGATCAAGCCAATGCCGCGTCCGACGCACTGATGGCACCCACCAAAGCGGCGCAGACTCGTCAAACTGAGCGCGTTCTCGCTAACCCCGCGAAACCCACATGGCGTGTGATCGGTTTTGGCCTTATAGGCGGTGGTGTCGGCACGGCGATCGGTGCCGGTAGTGGCCACGGGGTGCTCTATGGTTCCGTTGGCTTTGCCATTGGCGTGGCATTGGGCACTGCAGCAGCTCGGCGCCAGCCCTAACAATTCATTCAAGCCGAAGCCGCTTCGCGGCTCGGCTTAATTCAGGCGTTAGGCCCCGTGATCATTTCCTTTGAAGGTCCAACATTCTTTGCTGCGGCAGATGAGGACTGCTTCTTTCGTTGGCTGGCCTCATTGCCCGGATACAAAGACATTCGCGGTGCCGGCACTACCCTTGAGCTGACGTTAGATGGCCCGGTGGAGTCAGATACCGTGCTGCAACTGCTCGTGATATTCCGGCGCTGGCTGATCGACATCACTCCTTTGCTGCCTCTACGGTCGCAAGAGACAAGCTACTTGTCGCTCTGGGATACTTCCCTTTGGGGCGCCGGGCACGGGCCCTAACAATTCATTCAAGCCGAAAACCAATCGCTACGCGATTGTTTTCGGCTTAATTCAGGCGTTAGGCGGCAAAGAGCCTTCTTCGGCGGGTAAGGCGCCTACTCCATCGCTACTTGCAGGTCTGTCGCGTAAGCCGGCCCGCACTTCAGCACTCTCGCTCCATCACGCCGTCCGCTCCCAGCATTGCGGTCCTGTTGGTTACTCGCGACGCGCACGGCTGCATTATCGCCGTTGCAGTTGTCCAAAGCCCGCGCATCTCACGCCGCCCGCTACGCGCGCGGCTTACCTTCTGGCAAACTCGCCCTGCCCGGCTTCGGCCGGCAAAAGACAAGGCGGCGTCTGGGCTTGTGAGTTCAAGCGAGTTGGTTCAAGTGTTCTTGCAGTTGCGGCCGCCTAACAATTCGTTCAAGCCGAAGCCGCTTCGCGGCTCGGCTTAACTCAGGCGTTAGGCCACATGAGAAAGATTGCCGCAATCCTAGTTCTCTGGCTCATGGCGGGAGCAGCCTCTGCTCATAAGGATCGCATCCTGCCGATCGCTCCAGATGGCACCCTAGGCGTAGTCCCCGCGACCTACGGTCCCGTCAAAGTGCACATCTCTCGCGCACCGAAAAATCCTGCGACACTGACGCGAGTAGCGGTGTCTTCACCGCGTTTTAATATCGTGCTCAATGAGTGCATTGTCAGCAAACTAAAGCACATCACCCATATCCAGGCGAGTGGCTCTTGGTACCACACCCGCGGCGATACTCCTCCTTACGCCACGCTGACTTTTTACAGTGGCGCATACGACCCACGCCGTCCAACCAATGACTACTACTCGGTCACCTTCTCACTTCTCGACGGACGCATCTTGATGGGCCAGCGAGCTTGGGATCCGCTCATGGGTTCTTGGCGTACGCAATACATAGACCCGGCCGACAAATGCTCACACTGGAGGCACCTGGGCATGTGGCCTAACAATTCATTCAAGCCGAAGCCGCTTCGCGGCTCGGCTTAATTCAGGCGTTAGGCCCTTGAACCGACTCACCTGGCTTCTGGTAATCCTCTCTTTAGCTGGCTGCGCCACCCCGCACCCCATTGATGCGGCCGACTGCGCCAAGTCTGGAGGCTCGTTGATGCGGGTCACTCAGCTCATTGAGGTCTGCCAATGGCCATCTGGAGATGCTGGGCGGGCCTGCACTTCGAGCTCACAGTGCCAAGGCTACTGCGAGCTAGCGTCGGAGCACTGGAAAGAGCAAGGGTCGGGTGTGCGCGTCTTGGAGGTGCCAGCTAGTGGTGTTTTTCGCGGCATCTGCACGGCCTACCGGCCCAGCAAGCCCAACTGCGGCTTTTCCGTTGAGAATGGTCGTCTAAAGCAGTGGCCCTGCGTTGACTAGGCAAGGGCCTAACAATTCATTCAAGCCGAAGCCGCTTCGCGGCTCGGCTTAATTCAGGCGTTAGGCCGCATGACAAACTACTCGTACGCCTTAGCTTGGAAAGACTACCGTCGGCGTGTTCTGTGGTTCTTTTTGGCATGGCTTGGTGGATTTGGCGCGGTCGCAGCGCTAGTGGTTGCGCTTTCCCTTCTGCATGCGCCCGATTGGGTGGGCCTGGTCCTTGGCTTCATTTGGATGGCTACCTTTGCGTTCGCCGGGTTCCATCTCCAACGGTTTCGTTGTCCCCGCTGTAAAGAGTTCTTCTTCTTCCAAACTTTCAGCTACTGGCCGTTCGCCCGCATGTGCCGTCATTGCAACCTCCCGAAGTGGCAGCAATGATTGGTGTGGCGTCGGGGCTGCGGCCTAACAATTCATTCAAGCCGAAGCCGCTTCGCGGCTCGGCTTAATTCAGGCGTTATACGGTGCTGGGTCTGCATTGCCGTCGCTCGCTCCTGGGCAACAACCCCGCATCGTTGAGGCCTAGCTCCGGCAAGTTGCCTTCAGTGACAAGGCGTCGGCAACTCCCCCGCTCCGGCCTAGACCTGACAGCCCATCGCACTCGACTCGCTTGCGGCTCCGGAGCCACTTCGCCTTTGGGCGTCCGGGTACAGCGTGGTCCGGCAAGCTGGTACCGTATCGACCCATCGAGTTATTCGGAGCGCTTCGGCCAGGCCATGCCAGCATCGTCGCCAGCCCCGCATAACTACGCACTCAACCCGAAGCCGCTTCGCGGCTCGGGTTACCTTGAGCGTTAGGCACCTATGGCGAGCGCAACGGCACATCGGGCAGCGTACACAGCGATCGGAATCCTCCTCGCGTTCTTCGTCGTATGGCTCGCCACAGCCTCGGCGTACTGGACTAGTCCAATATCGTTGCATCGACCTTGGACGGAGATCGGGCGCTTTACCGGCTTAGCAATTGGCATTCTTGCCATTGCCATGTGGCCCTTTAAGACCATGGGGGCGCGGATCGTAAGCATGATTGTTCTTGGTATGCTTCTTTACGTGGCACTACTGTTTACCGGCCTACTGACAGCCTGCAGTTATGGTGACTGCTTGTAACCGGTGCGGTGCCTAACAATTCATTCAAGCCGAAGCCGCTTCGCGGCTCGGCTTAATTCAGGCGTTAGGCCTATGCTCAAGATCCTCGCAATCTTGCTTGCAACTCTCTCAGCGTCTTGCGCGGCTACGCCGCCGAGGAACACCTCCTGCCTGTCTATGGATGGCGGATTTCGCGTTACGGGTCGCTCCTACTCAGTCGACGAGCTTGAGGCTATTGGGACGGCTTTCGCGGCGCGAAATCCTGCTGTCCCTCAGGTTCCATTCGCTTACGGAAACCGCCAATGGAATCATATGAAAGCCTTGATGCAGCCTGGGGATAAACTACGCGAACTGGACAATCCCATGGTCGGCCCTGGCCTGCCGTTGCCAGATGGATACGTTCTTGTCCGTGGCAAGTGTGTCATCGCAATGCTTAGTCTTTTCGCGGCATAGGCCTAACAATTCATTCAAGCCGAAAACCAATCGCTACGCGATTGTTTTCGGCTTAATTCAGGCGTTAGGCCGCACCAAAGCCTGTTCCATCTTGGGCTTTGGCTTCGGCTGGTTTCTCGGGGTTGTAATTGCATGGCTCCGTCCGGCATCGCGCATCAAGCATTCCGGGTAAAGCGCCGTGTCGGGGTAGCGGTTCTGTCATCGGCTCACGGGCCGTTCCGCTGATAGTCTTTCGGTAAGGCCACAGTCGGTCAGTTCACGGGTTGGCTGCGGCCTAACAATTCATTCAAGCCGAAGCCGCTTCGCGGCTCGGCTTAATTCAGGCGTTAGGCCGCATGTACGGATTCCCTGCTGACCTAGATCTTTCTCCCGCGCTGGGACAAGAGACCACGCAACTTTGCGTTGGCCCCTACGATCTTCAGTTCTCCTTCGGCACCGTCGCATTTGCAATTCAGTCCAAGGTAGAGATATGGCGCGGCGGCGACCCGGCCGGAATCTGGGAGGCCGGCGGCTGGCCTGATCCGGCGTTCTATCAAGTGCTCAACACGGCCTTACTGGCCTTTGCCGTACTAGATCCAAAGCGCCTTAGCCTTCGGCTTGCCAACGGGCTAGAGTTGCTCCTGCTCGACACTTCGGAGCAGTACGAGTCCATGCAGATCTACGTAGGCGGGCTGGATGGCGCACACATCATCTAGGCTGCGGCCTAACAATTCATTCAAGCCGAAGCCGCTTCGCGGCTCGGCTTAATTCAGGCGTTAGGCCGCACCAAAACCTGTTCCATCTCGGGCTTTGGCTTCGGCGGGGTTTTCGGGATTGTGCTTGCATCGCTTCGTCCGGCATCGCGCATCAAGCGTTCCGGGTAAAGCGCCGCGTCGGGGTAGCGGTTCTGTCATCGGCTCACGGGCCGTTCCGCTGATAGTCTTTCGGTAAGGCCACAGTCGGTCAGTTCGCGGGTTGGCTGCGGCCTAACAATTCATTCAAGCCGAAGCCGCTTCGCGGCTCGGCTTAATTCAGGCGTTAGGGGCCATAGGATGTTTCCCGGAGTTCACGACAGCGAGGTAATCGCTTACTCGGTAGATTCGCGCACGTCGGAGCTGGTGCTAACGTTGGCGCCCGGCACGGGCTCTGCGCCTGACACCTTCCGCCTCGTGTTTCGCGGCGTCGTTGCGCACCAGTTCCTCTACCCACTCATTCCCTCCGTTGTGCTGAGCCTTGCAGAGAGCCCTGCCGAGCAGCTCTTACATAGAGAATGGGCTAACCTTTCCGAGGGGCACCGACTGTGTGGCTGGCCTGGC
This sequence comes from Lysobacter terrestris, assembly GCF_014489475.1. GTDB lineage: Bacteria > Pseudomonadota > Gammaproteobacteria > Xanthomonadales > Xanthomonadaceae > Agrilutibacter > Agrilutibacter terrestris. The sequence goes on along the minus strand of NZ_CP060820.1, from coordinate 2,546,370 downwards.
CCTTGGGCGGCATCCTTAGACGCAGCCACTTCGTTCTGCATTTCTCAGAGTGTTAGGGCCTACGAGCTAGATCAGTCTTACGGAATGTCCGGCTGGGTTTTGGCTCGGTCCGTTGAGGTCGTCGGTGGCCCCTAACAATTCATTCAAGCCGAAGCCGCTTCGCGGCTAGGCTTAATTCAGGCGTTAGGCCGCGCGAAACACCGAGGTAGGTATGGCTGTCTTGTTCTTGTTTCTGTTCTTCTTCGCGTTCGCCTTGACGATCGTCTATATATTTGCCGTTTCGAGACTACGAGCCCAGTTGGAGCAGAAGGCTCCTGATTACTGGAGTCGCATCGGACGGGCCACGACCTTCGGCAAGGGCCAGGCACTAGGCATCATCAATAACCTTTACACCCGCGAAATGTCTGAGGTGTGCGGGGGCATGGGTGCATCAAGTTGGCTGGGGTCAGTCAGATGGTTGTTCCCCATCACGATGGTGTTGAACACTGGAGTAATCCTGCTCATTGCTAGGCTGCATGCCCAAGGGTAATCGGGCGCGGCCTAACAATTCATTCAAGCCGAAGCCGCTTCGCGGCTCGGCTTAACTCAGGCGTTAGGCCGCATGAAGAAAGTTATCGCAAATTTGATTACCGTTCTCGGATCGTTAGTCGCGCTTACCGGACTAATCGACACGCCACTACTCCGGGATCAACTCCCGATCTCCTTCATGCTTCCCAACAACGGCCAAGCCTCCCATCAGTTCTTTCGGATGGCTCCGGCTGAGTCACAAGGTCCGGATTATTTGCCTTACCTTCTTCTCATTCTTGGGGTCGCAATGTTCATTGCTGGCACAATTTTGCGCCGCAAGCTGCGCGGCACTGCGGCCTAACAATTCATTCAAGCCGAAGCCGCTTCGCGGCTCGGCTTAATTCAGGCGTTAGGCCGCTCATGGCAAATCCATCGCAACTCAAAGAGATTGCTCAAGAGCTCCGGCGGCTGCAGCAGTCCTCTCCTGTATCCCGCGACGGTTTAGACAGTTGGTACGCGGCTGGGCGTCGGTTCGTTGAGTGGCAACACTCCACATTCCCGGATGTGCAGTTGCCACCGCGCGTCATGTTCTACCTGCACGACGCTGACATTCGGGTCAAAGATCCCGAGTACCGGAAAGAGCAAGATGAGGCTCTGGGTGAGATTATTGCCAGTCTGGAGCAAGGGATTGTTCCCGAGCCGTCCGGGCAAACCATTACCGTGCATCCACGTTGGCTTGGCGCCATAGCTTTGGTGATACTTGCCGTCGTCGTTTGGGTCGCCCGGTGACGCGGCCTAACAATTCATTCAACCGGAAGCCGCTTCGCGGCTCCGGTTAATTCAGGCGTTAGGGCGCACATGACACATCTTCGCCACTGGTTGCTTGTCACAGCTTTGACTGTCCCGGCCACTGTGCACGGCCAACAGCCCGCCGATATCGTGAGCGAGTTCTATCGCAGGGCGCTGCACCCAACCAAACAAGAGATTGCAGCGCCCAGGTTCTCTCCGGTGCTGCCATTGCTGGGCCAAGAGCTGGCTAAAGCCCTCACTGCATTTGTTGCATATGAAAGGGCCTGTGCTCGCATTACCCCTCCTGATATGAAGCCTCATATGATTGATCAGGACATTTTTATTCAGATCCCAGACGGTGCGCAGGAGCTCTTGACGACCTCGCAACAGCTCTACGGCGACGTCGCTCGTGTTTCGGCCACCCTGCGCTATGACACTCTGCAGTGGACTGACACGGTCCTTCTAGCCAATAGACATGGCAACTGGGTGATACTCAACATCCAATGGCAGGACGGATGGTCGCTCACTAAAAGGCTCACGGAGTTCGCGGGCCATCGGTGTGCGCCCTAACAATTCATTCAAGCCGAAGCCGCTTCGCGGCTCGGCTTAATTCAGGCGTTATACGGTGCTGGGATTGGCATCTCTGCTGGCCATTCCTCCGGCAAGCCCACGCGATCGTTGAGAGTCGGCTCTGGGCAGCATCCTGGCAAAGCCCCCTGCTTCGGGTACATCACGCGCCACAGGTTCCGGGTAGAGCCCCGTCCGGCAACTTGATACCGTATCGGCCAACCGCGGGGAGCGGCCGCCTTCGCTTCAGTTCGCCGGCATCTTGGCCAGCCCCGCATAACAATTCGTTCAAGCCGAAGCTGCTTCGCAGCTCGGCTTAACTCAGGCGTTAGGCCTCATGCCAAGCACTCCCACTTACATACATCTCGCTCGCGGCTCAACCCCACCAGACTTGGGTGCCCGATCGCCATTCCGCGCCGTAGTAATAGCGGAGCAAGCCGTCCCGACGGACTGGCAAGATGAGGTGAGCGATTGGCTCGTCCGTTCCGGCTGCCTGTTTATGATGGCTTGGGGCTATGGCTGCAGCTCCTGGGACGATTCCGTAGATATGGCAAACCTTCGAGCTTTTGATTACGGCGACATCCCGGATGACCAATTTGTCATGACCTCATGGCACGAGAACGAATCACTATCCGAGGTCTTCTCTTTCGCAAAGCACCATGCTGATCACGGCGAGGTCGAGCTACAGCGGACGGTACTTGTGCATATTGCTGCTAGCTCCCAAGAGCCATCTCTGCTGCAGGTCTACAATGAGGCCTAACAATTCATTCAAGCCGAAGCCGCTTCGCGGCTCGGCTTAATTCAGGCGTTAGGCCGCAGGAGGGGCAATGTCTAAGCGTTGGCGACTTTCGTGGGGGCGTTTCCTGTATGCAATGGCGCTATTGGCAATCGCGCCGACCTTGATCACGTGGGCCACGTCCCCGATTGATACTGCCGTTCTTATGCTATGGATCCTCTACGCGTCCGGGTTTGTGTTCTTCGCGCTTGGTTGGCACCGCCTGCGCCAAGAGGACGCGGCAAATCCGCTGCTGGTGTCCGACCTAGATCGTGCAAGAAAAGCGCTCTTAGGCAAGCCCTGGGTCGCAGTAGTCTGGTTCACGACAACACTAGTCGTTGTCCTGTCTCTTACCATCGGGTCTGCGTTGTATGGCGCTGCGGCCTAACAATTCATTCAAGCCGAAGCCGCTTCGCGGCTCGGCTTAATTCAGGCGTTAGGCCGCACAGGAGACCTTCTTGCAAGCCCTCAAGTTCTTTGCACTCTCGTCCTTGTCGGTAATCGCATTTGATGCGGTCGCATCTGTTGCGTCCTTGGGGCTTGGCTTTCCCTACTCGTATGCCACCTTGGGGTCTGCTGCCCTCTACATCGTGTTCGCATACTTCGCCGCTCGGATGTTCGGCTTCTGGCCTGCACTGTTGCTCGGCGCGGTAATGGGCATCACCGACGTTACGCTTGGCTGGGCCGTCTCTTGGGCCATTGGTCCTGGCCGCGTTTCCGGTGTCACTCTCACACCGTCGGTCTGGGTCTATACCGCAGTATTCGCGATAGTCTTAGGTGCAATTTTTGGGCTTATTGGCGGCGGCATTGGCGCCCTCACAAGGTGGCGGCGTGCGGCCTAACAATTCATTCAAGCCGAAGCCGCTTCGCGGCTCGGCTTAATTCAGGCGTTAGGCCGCGTTGGAAGTGGGGAGTGTCGTGGGTCAAGCGCGGGCCGGTCGCTGTCGTCCAACGTGCATCGCTTCGCTTGGCACCACGCATCGAGCGCTTTCGGTAAGGCCCGCGGTACAGTCTTTCGGCAAGGCCACAGTCGGTCAGTCCATCGCCGCCGCGGCCTAACAATTCATTCAAGCCGAAGCCGCTTCGCGGCTCGGCTTAATTCAGGCGTTAGCCCTCATGCCCAACCTACTCCGCATAGCGTGCATCATCGCAATAGCAACTGGCGTTGCCTTGGCGTGCCTCGCGCCGCTGTACGAGACAGGACTTGCTCGTTACACGACTCCCCTCATCTGCCTGGGCATAGTCACTTGCTTGCTTCTCTTCATGCGTCGCAAACCTTGGACCTGGCGGTGGGTTCAGTCTTTCTCGTTCTTCGTCCCACTCATCACCATCCTGTTCCCGCCAACCGCGGAGTTCTATGGCCAGTACACTTCATTGGCCATGGTTCTTTACATAGTTGAGGGAGCAGCCTTTGTCACAATCCTGGCGCATCTGCTCCGGTCTCAGTCCACCAAGCAGTGGTTCACCGCAACCCCCTGAGGGCTAACAATTCATTCAAGCCGAAGCCGCTTCGCGGCTCGGCTTAATTCAGGCGTTATACGGTGCTGGGACGGCATTGCCGGCGCCTGCATCTAGGCCACCCTGTCGCATCGTTCGCAGTCGGCTCCGGCAAGTGGCCTTTGCCGCTCTCGCCATCGGAAGGTCGCTCGGCTTCGGCCTTGAGCGGACGGCTCGCGGTGCTCCCATTGCCCTGCTCCTTCGGTTACTACTCGCATCACGGGTTCCGGGTAGAGCCCCGTCCGGCAACTTGATACCGTAACGGTCACCAGTAGCTATCGGGGGGGCTGCATTCCAATGTCTCGGGCATCTCCGCCAGCCCCGTATAACTACGCACTCAACCCGAAGCCGCTTCGCGGCTCGGGTTACCTTGAGCGTTAGGCCCGTGTCTACAATTTCTCCTATACCTGTGCCCTTCGTTGACGACTCCATCAAGGTTGTCGGCGTTCATTGGAGCGACGAAAGGCCCACACAGATCGAGGTGCTCTCCAAGCGCACCGACCGTAGGTTCGTTGTGGAGTTTGATTCTGTGGTTGGGCTGCGGGTGCTGCACGAGCTTGACCTCGCGGGCGTCTGGATGAGTTCTGACAGACAAGCACTGGGATCAACGTGGCTTTTCGAGGTTAGTGCCGGCGGCTAGTTTGAGCTCGAGTCAACCCGCGACGACTTCTATGCCAAGCATCAAGACACCCGGCCTTTTGAGTTCATAATCGCGGCGTATCAGGAGTGCGTGTCTGTCCTTTCCACGTCGCACCCCAAGGTCTTTGAGTCCACCGGGCCACGGGCCTAACAATTCATTCAAGCCGAAGCCGCTTCGCGGCTCGGCTTAATTCAGGCGTTAGATCTCCATGGAAGTTTCCGCAAGCGACGTCCAAGGCCGAGCCCAGGTCTCTCGCCTTGCAGCTACTGACCCTAAGGCTGCGCTCAAGCTAGCTGGCACCATTGCTCATGCCTGGTATCGGTGCCAATCTCTCACGGCTGCTGCGGAACAACTCCGCGGCAAAGATCAACTGGCCGCGCTTTCCAAAGCTTTCGCCGCAGCCAAAGAGCAGAGCGAGCCAAATCGAGTCGTTACAGTTGCTTCCTGGCCGGTTGGAGCCCTGGCCAAGGTCAACCCGCAACTGGCTTCAGAGTGGGCCGCGGAACTGGTGACCATTGCGGATACTGAACCGCACAACCTCAGACGAGCGCATGCTCTCCAGACCTTGGCCTTCAAAACATCGCCCTATCCTGAGGTTCTTGGTCTTGTTACTCCTGCCCTAGCAGTGGCGTTGCTTGGGGGCAATGGCCCGCGCATTGATCGGGTCATTCGAGATACTTTTGAGCTAGTTCGCTCTACCCACCCTCACCTGCTTCGAGAGCTAGCCCTGCACCACAAGGCTAATCAGCAACAGCAAAAGCTCCTTGCCTCACTTCCAGGCGCGGAGATCTAACAATTCATTCAAGCCGAAGCCGCTTCGCGGCTCGGCTTAATTCAGGCGTTAGGCAGCATGTCCAGATCTCTAGCGACCGTCAGGCAAATCTCAGAAGCAGAAGTGGCTGTCATTGAGCGTGCGCTTGCCGTGGCGGCAACTGACGAGTCCGCGGCTGCACTTAGCTCGTCGGTCCGGGCGCTTCAGGTCGTCGGCCGGTGCGAGTGCGGATGCGCCTCTGTGGATTTTTGCAGGCCAGGGCCAGATCAAGTTGCCCACATGGTCGCTGATGCGGTTGCAAAAGCTCCTAGTGGTGAGGACATTGGGCTCATCATTTGGGCGCTCAATGGCCACCTCTCGGGGCTAGAGGTATACAGCTACACAGACAACCCGGCACCGCTTCCGGTAGTGGCTTCTATCTCTGGGTATGGCAGCAACACGGATGCTGCCTAACAATTCATTCAAGCCGAAGCCGCTTCGCGGCTCGGCTTAATTCAGGCGTTAGGGCTCATATTGAAGATCATCGCAATCCTAGCCATCGCTCTGGGAGCTTCTGCCGCTCCAGACACGACTGTAGTTCCAAAGGAACTACGAGTGTCGTTTGTCGGCTATGGTCCTGCACGCATTGGCATGACGCGTAAAGAATTGGAGCAGGCTATTGGTAGCAAGCTCGTCGGCCAGTACCCGGACGCAGATGAGATGGGCTGTGACTACGTAGCGCCGGAGACCGGGCACGACGCCTTGAGCTTCATGCTCGTCAACGAGCGCCTTGTTCGCATTGACGTCTCGAGCTCAGGGGTTAAAACCATCTCTGGGGCACAGGTCGGGGACGCACAGGACTCCGTTCTCGCCCTATACCGCGACCGCATACAAATCACACCCCATCACTACACCGCACCCGATGGCTCTTACCTCACCATGTATTCGCCAAACCGTAAATACGGCATGCGGTTTGAGACAGATCACGGGGTGGTTACTACCTACTACGCGGGTACAGCGGAAGCTATTCAGTACGTAGAGGGCTGCCTGTGAGCCCTAACAATTCATTCAAGCCGAAGCCGCTTCGCGGCTCGGCTTAATTCAGGCGCTAGGCCGCACAGGAGGAATTTCGTGAGCCGAGAAGATGTAGTCGCTGTCGCTGTCCGTCTGTTTTCGATCTACGTTCTCTTCAACATACTTCGGAACGTTCCCAGCGCGGCGCAAATCCTGACTGGCCCCGGCGGAAAGGAATGGGCCGGGGTTTATGCTGCGGTCCTTGCGGCAGGTATCTTACTCTGCGCCTTCTTGTGGTTTTTTCCGCTATCCATTGCCAGGAGACTCCTGCCAGTGATGCGAGAGCCTCGCTCCGAGGAGGTTATTGGCGCCCCTATCGCACTCTCACTTGGCCTCGTACTCATCGGGGTATGGCTATTTGCATACTCTATTGCCGATGCATCGTACTGGCTCACACTTTTCATCAAGTCCAAGCAAGTCACAGACGCCACCGGAACCTCCGTTGAGTGGAGTCACGAGCAGATTGCTGGCATCGTTGCGACCCTAGTTCAGCTAGTTCTTTCCGTATGGCTAGTACTTGGCAACTCAGGTTTGCGGCGCCTGATCTACAAGTATCGTTACGGACAAGCCTAGGTGCGGCCTAACAATTCATTCAAGCCGAAGCCGCTTCGCGGCTCGGCTTAATTCAGGCGTTAGGCCGCTAGGATGAGCCTCTATGACCATCGCGACTCAAATACTAGAGATATTGGCCCTGCTGCTGTTTCTTGCGGGCTGCGTCCTTCTTCACGTCCGTCTTCGGCGCTTTAGCAGCCTTTCGCTTTTGATCTCCATCCCCGCCTTTGTGGCATGGCTCTTCTGGGGCCAGGATGTTTTCCTTCGCGCCGTTCCAGCCGCACTGGGCACCGGAACGGCCAGTGACTTGCGGGATCTCGGACAGTGGCTGTCCGTTGCAACCATTATCAGCGCAGTCCTCCTAGTATGGCTCGCCACATCATTTTTTCTCACAGTTAAGGCCGTGCGCCCCACTTCTCGGCACGCGGCCTAACAATTCATTCAAGCCGAAGCCGCTTCGCGGCTCGGCTTAATTCAGGCGTTAGGCGGCACAGGAGGGTTCATGAGCGCATTTGATTTTTCAGTCGTGCTGGTCAGATTTGCCAGCTTTTTGATGATTGTCTTTGGCATCATGTCTTTTGTGTTCTGTGTAGTCGCCTTTTTGCTTATCGCGTCTACACCACCGGACACCGTGTTTCAGTTGCTCAAAAACTCTGCTTGGCCAAGCGCTCTAATGGCACCGATCGACATTGCCGTTGGCCTTATCGGCCTGAGAGCCTCTCCCAGAATTGCTCGTTTTCTATGCAAGGGCAGCGCCGCAAGTGCCGCCTAACAATTCGTTCAAGCCGAACCCGCTTCGCGGCTTCGTCTTGAACTCCTCGCAATTTGCCGTCGCCTCGCCCACCGGTTCTTCCCGCTGCGGGTCGGCTTAACTCAGGCGTTAGGGGGCAGACCGCGTGAAGCAGCAACTCGTAGCGATAGGAGCCGCAATGGGGATGTTTGTCGTCACCCTCCTCCCGTTTGCGTTTGTCTACTTCCTGATGGCGATGTTCTTGTTCTCGGGACACGGCAGCTCCCCTGCTTTTTCCGACGCGCTTGGCTACCTCTGGCTAGCCCTGTCTTTCGCCGTCCCGCTGTGGGCAGCCGTCGCTAGCTATCGCAAAGTCATCTCTGGGGACTCGGATGCTTCCGCTGCCCCCTAACAATTCATTCAAGCCGAAGCCGCTTCGCGGCTCGGCTTAATTCAGGCGTTAGGCCGCGGGGAAAGCTCCATGGCGATTCGAGTAATGACCTTGCTGGCGGCACTGATTCTTTCGGCATGTGCTGCTACACGGCCATCCCTCCCGCCACCACCCGAGCAGCCGACCATCCAATTGGACGACGCCGAGTGCATTTGCTGCAATGACCCACCAATCACGCCTCAGGCGGATCCAACGGATGGCAGCCAAGCACCTCCGCCCGCTGCCTAACAATTCATTCAAGCCGAAGCCGCTTCGCGGCTCGGCTTAATTCAGGCGTTAGATGGTTATGGGGAGATCTATGCGTTTTGTACTTTGCCTTCTCGTTTGTCTGACCGGTTGTGCAACGACCGCACCAACAATCACTTACACCGATCCTAGTGCTGGATCGAGCGGCGCTGTCCTTGTAAAGGAAGTCTGCCTAGGCCAAGGCCGTGGGCTCGTGCACCTTGAAGGTGTTGACTCAACTGTATTCAAGCGGTTCGAGACGCAAAGGCTCATTGTCGCGCCTGGCGAGCACACGATCAGGGTTCTCTATATGGCACCGGGGGCTTCGTGGAACGTTTCCGGGGAAGGTATTACTTCAATCACCCACAAGTTTGAGGCAGGTAGCGCATATATCGTTCGCTACCGCCGGACCGACCCAAAGAACTACAAGGTTTGGGTGGAGCCAATTGATGCCGCTCGCACCGAGATCCCAAATTCGGTTTGCCTGCAGCCGGCATTTGAAGACTCACGCTACTGGCAGTAACCATCTAACAATTCATTCAAGCCGAAGCCGCTTCGCGGCTCGGCTTAGTTCAGGCGTTAGGCCCCATTCGCAAGTTCAGAGGAACTGTGAGCAATCTCCTTCGCGGCACGGCACTTGGCATCGTGGCGTTAGGTCTCACAGCCTGTACCAGCAAGAGTCCTGGACCGCTTGAGGGCACATGGAGAATGACAGACCCATTTCCGGTGACCGTGTCTTTCCGTCATGGTCAAGTGGAGTCCATGGGTACCATCAAGAGAGTTTCTTACAAGACGTATTGGAACGATGTCTTGGTTACGTATGAAGATGGCGCCAACAAGGGCTCTACCTTCCGGTACACGGTGATTGGCGCTGATACCATTCGCTCAGATTCGGGCACGTTTCACCGGGTGCGGTGATGGGCCTAACAATTCATTCAAGCCGACGCCGCTCCACGGATCGGCTTAGTTCATTCGCCAAGCCCACGGACTTGAATAAGGAGATTCTCGTGCGCAACGCATTCGCTATCTATGCAATGTTGCTGGCCAGTTCCCATTGTTTTGCTGAGGACAGACCAGGGAAACCCGTCAAGGATTCCAACCATGAGCAAATCCCCACGGCTTCATGGGGCGGCCTGCGCACCTGACAATGGAAATCACGATTCGCCCGGGAATTGAAGCGGACGCGCCTGCGATCAGCGGCCTGATCATCGGCCTTTCCCACTTCTACATTGCCGACCCGGCAAGCCCGGACGCGCAGGATTTCCTCGCCACACTTGCCCCGGAAGCGGTGTCAGCACGCATCACTGCGCCCAACTTCCGCCACTACGTCGCGATGGACGATACGCAGCTGTGCGGTTTCGCGGCGGTACGCGACGGCTCGCATCTGTATCACCTGTTTGTCCGTTCCGACCTGCATGGGCGGGGGCTGGCGCGTGCCTTGTGGCTGCGCATCCTGGCAGACCTTGAAGGCGTGGAGCGCTTCACGGTGAATTCCTCCCTGTTCGCGGTCCCGGTCTACGAGCGGCTGGGTTTCGTCGCCACGGCCGCGCCGCAAACCGATGCCGTCCCGGCCTTCGTCTCCATGGCCTATCGCCGGGGCAGCTGAGGAAGGAGGTGCGACCCCATCCGCCCAAGCACCCCTGCTCCAGGCCTGAACCGGGCGGCGCCCACCCCACCACCCCGGCCCTGACTTTCGACACCCGCCGGAACCGCGCCAGCCGGTTAATGTCGGCGTTCGCCCCGGTCCCGGGGCCTAGCCGTGTCCGCCGGAGCCCGTTTACAACATGAATCCCGTGAAGAAGCCCCAAGTCCTGCTGTTGTCCCTCGCCGTCACCGCCGCCCTGGCGGGCTGCGGCAAGAAGGAAGAAGCCGCCTCCTCGCCGGCCCCGGCCGCCACCGCCGAAGCCGCGTTCACGCTGGACGAGAGCAAGCTGCCGCCGGTCAACCGCTTCGCGATCGGCGACCTGGACGCCACCAAGGACGCCTGCACGGACTTCGGCGGCTACGTCAACGGCAAGTGGCTCGCGGCCAATGCCATCCCGGGCGACCGCAGCTCGTGGGGTGCGTTCGAGATGCTCGACGAGCGCTCGCAGGGCGTGCAGCGCCAGCTGGCCGAGCAGGCCGCGGCGATGAGCAACGCCACTGGCGTGGAAAAGATCGTCGGTGACTTCTACGCCACCGGCATGGACTCGGCGAAGATCAACGCGCAGGGCATCGAACCGCTGAAGTCGCGTCTCGACGCCATCGCCGCGCTCGACAGCCAGGACAAGATCGCCGACTACCTGCGCACCAGCGCTGCGCAGGGCGAGAACGTGCTGTTCGGCTTCGGCCCGGAAGCGGACTTCAAGGATTCCAAGAACAACATCGCCTACGCCGCGCAGGGCGGCTTGGGCCTGCCCGACAAGGGCTACTACTTCGACGCCGACAAGAAGGAAAAGCTCGCGGCGTACGAGCAGCACGTGGCCAAGGTGCTCGAGCTGTCGGGCGTGGCCGCCGCCGATGCCGCCAAGCAGGCCAAGGACGTGATCGCGTTCGAGACCCGCCTGGCCAAGGTGTCGAAGTCGAGCGAGGAACTCTCGCGCGACGTCTCGCTGTACTACAACCCGGTCAGCCCGGCCGACGCCGACAAGCTGGCGCCGAACTTCGCGTGGACCAAGTTCTTCGAATCGCAGGGCGTCGCGGTGCCGAAGATGTTCTCGCTGTCGATCCCGGCTTTCCACGCCGAAGTCAGCAAGATGCTGGCCGACGTGCCGGCCGCGCAGTGGCAGAGCTACCTGCGCTTCCACACCGTCGACAAGGCCTCGCCGTTCCTGTCCGATGCCTTCGTGCAGGAGAACTACGAGTTCTACGACAAGACGCTGAAGGGCCAGAAGGAACTGAAGGAACGCGGCAAGCGCGTGCTCGACACGGTCGAGAACCAGGCCGGCGAAGCGCTGGGCCAGATGTACGTCAAGGTCGCCTTCTCGCCGGAATCCAAGGCGCGCATGCAGGAGCTGGTGAAGAACCTGTCCGAGGCGCTCAAGGCGCGCATCGAGAAGCTCGACTGGATGGGCGACGAGACCAAGAAGAAGGCCATGGAGAAGTGGGCCAGCTTCACCCCGAAGATCGGCTACCCGGACAAGTGGCGCGACTGGACCGGCCTGGCCACCTCGCGCGACAGCTACATCGGCAACGTGCTGGCGGCCAACCAGTTCAACTACAAGTGGCAGCTGGGCAAGATCGGCAAGCCGGTCGACCGCACCGAGTGGGGCATGCCGCCGCAGATGGTGAACGCCTACTACAACCCGCTGCAGAACGAGATCGTGTTCCCGGCCGCGATCCTGCAGCCGCCGTTCTTCGATCCCAACGCCGACGACGCCACCAACTACGGCGGCATCGGCGCGGTGATCGGCCACGAGATGACCCACGGTTACGACGACCAGGGCAGCCGCTTCGGTGCCACCGGCAACTTCGAGAACTGGTGGAGCGACGCCGACGCCAAGGGCTTCTCCAGCCGTACCGACAAGCTGATCAACCAGTTCAACGGTTACGAAGCCGCGCCGGGCGCGCACGTCAACGGCAAGCTGACCCTGGGCGAGAACATCGCCGACCTCGGCGGCCTGGCCACGGCCTATGACGCGATGAAGAAGGCGACGGAAGGCAAGGACGACCCGAAGACCGACGGCCTGACCCGCGACCAGCGCTTCTTCCTCAACTGGGGCACGGTGTGGCGCCGCAATTTCACCCCGGAAGCGCTGAAGGTGCGCCTCGCCACCGATCCGCACGCGCCGGCGAACTTCCGCGCGATCGGCGCGCCGTCGAACCTGCCGGCGTTCGCCGCGGCGTTCTCGTGCAAGGCGGGGCAGCCGATGGTGCGTGAAGGCGACAAGCAGGTGGTCATCTGGTGATCGGTTGACCACCGAACGAAGGTAAGGCCGCCGGTCTCCGGCGGCCGACCCGAAGGCCCGGTACCTCGTCGTCCGGGCCTTCTTTTTTGCCTGTTTTTTGCCCATGTCGGGCAAAGGCCGCGACCAGCGTGCGCGGTTGCGCGGCCAGTCATGACGTTCGCAGGACCCTTGTTACACTCGGGCGCCCTTCCCCCATGGACCCGGCGATGCCTTCACTACGCCCGCTCGCATATGCCCTGCTCGTCACCCTGGTCGCCGGCAGCGCGACGCCCGACGCGCACGCGGCGAAGAAGAAATCCGGCAAGGCCAAGGCGCCGGCCGCCAGCACCAACGCGTGCAGCGACTTCTACGCCCATGCGAACAGCGCCTGGCTGAAGTCGAACACGCTGTTGCCGGGCGTGCCCGCGTTGTCGGCGATGGAGCAGCTCGGCGATCGCACGCGCCGGCAGCAGGTCGAACTGCTCGACGCGGCCGCGCTCGCGCCGCGCGGCAACGTGCAGAAGCTGCTCGGCGACTTCTGGGCCAGCGGCCTGGACGAAGCGGCGGTCGAGCGCGACGGTGCCGCGCCCGTCGCCCCGCTGCTGGGTCGCATCAACGCCATCAAGAAGGCCGGCGACGTCTCGGCTTCGATCGCGGCGCTGCACCAGGTCGGCATTCCCGTCGCCTTCAACTTCGGCGCCGACATCGACCTCAACGACCTCAACCGCCACATCGGCTACTTCAGCCAGGGCGGGCTGGGCCTGCCCGATCCGGCGTACTACACCCGCGGCGACGCCGACACGCGCACCCTGCTGGGCCTGTACAACGGCTACGTGCAGAAGATCCTCGTGCTCACCGGCACGCCTGCGGACAAGGCCGCCGCCGAAGCGCAACAGGTGATCGACCTGGAGACGCGCATCGCCCAGGCGAGCAAGCCGCTGGTCGAGCTGCGCAGTCCGCGTGCGAACTACGCGCCGGTGCCCGTGGCCGGGCTCGGCAAGACCTACCGCAAGCTGCAGCTGGCCGAGTTCCTCAAGGCGCAGGGCGTGAAGGACGATGCGGTGTCGATCGCCAATCCGCAGCTGTTCGCGCAGCTCGACAAGCTCGTCGGCTCGCTGAAGCCGGCGCAGTGGAAGACCTACCTGCGCTGGCGCGTCGGCGACGCGATGGCGCCGTACATGGCCAAGCCGTGGCGCGACGCCAGCTTCGACTTCCGCGGCCGCGTTCTCGGCGCGCAGGCGACGGCGCCGAGCCGGCAGCAGGTGGTGCTCGATGCGATCAACCTCGCCGCCGGGCCGATGCTCGGCCACGAATACGTCGCCCGCTACCTGCCGCCGGCAACGCGCGCGCGCGCGGAAGAAATCGCGACGGAAGTGCGCACGGCGCTGGCCGACGCGGCCGCGAGCGATCCGCGCCTGGGTGACGCGGCGAAGGCGGAAGCCGAGGCGAAGATCGAGGCGCTGAAGATCGAAGTCGGCGCGCCGCGCCGCGACCTCGACTACTCCGTGCAACCGATGGGACGCGGCAGCTTCGGCAGCAACATGCTGATCGCCTCCACCTGGCACCACCGCGAAGAGATGAAGCGCATCGGTCGCGGCAACGCCGACCGCCGCTGGGACGTGCTGCCGCAGCAGCCGGCACTGGCCTACGACCTGGCCGGCAACCGGTTGATCGTCACCGCGGCCGTGCTGCAGCCACCGGTGCTGGATCCGGCGGACACGCTGGCCGCGCAATACGGTGCGTTCGGCGCGCTGGCCGGGCGCGAACTGAGCCATGCCATCGACAACAAGGGCCGACTGGTGGACGCCAAGGCCGAACTGCGCGACTGGTGGTCGCCGGCCGAAGCCGCGGCGTGGGATGCACTCGGCAGCCGCTTCGTCGCGCAGTACTCCGGCTATGCCGTGCCGCTCGCGGGCGGCAAGCTCAACGGCAACCAGGTTCGCGATATTGCGATCGCCGACCAGGCCGGCGTCGAGCTGGCGTGGATCGCGTTCAACCGCACGCAGCCGATCGCAGCCAAGGACGCACGCCAGGCCTTCTTCAACGGCTGGGCGCACCTGTGGCCGCAGCAACTGACGAAGGAAGCGGCGGTGCAACTCGCCGCCAGCAGCGTCTATCCGCCGGGGCAGTGGCGCGTGAACGGTCCGCTGTACAACCTCGGCGGCTTCGGCGATGCGTTCGGTTGCAAGGCCGGCACGGCGATGCAGGCCAAGGCGGAGCAGCGCAATGCGTTGTGGCCGTCAGCCACACCGGCAGCGCCGGTGGCGGCGAAGAAGTAGCCTCAAGCGCCCCCTCGCAAAACAAGAACGGCGCGGAAGTTTCCGCGCCGTTCGCATTCATGCACTCGCAACAGGCCGTCAGCGCACGACGCGCATCCGCGGTCCGCGCGGCTTGCGCCCGAACGGCGGCTTCCCGCTCCAGTAGCGCAGCAGCAGCCACCCGAACAGCATGCCGCCCAGGTGCGCGAAGTGGGCGACGCCAGGCTGCCAGCCGTTCAGGCCGAGCAGCAGTTCGATCACGGCGTAGAGGATGACCAGCGTCCGCGCCTTCATCGGGATCGGCGGGAACAGCAGCATCACGCGCTGGTTCGGGAACATCAGGCCGTAGGCGAGCAGCAGGCCGAAGATGCCGCCGGATGCACCCAGCGTCGGATACGCCTCACCGCCCTGCGACAGCGTCCACCAGCCCACCAGCAGCTGGCACAGCGCCGCGCCGGCGACGCACACGAGGTAGTAGTTGAGGAAGCGCTTCGCGCCCCAGACGTATTCGATCTGCGAGCCGAACATCGCCAGCGTGAGCATGTTGAACGCGATGTGCGGCAGGTTGCCGTGCAGGAAGCTGTAGGTCAGCAGCTGCCAGGGCATGAAGCCCTGCGAGAACGGATTGCCGTCGATGCCGATCGGCCACAACGCCAGGGCCGAGAGCTGCTCGTCGCCCAGCAGCCACTGCAGCAGGAACATCAGGCCGTTGGCGATCAACAAGCCCTTGGTAACGGGGGGAAGTCGGGAGAACATCGGGCACCTCGGGGGAAGCCACATGGTACCGGGATTGGCGCGGTTGCCGGTGCGCGCCTGCCGACACGGTCAACGTCGCGCGATCGCCCGGGTGGTCTTGACTGCCTTCTTGACTGCCTTCTTGGCTGCCTTCTTGGCTGGCTTCTTCTTGGCTGCGCTCTTGCCAGCCTTGGCTCGCGGCGCCGGCGGCGGCGCGCCCCATACGGCCGCATCCAGCGCCTCCTCCGCGGTCACCGCCGCGCGCTGGCCGTGGACGCGCCCGTTCTCGACGACCACGCCTTCGCTGCGCAACCGCGCGCCCTGTTCACGCCATTCCGCGGAACCTTCGGGGAAGGCGATGCGGCCGTCGGAACGCAGCACGCGATGCCACGGCAGCTTGCGGTCTTCGTTCTGGCTCAGCAGCCGCGCCACCAGGCGTGCACGCCCCGGCAAACCGGCGCGACGGGCCACTTCGCCGTAACCGGCCACCTCGCCTTTCGGGATCGCGCGGATCGCCTGGAGTATGCGCTTGGTCGTGTCCACGTCCATCGCGGTAGCATAGCCGCCGATGCCGCGCGGGTCCTGCATGACCGATCGCGGCCAAGCCACAAGGAGCTTCCCGTGCGCAATTTCGAATCCATCCGCCGCCACGTCACCACTGCCTACAACGCGACGATGCATGACGAAGAGGTGATCTGCATCGAGCTGTCGCTGGAGAAGGGCACGCGGCACCAGTCGATCTTCCTCTCCGAACTCGACGACGACGACGGACGGCCCTACCTGCGCGTGAGCACGGCGATCGCGCCGACCACCGGCATGGACCCGCGGCGCGCACTCGCGTTCAACTGGCAGAGCGTGGTGGGCTACCTCGCCATCGGCGACCTCGACGGCGTGCCCTACCTGCAGCTGGTCGAGAACCGCCCGTACGAAGGCCTCGATGCCTCGGAAGTCGATCGCCTGGTGCTGGAGATCGGCGGGCTCGGCGACCGCATGGAGCGGATGATGTCGGCGGGTGGCGACCTGCTCTGATCCGCCGGGCTTCGCGGCCGGTCGCAGTGAAAGAAAAAGCCCGCTTGCGCGGGCTTTTTCTGTTTCCGGGGCATTCGCTGTCCGCTGCCGGCGATCAGGCCCAGCCCATCGCCCGGAACAGCCGGAAGAACCCGTAGGCGAATCCGCCGGCTGCGGGAATGGTGAGGATCCAAGCCCAGATCATCTTCTCGACCACGGTCCACTTGATCGAGTTGAAGCGCTTGGCCACGCCCACGCCCATGATCGCGGACGAGATGTTGTGCGTGGTCGACACCGGGATGCCCAGGCTCGAAGCGAGCAGGATCACCGAGGCCGCACTGGTCTCGGCGGCGAAGCCGTGGATCGGATGCAGTTTCACCAGCTTGTGACCGAGCGTCTTGATGATGCGCCAGCCGCCCGCCGCGGTGCCCGCGGCCATGACGACGGCGCAGGTCAGCTTGATCCAGGTGTCGATGTCCTTGTTGGCGATCGCGCCCTGCGACGGATGCAGGAAGGCGAGCCACGACGGCAGGTCGTTGAGCGTGCCGTCGGCCTGCGCCGCGACCAGGGTCAGCGCGATGATGCCCATGGTCTTCTGCGCGTCGTTGGAGCCGTGCGCGAAGCCCATGCCGGCCGCACTGAAGATCTGCGCCTTGCCGAAGAACCCGTTGACCCAGCGCGGGCGCGCCAGGCGCCGCAGCACGCCGCCGGACGAGGCCATACCGGAGATGATCGCGAACAGCAGGCCCATGACCGCCACGCCGGTGATGAAGCCCAGCAGCGGCGAGGTCACCATCGGCACGATCACCTTCCACAGCACGCCACCGCTCTTCCAGATCGGCTCCTTCGCTTCCGACCAGATGATCGAATGGAAGTCGTTGGATGCCGCCGCCAGTGCCGCGCCGCACAGGCCGCCGATCAGCGCGTGCGAGGACGAGGACGGCAGGCCCAGCGCCCAGGTGATCAGGTTCCAGACGATGCCGCCGAGCAGCGCGCACAGGATCAGCTGCGACGTCACGTCGACGACGCCGGCGTCGATGATGCCGGAGGCCACGGTCTTGGCGACCGCCGTGCCCCACAGCGCGCCGACCAGGTTCATGGACGCCGCCAGGCCCACGGCCTGCATCGGCGAAAGCACCTTGGTGGCCACGACGGTGGCGATGGAATTGGCGGTGTCGTGGAAGCCGTTGATGTATTCGAAAACCAACGCCGCGAACACCACGACGAGAACCAGGGTCAGCATGACCGCATCTCCTACGGGTGGTGTCGCTTACGAGTTCTTCAGCACGATTTCGTAGGCGACCACGCCCGCCTCGCGGCAGCGGTCGATGGCCTTTTCCAGGATCTCGAAGAATTCCTTGAGCAGGAACATCTGCAGGTGGTCGAGCTTGCCGGAGTAGATGTCGCGGTACAGTTCCAGCATCAGCCGGTCGGCTTCCATCTCGATCGAACGCAGCTGGTCGTTGAGCGACTTCATGCGCTCCAGCTTCATGTCGCGCAGCTCGTGGACCATCTTCACCACCACGGCGGCGGCCTGCTCCAGCATCGCCGCGCGCGGCGCGAAATCGATGCCTTCCAGGTGGGTGAGCGCCAGCGAATAGCGGTCGGCGAACTTCTCGACCTGCTTGGGGATCTTGTACAGGGCCGAGCCGAGCGCCTCGATGTCCTCGCGCTCGATCGGGGTGATGAAGCTGTTGACCAGCTCCTGGCTGATCTTGTCGGAGGCCTCGCGCTCGCGCTGGCGCGCCAGCTTGAAGGCGTCCAGCGACGGCGCGCGCCCGGTCCCGGTGTCCTTCAACATCGCGTGCAGCGCCTTGGTGCTGTCGTGGGCCGCGTTCGCCGCCGCTTCCAGCAGCGTATAGAACTGCATGCCTTGGCCGAAGATGGTTTGCAGGGAGAACATGCGGAAGCCTCGTCGGTTAGACGGAAATGAGGTGGGGCCGGATCGGCGGGCGCGATTATGACGGCTCGGTGACGGTTTCGGCCATTCCCCGCCGACAGGCTGCCGCCTTGTGCCGCTTCGCCGCGGCCCCCATGACTGCAGGAGCCGTCCGGGGCCACCCGGGGGCCGCCTGCTAACATCCCCTCGCCCTTCCTGCCGCCCTGACAATGGACGACGACCCAAAACCGCAGTGCCCGACCCCGGCCAGCCCGGCCCCGACCCTGCGCGCCCGCGCTGATCTCCCCCCAATGGACCGGCGCGAATGCTGCATTTCCTGATCGTCCTCGCCCTGATCCTGTTCAACGCCTTCTTCGCGATGTCGGAGATGGCGGTGATGACCTCGCGCAAGAGCCGGCTCAAGCAGATGGCGCAAGGCAGTCGCCGCGCCGCCAAGGCACTGGAGCTGTCCGAGCACCCCGAGAGCTTCCTCTCGGCCGTGCAGCTGTGGATCACCCTGCTGAGCCTGCTCACCGGCTACTTCGGCGGCGAATCCATGGGCGACGAGATCGCCGCGCCGCTGCGCAACATCCCGCTGCTGGCGCCGTACGCCGGCAGGATTGGTTTTGCCGCCGGCTTCCTGCTGATGCTGTTCCTGTTCGGCCTGGTCGGCGAACTGGTGCCCAAGCGCATCGGCACGCTGCGCCCGGAGCAGATCGCGACGGCGGTGGCCTTCCCGATGGATTTCTTCGCCAAGGCGGCCAAGCCCTTCGTGATGACGCTGGCCTGGTGCACGCGCACGATCATGCGCCTGATCGGGCTGGGAACCGGCAACGACGAGCGGGTCACGGAAGAGGAAATCCGCTTGCTGGTCAGCGAAAGCCACGAGCAGGGCGTGATCGACGCGGACGAACGCAAGATGATGAACCGCGTCCTCAGCCTCGGCGACCGCACTGCCGAGAGCCTGATGACCCCGCGCGTGCGCATCGCCTGGCTCGATGCCGCCGCGTCGCTGGAGGAGAACCTGGCGACCATGCGCGAACACGCCTATTCGCGCTACCCGGTCTACCGCGGCAGCGACAGCGACGTCGCCGGCATCCTTGAAGTGAAGACGCTGCTGGACCGCCTCGGCCATGCCGATCCGGACCTGTTCGGCGAGCTGCGCGAGGCGCTGTTCGTGTCCGAATCGACCCACGCGCTGAAGCTGCTGGAGATCTTCCGCGAGGAACAGCAGTCCTTCGCCCTGGTGGTCGACGAATACGGCGACGTCAGCGGCGTGGTGAGCATCAACGACGTCATGGGCGCGGTGATGGGCCGCATCTACCAGTCGGACGAGGACGACGAGCACGAACCGCCGGTGGTCGAGCGCGAGGACGGCTCCTGGTACGTCGACGGCGCGCTGCCGCTGGAGGAACTGCGCGAACTGGTCGGCGGCGGCGCCTTGCCCGGCGAACTCGAGCACGACTTCCACACCGCGGCGGGCATGGTGATCGCGCATTTCGGCCGCATCCCGCACGTGGGCGAGAACTTCCGCTGGAACGACTGGCGCATCGAGGTGGTCGACCTGGACGGCCCGCGCATCGACAAACTGCTCCTGCAGCGCCAACCCGGCGACGAGGACCGCAACGACGATGACGGCGCCGCCTGATCACGGCAGGAAGCCCGCGGCGCCGGAGGCCAGTACGCGCGCCCTGCTCGACCGCTTCGCGCAGGGCGATCCCGCCGAGACCATCCGCCTGGTCGACGTGCTCGGCGGGCTGGAGGAGCGCGCCTTCGGCATGCTGCTGTTCCTGTCGATCCCCACCGCCTTCATCCCCGGCGTGGCCGGCGTGATCAGCGGCCCGCTGGTGATCCTGGTGGGGGTGCAGCTGCTGTTCGGGCGCAACGAGCCGTGGCTGCCGGGCTTCCTCGGCCGGCGCGGCCCGCACCGCCATGCCATGGCCACGTTCCGCGACCGGCTCGGCCCGTGGCTGGCGAAACTGGAACGGGTGGTGAAGCCGCGCACGCACGTGCTGCTGGACCATCCGCTGGCCAGCGCCTTCACCGGCCTCAACCTGATCCTGCTGGGCCTGCTGCTGTCGCTGCCGATCCCCTTCACCAACGTGCTGTTCGCGCTGCTGCTGCTGCCGTTCGCGCTGGCCCTGCTCGAACGCGACGGTCGCCTGCTCGCCGGCGCCTGGTGCGCCAGCGTCGTCGCGATCGCGGCGTTCGGGATCCTCTCGGGCAGCCTCGCCGCCGCGGCGACGCGCTGGTTCGGGATGCTGGCCTGAACGTGCCTGCCTAGCGCCGGACAACCGCGGCATGCGGCCGCGGCCGGATCACAGCAGTTTCTGGAACTCGTCCATGTGCAGCGGGTGGCCCAGCAGGTAGCCCTGGGCCAGGTCGCAGTCGCGCTCGCGCAGCAGTTCGTACTGCCCTTCGCGCTCCACGCCCTCGGCGACCACGATGATCCCGAGCGAATGCGCCATCGCGATGATCGCGGTGGTGAGCGCGAGGTCGTCCGGGTCGCGCAGGATGTCCGCGATGAAGCTGCGGTCGATCTTCACGCCGTCGATGGGCACGCGGCGCAGGTGGCTGAGCCCGGAGAACCCGGTGCCGAAATCGTCCAGCCATACCTGCACGCCGGTGTCGCGCAGCTGCGACAGCATCGCGCTGGCGAGCGATTCGTCGCCGAGCACGGCGGTTTCGGTGAGCTCCAGGTGCAGCTGGCGCGGATGCAATCCGGTGTCGCCCAGCACGTCGGCGACGATGCGCGGCAGGTCGCCGCTGCGCAGCTGGCGCGGCGAGAGGTTGACCGACACGAACAGCGGCTCGCGATCGCCGCGCTGCGCGCTCCAGCGCACCGCGTCCTCGCAGGCCGCACGCAGCACCTGCGGGCCCAGGGTTTCGATCAGGCCACTCTGCTCGGCGACATCGATGAACACCGAGGGCGCGATCGCGCCGTGCTCGGGGTGCTGCCAGCGCAGCAAGGCCTCGGCGCCGAGCAGGGCGTTGTCGGACACGCGGTAGACCGGCTGGTAGACCAGGCTCAGTTCACCGCGGTCCCAGGCGCCGCGCAGCTCGTGCTCCAGGTGCACGCGACGCTCCACCGCCTGGTCCATCGCCCGGCTGTAGAAGCGGTAGCAGTTCTTGCCCGCGACCTTCGCCTGGTACATGGCGATGTCGCCGTTCTTCATCAGCGCGTTGGCGCCCGCGGCGTCCTGCGGGAACAGGGTGATGCCGATCGAGGTCCCCAGGAACACCTGTCGTTCGTGCACGGTGATCGGCTGCCCGAGTTCGGTGACCAGCGCTTCGGCCAGGCGGCTGGCGACTTCGCGCGCGTCCTGCCCGGTGTGCGCGTCGGGCTCGACCAGGATCACGAACTCGTCGCCGCCGAACCGCGCCAGCGCCGCACCGGCGCCGCCGATGCGCTTGACGGTTTCGCGGATGCGCTGCGCGAACTGCAGCAGCACTTCGTCGCCGGCATCGTGGCCGAGGGTGTCGTTGACGCGCTTGAAGTCGTCGATGTCGGCGAACAGCAACGCCAACTGGCGGCCCGCGCCCTGCATCTGCAGCAGGCGTTCGTCCAGGGTTTCGCGGAACGCGAGGCGGTTGGCCAGGCTGGTCAACGCATCGGTGTAGGCCATGCGCCGGATCTCGCGATCGTGGCGCGCTACCGACGTGTTCATGCGGTTGAAGGCGCGCAGCAGGTCGCCGACCTCGTCGTTGCGGGTGCTGACGGGCGTGCGCGCGACTTCGAAGCGGCCCATCTCGATCGCATGCGCCGCATCGGCCAGCTGCCGGATCGGCTGCACCAGGAAACGCTGGATCAGCCACAGCATCAGCACGCCCAGGCCGACCAGGCTGGCGCTGAGCACCACGACCCAGAGCAGCTGGCGACGGCCCAGTTCGTTCAGGCGCATGCGCAGCTCGCTGACCGCGGCGTCCTGGTCGTTGCGCAAGCCGCGCAGGTCGTAGCCCACGCGCACGCCGCCGATGCGCTCGTTGCCGATCAGTACCGGCGCCGACACGTCCATCACGTCGTCGCTGAACTGCGTCAGCAGCTGCGGCGCCGCGACCACCTGCGGCGCCATCGCGTCGTCCATGCGCTTGCCGTAGCTGGGAATCTCCTCGCTGCCGTCGTGGAGGATGTTGCCGGCACCGTCGTACACCAGCACGTAGCGGATGCCCGGCTGGTTGAGGGCGGCGCGGCTGAGCACGCCGATCGCGTCGAGGTCGAAGTAATAGAGCGGGTTGGCCAGCGATTCCGCCAGCTGCGTGACCATGCCCTCGCCCTGTCGGCGCACGCTCGCGCCGACGATGCGCTCCATGCCGTCGCGGGTGACGGTTTCCACTTCGGCCTGCATGCGCCCCTGCCGGCTCCACAGCAGGGTCATCAGGCCCAGCACCACCAGCAGCGCCAGCGCCATCAGGGCGAGGAAGCGGGCCTGCAGCCCGTAGCGAAGGTTCATCCGCAAATCGCCCTGTCGATCGCCCGCATGGTGTCCGTGCCCTATTCCACTTCGCTGCGCACGCGGGCGACGCCGTCGGCCAGGTCGTCCAGCGCCTGCCGCGAGGCGGCATCCACCGGCAGGAAGCGGGTCGTCTGGAAGAAGCCCTGCAGCGCATCGCGCGCCTGCGGATCCTTGGCGGCCTGGCACAGCACCTGGCGCAGCCGCTCCTCGACCTTCGGGTCGAGGTCGGCGCGTACCAGTTCGAGCGCGCGCGGCACGTTGCCGGTGGAACCGATCACGCGCAGGTCCTGGCGGAAGGCCGTCGGCACGCGACGCGGATTGTCCCAGTCGAGGTTGCTCATCACGCCCACGTCGACCAGGCGCTTGTGCACCCAGGTGGCGATGTTGAGTTCGGAACGCGCGAACACGTAACCCACCACGCTCGAATCCAGCTTGTCGGTGGGCGACAGCAGCAGCTCCAGCGAATTGCCGCGGTGCAGGAGTTCGCTGACCGGCAGGAAGTAGGCGCTGGTGGAGGTCGGACGCTGGAAGGCGACGCTGTGCCCGCGCAGGTCGTCGAGCGAACGGACGCTGCTGTCCGTGCGGGCGAAGAACACCGAGTGGTAGTGGCTGGTGCCGTCGCGCTCGGTCAGCAGCAGCGGCTCGGCGCCGGCACGCTGCTTCAGCAGCATGCCCGTGCCCGCGGTTTCGGTGACCCAGTCGACGCGGCCGCGGCGCAGGTAGCTGGCCATCTGCGTGGCGTCCTTGGCCATGAGGATGCGGCCTTCGCGGATGCCCACGTCCTTCATCCGCGGCACGACGTAGTCGAGCAGCGCCTTGAGCTGTTCGTAGTGCGCCTTGGGATCGTCGCTGATCCGCCCGAGCACGAGCACGCCCGGATCGCCGGCGAACGCCGACATCGGCAGCAGCAGGGCGAAAGCGAGCGCCAGGGCGGCGATACGTCGCAATGTGGCGGACAGGCGGACGCTCAAGCAGTGGAAACCGGGATGCAATCGACGTTGCAGACTAAAGCAAAAACCGCGGGCTTGGGGAGGTGCCGCGGGTCGCGGAACCGGCGAACGGGCCAGGGCCTGCTAACGCCATGCGGACAGGCCGCGTTGCCCCTCAGGGGCCGTCAGGTGGTGTTGCGTGCCGCCGCGCCTTGCTGACTGCAAGGTCAAGGCGCGCGGCGCCGCCTAGCGGCCCCTGAGGGGCAACCCGAAGGGCCGGGTGTGGACGCGCACGACCTCACCGCGCCGGTTGGCGCGGTTCGACGTCATCGCTCGGTTGCGTATCGACATACGCGCGCCCTCGCTCTTCCTTGCCTCGCACGCGTCCACGCCCGGCGCGGCCTGTCCGCATGGCGTTAGCAGGCCCTACCCGCGCTCCCCGGCCAGGCGGGCCATCCGCTGCGCGTCGGCCAGCACCCCCCGCAGGATCCGGACCTCGCGGGCATCGGGCTGCGCGCGCAGGAACAGGCGCCGCAGCTTGCGCATCGCCGATTCCGGCGCCCGCCCCTTGTGGAAGTCGATGGCGTCCAGGGTCTCGGCCAGCTGGGCGAAGAATCCTTCCATCT
Organism: Lysobacter terrestris; assembly: GCF_014489475.1. Taxonomy (GTDB): domain Bacteria; phylum Pseudomonadota; class Gammaproteobacteria; order Xanthomonadales; family Xanthomonadaceae; genus Agrilutibacter; species Agrilutibacter terrestris. The sequence goes on along the minus strand of NZ_CP060820.1, from coordinate 2,522,057 downwards.
GCGCGTGCGACGCCGGGGGTTCGCGCTCCTCCTCGTCCGTGGCCACGGCGGCCGTCGGCCGGGCCGCCAATGCGGCCATGCGGACCTCGTAGCTGAGCACCTGCACCGCCATCGCCAGGTTGAGCGAGCTGTACTCGGGGTTGGCCGGGATGTGCACCGCGAGATGGCACAGCTCGTACTCGTCGTTGCTCAGGCCGGTGCGTTCGCGGCCGAACACCAGCGCGATCTCGGCGCCGCCCAGCGCTTCCCCGACCGCCCGGGCACCGGCCGCGCGCGGCTCGAGCTCCTCCAGCTGGATCCGGCGGCTGCGCGCGGTGCAGCCCAGGACCAGGCGGCAGTCGGCGACGGCTTCGGCCAGGGTGGCGTGGACGACCGCGGCGGCCAGCACGTCGTCCGCCCCCGCGGCCAGGGCGTAGGAGTCGGCGTCCGGGGCGCGTTCGGGCGCCACCAGCACCAGCCGGGACAGGCCCATGGTCTTCATCGCCCGGGCGGCCGAACCGATGTTGCCGGGGTGCTGGGTGCCGACCAGGACGATGCGGATGCGGTCGGCGACGTTGTCTGGCCCCGGGTGCAGGGCATTGTTCGGATCGGTACTCATGCGCGGCAATGGTAAACTCCGCGCCCCGGCCACAGGTGCCGGCCCGCTCTTTCGCACCGCCAGCCCGTCCCACGCCCCGATCAAGAGGCTCGTACCGCCATGCAGAAACCCGCCGTCACCCTCATGATCAAGGCCGCCCGCGCTGCGGGCAACGTCCTGCTGCGCAACATGCACAAGCTCGACGCGCTCAACGTGGTGGAGAAGGACCGGCTGGACTACGCCAGCGAAGTCGACGGACTGGCCGAAGCGGCCGTGATCAAGGAACTGCGCCGGGCCACGCCCGACTACGCCATCCTCGGCGAGGAAGGCGGCGCGCAGGGTTCGGGCCGCTTCACCTGGGTCATCGACCCGCTCGATGGCACCAGCAACTACCTGCACGGCTTCCCGCACTTCTGCGTGTCGATCGCCCTGGTCGAGAACGGCGAGCCGATCCACGGCGTGATCTTCGACCCGCTGCGCAACGAGATCTTCGCCGCCAGCAAGGGCAGCGGCGCCACGCTCAACGACAAGCGCATCCGCGTGGCCGAACGCAAGGACCTCAACGGCGCCTTTCTGATCACCGGCTTCCCGCCGCGCGAGCGCAAGAACCTCAGCGCCCAGCTCAAGTGCATCGATGCCCTGCTGCTGGAAGCCGAGGACATCCGCCGCACCGGCTCGGCGGCGCTGGACCTGGCCTACGTGGCCTGCGGCCGCGCCGATGCCTACTTCGAATCCGGCGTGAAGCCGTGGGACATCGCCGCGGGTGCGCTGATGGTGCGCGAAGCCGGCGGCAAGGTCGTCGATTACCGCGGCCGCAGCACCGGCCCGATGGACACCCGCGGCCTGATGGGCCGCCCGCTCGTTGCCGGCAACCTGAAGATCTGCGATGCGCTGCAGACCAAGATCGTCGCGACCGGCTACGCCAACGCATTGGATTGAACGTAGACCGGGTCGGCTCCATCGACCCGGCTGCGCGCAGATGTAAACGCCGGGTCGATGAGCCGACCCAGCCCGCGATCCCCGACAAAGAAAAAGGCCGCGCATTGCGCGGCCTTTTTCGTTCACTGGCGCCGTGAATTACGGGCGACGCGCCAGCGCCGCTTCGTCGCGCGCCTTCGGCATCAGGTCCTGCTTGCTCACACCCAGCCACATCAGCAGCGGGCAGGCGACGAAGATCGAGGACAGGGTGCCGATCACGATACCGATGATCTGCGACTCGGCCATGCCGCGCAGCGAGGCGCCACCGTAGAAGTACAGCGCCAGCACGGTCAGCAGAGCCACGAACGAGGTGATCACCGTACGCGACAGGGTCTGGTTGACCGAGGCGTTGAGGACCTCCTCCGGGCTGGCGCGCATCGAACGGAAGTTCTCGCGCACGCGATCGAACACCACGATGGTGTCGTTGACCGAGAAGCCCATCACCGACAGCGCACCGGCCAGCACGGTCAGGTCGAACTCGTGCCCGCTCAGCGCGAACCAGCCGACCACGATCACCACGTCGTGCAGGGTGGTGATGATCGCCGCGACGGCGAACTTCCACTCGAAGCGGAACGAGATGTAGATCATGAAGCCGACGATCACGAACACCAGGGCGAGGATGCCCTTGTCGCGCAGCTCCTTGCCCACCTGCGCGCTGATCTCCGCGCTGCTGCGCACTTCGGCCGGGTTGTCGGCGCTGGACGCCGCCGCCTGCACGTCCTGCGCGATGCTGCCGGTGCCCTCGTTGCGGCGACCTTCTTCCTTCTGCAGGCGGACCAGCAGATCGGTGCCGGTGCCGAAGCTCTGCACCTGCGCGTTGTCGAAGCCGGCGGCGGCCAGCTTCGAACGCACGGCCTCGACCTCGACCGGCTTGGCGAAGCGCAGCTCGACGCCAACGCCACCGGTGAAGTCGAGCGCGAAGTTGAAGCCGTTGACGGCCATCGCCCCGATCGCGGCGAACATCAGCAGCGCCGCGATGGCCAGCGAGATCATGCGCACGCGCATGAAGTTGATCTTGCTGTCGTAAGGGAAAACGTTGAAGGGTTTCATGGCAGCGGTTCCCTCAGATCCAGATCGACTTCAACTTGCGGCGGCCACCGTAGATCAGCGTGGCGATCGCGCGCGAGACGGAAACAGCGGTATAGGCCGAAGTGGCGATGCCCAGCATCGTGGTGATGCCGAAGCCGCGCAGCGGGCCGGTGCCGAACGCAGCCATCGCCAGGCCCACCAGGAACGCGGTGATGTTGGCGTCGAGGATGGTGCCGGCGGCGCGGTCGTAACCGGTCGCGATCGCGGTCTGCGGCGGCAGCCCCAGGCGCAACTCTTCGCGGATGCGCTCATTGATCAGCACGTTGGCGTCGACCGACATGCCGACGGTCAGCGCGATGCCCGCCAGGCCCGGCAGCGACATCGTCGCGCCGAAGAACGACATCAGCGCGAACACCATCACCAGGTTGAGCAGCAGCGCGATGCAGGTGATCACGCCGAACATGCGGTAGTAGATCAGGAAGAACACCAGCGCGAAGGCGAACGAGAACGTCACCGCCTTCAGGCCGCTTTCGACGTTCTGCTTGCCCAGGCTCGGGCCGATGATGCGTTCCTCGACGAAGTCCATCGGCGCGGCCAGCGAGCCGGACTTCAGCAGCTTGGACAGGTCGGCCGCTTCCTGGCCGCTCAGGCCGGTGGTCTGGAATTCGTTGCTGAAGACGCCGTTGATCGTGGCGACCGAAACGACTTCTTCGTTGATGCGCGTGCTGCGGATTTCCTGGCCGTTGACAACCTTCACTTCCGGCAGGCGCTCGATGTACACCACCGCCATCGGCTTGCCGACGTTCTCGCTGGTGAAGTCGAACATGCGCTGGCCGCCGGCGCTGTTCAGGCGCACCGACACGGTCGGGGTGCCGCTCTGCGAATCGATGCCGGTGGTGGCGCCGACCAGCTGGTCGCCCGAGGCGATCACGCGCTTGTTGAGCAGGATCGGCATCGGCTTGCCGTCCGGACCGCGTTCACGGCGGTAATAGACGCGCGCTTCCGGCGGCACGTTGCCGGATTCGACCGCATCGAAGGCATTGCCTTCGACCACGGCGCGGTATTCCAGGGTGGCCGTCGCGCCGATCATGCGCTTGGCCTGCGCGGTGTCCTGCACGCCCGGCAGCTCGACGACGATGCGGTCGTTGCCCTGGCGCTGGATGACCGGCTCGGCGACGCCGAGCGCGTTCACGCGGTTGCGCAGGGTGGAGACGTTCTGGTCGATGGCGTCCGCGGCGTACTTCTGCAGTTCCGCCGGCTGCACCTGCAGGACGATCTGGTTGCCCTGCATCTGCTGCAGCAGCGTCGGCTGGCCCTTGACGATGACGCCCGCCGCCGCACTGGCGGCGGCCGCATCGCGCAGCGTGGCGACGATGCTGTTGTCGGGACGGCGATCGACCGAGATGTAGGCGATGCGCTTGTCACGCAACAGCACGCGCAGGTCTTCGGTGGTGGCTTCAAGACGCTTTTCCAGCGCCGCCTTCTGGTCGACCTGCATCAGGAAGTGCACGCCACCCTGCAGGTCGAGGCCCAGCGACATCGGGCGCGCGCCGAACTTCTCCAGCCAGTCCGGCACGGTCGAGGCGATGTTGAGCGCGACGATGTAGTCGCTGCCCAGCTCCGGGCGCAGCGCGTCGGCCGCCTTGACCTGGACGTCCGGGCTCGCGAGGCGGACCAGCAGGTTGTTCTTCTTGGTATCCAGTTCCACCTGCTTGGCGGTGACACCGGCCTTCTGCAGGCTGGCGGCGACGCGCGTGCGCAGCGCCTCATCGACCGGAGCGCCGCGATTGGCAGTGACCTGCACCGATGGATCCTGCGGAAACAGGTTCGGCACCGCGTAAACGGCACTGAGCAGCAGGACGATCAGGAAGGCAGCGTATTTCCAGCGTGCGTAAGTCAGCATCGAAGAGATCCCGTGGCAGCTCCCCGGCCGCCAGCATGCAGAACGTGGTGGCGGCGGATTAGGCCGACTTCAAGGTGCCCTTGGGCAGGACGTTGGCGATGGCGCCCTTCTGGATGCGCAGGCGGACGTTGTCGGCCACCTCGACCGTGACGAAGTTCTCGCCGATGTCGGCCACCACGCCGGCGATGCCGCCGTTGGTCAGCACTTCGTCGCCCTTCGACAGCTTCTCGAGCATGCCGCGGTGTTCCTTCTGGCGCTTCATCTGCGGGCGGATCATCAGGAAGTACATGATCGCGATCAGCGCGATGGGCATCAGCAGGCCGAAGCCACCCATGCCCTGCGGCTGCGCGGCGGCAGTCTGGGCGTAGGCGGGGGCGATCAGGAGGTCGAGCAGGTTCATCTTGGATGCGTCCGGATGCGAAATAACGGCGGATTATGCCACGTCGCCAACACCGGACCCTGGCAGCCCCCTGAGTCAGGGGGCGATTCGCACCGCAGGTGCGAATGGGGGTGTGGCAGCGCGCGGCGGGGCCCAAAGTTTGCACGGCAAACTTTGGGGTTTCCCGGGCGCAGCCCGGAAACGCCCTAGGGTACCGGCAGGGACCGGGCGGCGTAGAAGGACTCCCGGAACGCGGCGAAGGTTCCCGCGGCGATCGCCTCGCGCATCCCCGCCATCAACCGCTGGTAGTGGCGCAGGTTGTGCAGGGTGCCCAGTACCGGGCCGAGCATTTCGTTGCAGCGGTCCAGGTGGCGCAGGTAGCTGCGGCTGAAGCCGTTGCGGCAGGTGTAGCAGTCGCAGCCCTCTTCGATCGGCCGCGTGTCGCGCTCGTACATCGCGTTGCGGATGCGCACCGCGCCCGTGGACGTGAAGAAGTGGCCGTTACGCGCGTTGCGGGTCGGCATCACGCAGTCGAACATGTCGACGCCGCGCGCGACCGCTTCCACCAGGTCCTCGGGGCGGCCCACACCCATGAGGTAGCGCGGCCGGTCGCCCGGCAGCTGCGGCGCGGTGTGTTCGAGCATGGCGTTGCGCTCGGCCTCGGTTTCGCCCACGGCGAGGCCGCCGATGGCGTAGCCGTCGAAGCCGATCTCCTGCAGCGCCGTCGCAGAGCGGGTGCGCAAGTCGCGGTGCACGCCGCCCTGGACGATGCCGAACAGCGCCGCGTCGTTGCCTTCGTGCGCGCGCTTGCTGCGTTCGGCCCAGCGCAGCGACAACTCCATCGAGCGCTTCACCAGGTCCTCGCCGACCGGCTTGCCGTCGACGTGCACCGGCGGGCACTCGTCGAAGATCATCACGATGTCGGAGCCGAGCACCTTCTGGATGTGCATGCTTTCCTCGGGGCCGAGGAAGACCTTGCTGCCATCGGTCGGCGCGGCGAAAGTCACGCCGGCCTCGGTGATCTTGCGCTTGTGCGCCAGCGAGAACACCTGGAAACCGCCCGAATCGGTGAGGATCGGTCCATCCCAGCGCGCGAAGCCGTGCAGGCCGCCGTGGTCGCCGATCACGTCCAGTCCCGGACGCAGGAACAGGTGGAAGGTGTTGCCGAGGATGATCTCGGCGCCGAGTTCGCGCACCTGTTCCGGCAGTACGCCCTTCACCGAGCCGTAGGTGCCCACCGGCATGAACGCCGGGGTTTCCACCGTGCCGCGCGGGAACGTGAGCCGGCCGCGGCGCGCGGCGCCGTCGGTGGTCAGGAGTTGGAACGACATCCGGCTCATGCTACGACCCGCTTTTGCTGTTGTTCTTGCGCGTCATGCCGGCGGCTGCCGGGATCCGGCTGTTGCTGCCGACTCTCCACGGCGAAAACCCGAGGCTGGATCCCGGCATTGGCCGGGACGACGAATCCACGTATCTCATTCGCCCGCCTGCGGATACAGCAGCATCGCGTCGCCATAGGAGAAGAACCGGTAGCGCTCGCGGATCGCATGTTCGTAGGCGGCGAACATGCGCGCCTTGCCGGCGAAGGCCGACACCAGCATCAGCAGCGTGCTTTCCGGCAAGTGGAAGTTGGTGATCAGCGCATCCACCGAGCGGATGCGGTAACCGGGCAGGATGAACAGGCGCGTCTCGCCGGCAAACGGCTGCAACTCCCCGTCGCGCATAGCGCTTTCCAGCGCGCGCACCACGGTCGTGCCCACCGCGACCACGCGCCCGCCCGCGGCGCGCGTGCGACGGATCTGTTCGATCAGTTCGGCACCGACGTTGAGCCATTCGCTGTGCATCACGTGCTGGGCGAGATCGTCGACGCGCACCGGCTGGAAGGTGCCCGCGCCCACGTGCAGGGTCACGTGCCCGAACTGCACGCCCTGCGCGCGCAGCGCGTCCAGCAGCGCGTCGTCGAAGTGCAGCCCGGCCGTCGGCGCGGCCACGGCGCCCACTTCGCGCGCGAACACGGTCTGGTAACGCTCGTCGTCATCGGCACCGGGTTCGCGCTGGATGTACGGCGGCAGCGGCAGGCGCCCCGCATGCAGCAGCCATTGCTCCAGCGATTCGGGCACGTGGAAGCGGACGACGTAGAACTCGCCGTCGCGATCCAGCACTTCCAGTTCGCCGCCGGCGTCGAGGGCGATGCGCGCGCCCGGCTTGGGCGACTTGCTCACGCCCAGCTGCACGCGCGCGTCGAAACCGCCGAGCAGGCGTTCGATCAGGATCTCGACACGGCCGCCGGTGGCCTTCTGCCCGAACAGGCGCGCGGGAATCACCCGCGTGTCGTTGAACACCAGCAGGTCGCCGGCGCGCAGCAGCGACGGCAGCTCGCGGAAGCTCCGGTCCTCGAAGTGCCATTCGGAGGCGTGGCCTGCGGTCGCCACGTCGGCGCCCGGCGGCACCACCAGGAGGCGGCTGGCCGAACGTTCGGGAAGCGGCGCCTGCGCGATGAGCTCGGGCGGCAGGTCGTAGTGGAAGTCGGATTTCTTCAAAGTCGGCTGGGACGGCGGAAAACGCGTAATTGTAGGACTTGCGGCTCGATTACCCGCTCAGGTGTCATCCCGGGCGCAGCGAGGGACCTGCTGTTCGCCGTCCCCCGGAAAAAGCCGGTCCCTCGCGGTACTCGGAACGACAGGCCTTCCAGCGCTGCTTCAACGCTCGAACTTGGCCGACAGGATGATCGAGGACGTGGTCCGCTCGACGCCGTCGATGGCGCCGATCCGGTCGGTCAGCTCGTCCATTTCCGCCGCGGTGGGGACCACGCCCATCGCCACCAGGTCGAAGGGCCCGCTCACCGAATGCAGCGCCCGCACTTCCGGCATCGCCCGCAGCGCGTCCACCACCGCGGGCATCTGCTTGGGCAGCACCGTGATCATGATGTGGGCGCGGATGTGGCCGCGTTCGGCCGTGTCGTTGACGCGCACGGTGTAGCCGCCGATCACGCCCTCGCGCTCGAGCCGCTCGATGCGGCTCTGCACCGTGGTGCGCGAGAGCTTGAGCCGGCGGGCGATGTCGGCGGTCGAGGCCCGGGCGTTTTCCCGGAGCACGGTCAGCAGTTGCTGGTCGGAGGCGGTGATCTTCACAAAAGAGCGGCAAGTCTCGTCGGATTGACGAAATATACGATTATTTCGTCCAAATCCGCACTACCGATCGACGAATTATTCCAGATAATGGGCAGATGGCCCCATCTCAGGAGACCTTCATGGCCCTCACCGCCAAACTCGCGCCCCTGCGCGCCCACGCCGGCAAGCGCCGCACCGTCGGTCTCGATGACGCGGTCATCGCCCAGTTTGCCGCCTCGCACCCCGACCTGGTCGCCGCCGTCGATGCCGCGGCCGCCGAGTACGCGGCGATCAAGGCCGACTTCGCTGGCCTGCTCGACCTGGACGAGGACGCGCAGCTGCGCGCCGTGCAGGCCGGCTACGTCAACTTCTACCCGGACGACGGCGTGAACCCGTACGTCGCCCTCGCCGCTCGCGGCCCCTGGATCGTCACCCTCAAGGGCGCGGTCCTGCACGACTCCGGCGGCTACGGCATGCTCGGCTTCGGCCACACCCCGCAGGTGGTGATCGATGCCATGGCCAAGCCGCAGGCGATGGCCAACATCATGACCGCCTCGCTGTCGCAGCTGCGCTTCGAGAAGGCGATCCGCGCCGCCATTGGCCTCAGCCGCGGCGCCTGTCCGTACGACAAGTTCCTGTGCCTGAACTCCGGTTCGGAATCGGTCTCGCTGGCCTCGCGCATCGTCGATGCCAACGCCAAGACCATGACCGACGCGGGCGCGAAGCACGCCGGCCGCGCGATCAAGCGCCTGGTCGTGAAGGGCAGCTTCCACGGCCGCACGGAGCGTCCGGCGCTGTATTCGGATTCCAGCCGCAAGACCTACGTCCAGCACCTGGCCAGCTTCCGCGGCGAGGACACCGTGCTGACGGTCGAGCCCTACGACGTCGACGCGCTGAAGAAGGTCTTCGCCGATGCCGATGCCAACGGCTGGTTCATCGAAGCGATGTTCCTCGAGCCGGTGATGGGCGAAGGCGACCCGGGCCGCGGCGTGCCGGTGGCGTTCTACAACGCCGCGCGCGAGCTGACCAAGGCGCACGGTTCGCTGCTGCTGGTCGACTCGATCCAGGCCGGCCTGCGCGCCAACGGCGTGCTGTCGATCATCGACTATCCCGGCTTCGAGAACGTTGAAGCTCCGGACATGGAGACCTATTCGAAGGCGCTCAACGCCGGTCAGTACCCGCTGTCGGTGCTCGCGGTGAGCAAGCGCACCGGCGAGATCTACAAGAAGGGCCTGTACGGCAACACCATGACCACCAACCCGCGCGCGCTCGATGTCGCGGTGGCGGTGCTCAAGCAGGTGACGCCGGAACTGCGCGAGAACATCCGCGCCAAGGGCAAGGAAGCGACCGACAAGCTGGAGAAGCTGAAGGCCGAACTCGGCGGCATGATCACCAAGGTCCAGGGCACCGGCCTGCTGTTCTCGTGCGAGCTGTCGAACGAGTTCAAGTGCTACGGCGCCGGCTCGACCGAAGAATGGCTGCGCGAACACGGCATCGGCGTGATCCACGGCGGCGTCAATTCGCTGCGCTTCACCCCGACCTTCGGCATCACCAGTGAGGAGATCGACCTGGTCGTGGCGATGGTCGCCCGCGCGCTGAAGGAAGGTCCGCGCGCGCAGCAGGCGGCTGCGGCGTAACGCACCACGCCCTCGCAGGCACGACGGAAGGCCGGGTTATCCCGGCCTTCTGCTTTTCAGGGTTTCCCTTATTCCATTGCCAACGGGGGAGCAGTGTCTTGTCCCTCTCCCCGCCTTGCGGGGAGAGGGTGCCGAAGGCGGGTGAGGGGGCGAGCGCAGCGAGCTGCTGTTGCTTTGCTCGCCGGTAAAACGAAAGCAGCTCGCTGCGCTCGCCTCCCCTCATCAGCCCTGCGGGCAGCTTCTCCCCGCACAGCGGGGAGAAGCGAAGGCAAAGACAACTTGCGCTACCCTCCCGCCATGAAAATCACCGAAGTCCGCCACCCCCTGGTCCGCCACAAGCTCGGCCTGATGCGGGCCGCCGGCATCAGCACCAAGGAATTCCGCGAACTCGCCTCCGAAGTCGCGACGCTGCTGACCTACGAGGCCACCGCCGACCTCGAGACCGAGGAAGTCGTCATCGACGGCTGGGCCGGCCCGGTCAAGACACATCGCATCAAGGGCGCCAAGGTCACCCTGGTGCCGATCCTGCGTGCGGGCCTGGGCATGCTGCCCGGCGTGCTCGAACTGATCCCCGCGGCCAAGGTCGGCGTGGTCGGCCTGCAGCGCGACGAACGCACGCTGCAGCCCACCGGCTACTACGAAAAACTCACCGGTCGCATGGACGAACGCACCGCGATCATCCTCGACCCGATGCTGGCGACCGGCGGCACCCTGGTCGCCACGGTCGACATGCTGAAGGCCGCGGGCTGCAAGCGCATCAAGGGCCTGTTCCTGGTGGCCGCGCCCGAGGGGCTGCGCGCGCTGGAAGCCAGGCACCCGGACGTGGAGGTCTACACGGCCGCGGTCGACGAACGCCTCAACGAGGTCGGCTACATCCTGCCGGGACTGGGTGACGCGGGCGACAAGATCTTCGGCACGCGGCACGAATAAGCCGCACCGCTGCGGTCGAACGCGCTACTTCACTTCGGGTGGTGCCGGCGCCGGCGTCGCGCGGCCACGGCGATCGCCACGATCACCACCAGGCCCGAGCCGAAGAACGGCCACATGCGCTGCGCGTGCTGCGGCGGCGTCGCCGCCACGGTTGCCGGCGGATTCGCGCGCGGCGCCACCGGATCTTCCACCAGCCGCCACGCGCCATCGCGCAGGGCGACCTTGCCGGCCAACGGCGGCAGCACCAGCTCACGCCAGGTGACGCGCAGGTCGCCGATCTGCGGCTCGAGCGGATTCTCGGCGCTGCCCAGCCCCTCGCCTTCCGGCTGGAACGAAGCCGCCAGGTTGGCCGGCAGCCGCGAGAAGCCGGGACGCAGCACGCGCCATTCGCCCAGGCTGCGCAGCACCGCCGGATCGAGCGGCTTGCCATCCAGCGTCGGCTGCTCCGCCCACCAGCGGCGGTTGTCGAGCAGCAGCTTCGGCGGATTCGCATGCGCGGCGTCGAAGCCGGCCGAATCGATCCAGGCGCCGTGCCATACCTGCTCGTAACCGCGTTCGCCCAGGCGCCACTGGTACATCTCGACGCGGCGATCGAGGCCGAATTCGCGCGTGCCGACCTTGAAGTCGGGATCGACAAGCGCGGCGCCGGGGTCGGGGAACCCTTCCGGCTCGGCCTGCGCGGAAGCCGGCGCGGCCGGCAGCAACGACAGCACCGCCAGCGCGGACGCGAACAGCGCGCGTGGCGTGGCGGATACGGTCATGCCGCCAGGCTCCTGGCCTGCAGCTCGGCGACTTCGTGGGCGGTACCGAAGCGCCCCTTCTCGTCGCGCGTCACCTGCGCCAGCGCGCAACCCGGATCGTGGGTGAAGAACAGGTGCACGTTGCGCGCGAGCTTGTCTTCGAGGAACTGCTTCTTCTCGTCGATCAGCAGTTCGGCATTGCGGTCGTAGCCCATCGTGATCGGCACGTGCACCCACGGGCGGCCCGGGATCAGGTCCGCGCAGAACACCACGCCGCCGTGCGCATCGCCGTTTACGGCCTCCGGGCCGACGATTTCCGCCAGCATCAGCCCAGGCGTGTGGCCGTCGCTGTAATGGAAACGCACCGCGGCGCCGAGCAGCTTCGAATGCGCGCCCTCGACGAGTTCGAGGCGGCCGGTCGATTCCAGCAGGCCGGGCAGCTCGGCGATGAAGCTGGCGCGATCGCGGGGGTGCGGGTGCTGCGCGCGCTCCCAGTGTTCGCGACCGACGAGGTAGCTGGCGTTGGGGAACGCCAGGCGCGGCGGTGCGCCCTCCTCCCACTTCGCCAGTACGCCGCCGGCGTGGTCGAAGTGCAGGTGCGACAGCACCACCACGTCGATGTCCTCCGGCTTGAATCCCGCCGCCGCGAGCGAATCCAGCAGCACGTGGCGCTCTTCGTTGACGCCGTAGCGCTCGCGCAGCTTCGGTTCGAAGAACGCGCCGATGCCGGACTCGAACAGCACCGTCTTGCCGGCCAGCGGCGTCGCCAGCAGCGCGCGGCACGCCAGGTCGATGCGGTTGTGCGCATCCGGTGGCGACCACTTCTCCCACATCGCCCGCGGCGCGTTGCCGAACATGGCGCCGCCATCGAGCTTCTGGCTGTTGCCGAGCAGGGACCAGAGTTTCATCGCCGCATTCCAAATGAGGGCATGCGCGGATTATCGCGCCGAATGCGGCTGCGGCGAAGCCGGTGCGTTTGCTTCGCCGTCAGCGCCGTGGCTGTTCGCTGGCGTTCAGGACCTCGGCGCTGCCCACGGGATTGCGCGGATCGGTGCCGCCTTCCAGCGCGCCGGTGCGCTTGTCCCACGACACCGTCTGCAGGTTGCCCCAGTTGGCTTCGGCGGCGTTGACGGTGTGGCCCATCGCCTGCAATGCCGCGACCGTCGCCGGGTCGATGGCGCCCGTTTCCGCCGAAATCACGTCCGGCAGCCACTGGTGGTGGAAGCGCGACAGCGCGGCGACCTGCTGCGCATTCAGTCCCGCGTCGTAGCCGAGGATGCCCACCAGCACTTCGGTGATGATGCGGCTGCCGCCGGGCGCGCCGATCGCGGCGAGCCTGTCCTTGGATTCGATGAAGCTCGGCGTCATCGAACTGAGCATGCGCTTGCCCGCTTCCGGCGCATTGGCGGCGAAGCCCATCACGCCGAACGCATTGGGCGTGCCGGGGCGCAGGGCGAAGTCGTCCATCTCGTTGTTCAACAGCACGCCGGTGCCGGGCGCGACCATGCCCGAGCCGTAGAGCAGGTTCACCGTCTGCGTCGCGGAGACGCGGTTGCCTTCGGCATCGAGGATCGAGAAGTGCGTGGTCTCGTCATCCTCCAGCGGCGCGGGCTGTCCCGACAGCAACGCGCTGGGCGTGGCCTTGTCGGGGTGGATGGTGGCGCGCAGGCCGGCGGCGTAGTCCGCGCTCGCCAGGCGCCGCACCGGCACCTTCACGAAATCCGGATCGCCCAGGTAGATGGTGCGATCGCGATACGCGCGGCGCATCGCTTCGACGACGACGTGGTGGCGGTGTGCGTCGTCGAGCCTGGCCAGGTCCCAGCCTTCGAGGATCTGCAGCATCTGCGCCAGCGCGACACCGCCCGACGACGGCGGCGGCGCGGTGGTGACGTCCCAGCCGCGATAGCGGAACCGCAGCGGCTCGCGCTCCTTGACCACGTAGCCGGCGAGTTCGTCGGCGCGCCAGCGGCCGCCTTCCTCCTTCACCGCGGCCAGCAGTTTCTTCGCGGTCTCGCCGCGGTAGAAGCCGTCGAAGCCCTTTTCCGCGATCAGTTCCAGCGTGCGCGCCAGTTCCGGTTGCTTGAGGATTTCGCCCGCCGTCGGCGGCGTGCCGTCGGCGAGGAACACGGCGCGCGTGCCGCGATAACGCTCCATCACCTGGCGGCGGCTGGCGTAGCCCTTCTCCAGGCGCGGGTAGATCTCGAAGCCCTCGCGCGCCAGGCGGATCGCCGGTGCCAGCGTGGTATTCAGCGGCAGCCGGCCGTATTTCTCCGTGAGGTGCACGAGCGCGGCGGGCAACCCCGGGATGCCCGCGGACCACGGCCCGTTGGTGGCACGATCGCGGTTGAGCTCGCCGTTCGCGTCAAGGAAGGCCGCAGGCGTCGCGGCAGCCGGCGCGGTCTCGCGGGCGTCGACGAAGATGTCGCGACCGCTCTTCGCATCGTGCAGCAGGAAGAAACCGCCGCCGCCGATGCCGGAACTGATCGGTTCGACCACCGACAGCGTGGCCGACACGGCCACCGCGGCATCGAAGGCATTGCCGCCGGCGCGGATCATGTCGATTCCCGCCTGCGTCGCCAGGGCGTGGCCGCTGGCGATGGCGGCGCCCGGCGGCTTCGCCAGCGGCGCGACGGATGCGTCGTCACGGGGCGCCTGCGCGGCGGGCGCCACGGTCGGCACGCACAACACCAGGGCGAGGATCAGCGTGTGCAGCGGCCGGGGCATCTTCGTCACGGGCAGTCACTCCTCCGCTGGGCGGATCGACGGACGGGTTTCAACGGACAGACTTCAGCAGACAGGTTCAGGCACACAGGCTTTGCGCGAACAGCGTCGGAGCCGGCATCAGCCCTGCGCCTGCAGGCGCGCCAGCTTGGCCAGCAACTGTTCGTTGGATTCGGGAAACGCGGGATCCGGATCGATGCATTCGACCGGACAGACGACCACGCATTGCGGTTCGTCGAAATGCCCCACGCACTCGGTGCAGCGCGCGGGATCGATCACGTAGATGGTTTCGCCCTGCGAGATGGCCTGGTTCGGGCACGCCGGTTCGCAGACGTCGCAATTGACGCAGAGCTCGTTGATCTTCAGCGCCATGGTTACAGCAACTCTTTCCAGCCAAACTGCCCGCGCCCGCCAGAAACGGACGCGGGCGGGCCCGATTACTTCGCGTCGACGAACTTGTAGGTGGCGCCGGACGGATCGACCGCAGCCTTGACCCGATCGCTGTCCGCCTGCGCGCCGATGAAGAGCACCTTCACGCCCTTCATGGTGCCCGCTTCGGCCTTGGCGAACGCGGCCACGGCCAGATCGGCGCTCTTGGCCGAGTTCGGGCCACCGAACGCGAGCAGCGTGCCTTCCACGCCACCACGCATCATGTCGCCTTCCGCCTTCTCCAGCTGGCGGTCGTAGGAACCCTGGAAGTCGGCGGACGAATCGGCCGGCAGCGTGTAGACGTAGGTGCTGGTCGCGTTGTCGAGGTTGCGGGTGACCACGTCGGTCAGGTACGCGTTCCATGCGTTCTCGTCGGTGGCGACGGTCGGCACGGCGACCGGAGCCTTGGCGGTTTCCTGCGCGGCTTCCTCCTTCTTGCAGGCGCCCAGCAGGGGCAGCGCGAGGCAGGCGGCGAGCAGCAGTCGGGTCGAAATCTTCATCGGGAACTCCCCCAGTCTTGGTAATGCGTGGTTGTGCGTGGGTATTGCGGATGGGTCATGCAACGTTGTTGCGCTGCCATTGCGCCTGCAACGCGGAGGCGACCGCCGGTGGCACGAAGCCGGAGACATCGCCGCCGAGGCGGGCGATCTCGCGAACCAGCGATGAGGAAATGAAACCGTATTGCTCGGCCGGCGTGAGGAACAGCGTCTCCACGCCGGGGATCAGGTGGCGGTTCATGCTCGCCAGCTGGAACTCGTATTCGAAGTCCGAAACCGCGCGCAGGCCGCGCATCAGCACCCCCGCGCCCACTTCCTCGACGAAATGCGCGAGCAGCCCGGCGAAGCCGACCACCTCGACGTTGCCGTGCCGGGCGAGCGCGTCGCGTGCCAGCTGCACGCGCAACTCCAGCGGCAGCGCCGGCCCTTTGCCCGGGCTGGCGGCGACACCGATGATCATCCGCTCGAACAGCGGCGCGGCCCGGTCGACGAGGTCGACGTGGCCATTGGTGATCGGGTCGAAGGTGCCGGGATAGACGGCGATGCGGTTGCGGGCGGTCATGCGCGGGTGGTTCGCTCGGAGTTGGCTCGCTCAGATCGGCGATGTGGCGGCTGGCCCGGCCGGATTGGGCGCCAGTGTAGCAGTGGCGCCGCCCCCGGCATCGACGGCGGCATCTGCCCGCCGACGGTACAGCGCGTAGCGGACCTCGCGGGTGCTGCCCTCGCGGTGCAGCGCCCACTCCGCCGGCGGCGCGGCCACGGCGGCGTGCGGCGCCTCCACGTAGAGCCAGGCATTGCGGGCGAGCTTCGGCGCCAGCAGCGGCAGCACGCCGGCCCAGACATTCGCATCGAAGGGCGGATCGACGAAGGCGAGGTCGAACCCGGCCTCGGGCTGCCCGTGCAGCCAGCCCAGCGCGTCCGCGCACACCACGTTCGCCGCCTCGCCGCCCTGCAGGCGCGTGGCCGTGGTGCGCAGCGCCGCGGCGAGTTTCGCGTCGCGCTCGACCAGCACGGCCGACGCCGCGCCGCGCGACAGCGCCTCCAGTCCGAGCGCGCCGCTGCCGGCGAACAGGTCGAGCACGCGTGCGCCCGGCAATACGGGCTGCAGCCAGTTGAACAGCGTCTCGCGCACGCGATCGCTGGTGGGGCGCAGGCCGGGCGCCATCGGCACGTCGAGCCGGGTCCCGCGCCAGCGGCCACCGATGATGCGGACCCGGCCGGGCGCAGCGGGCATGGAACTCGAGCGCGGACGGTTCATCGGGCGGGACTGGGCCGGGGGGCTATCATGTGCACATTCTCGCGCACTCCCGCTTCCCCCTCGCGATGCTCAACTTTTTCCGCCGCAAGAAGCCCGAGGCGTCGCCCGCGACGCCCGCCGAACCGCGTCCGCCGCAGCCGCAGGCGCCACAGGGCGAGACCGGCGCCGGCGCGGATGTCGGCCTCGAAACCGCCACGACAGAAGCGGTGCCCGCGGAAATCATCGCCGCCGCGATGGAAACCGAACCCGCGCAGCGCGCGCCGGCCGAAACCGACAACGTGGCGGCAACCGGGGACGTTGCCGCTGCAACCGGCGACGACACCGCGGCGGCAGCGCCCGGCAAGAAGGGCTGGCGCGAACGCCTGCGCGGCAGCGCCTTCGCACGCACGCTCGGCGGCCTGTTCTCGCGCAACCCGCGCCTGGACGACGACCTGCTCGACGAGATCGAGACGGCGTTGCTGATGGCCGACGTGGGCGTCGCCGCGACCACGCAACTCGTCGCCGACCTGCGCAAGCGCATGAAGGCACGCGAGTTCGCCGACGCCAACGCGCTGCTGGCGGCGCTGCGCGGCGACCTCATCGCGATGCTGCAACCGGTCGCGCAGCCGCTGCAGATAGATCGCGCGGCCCGCCCCTTCGTGCTGCTGACCGTCGGCGTCAACGGCGTCGGCAAGACCACCACCATCGGCAAGCTGGCCAAGCGCTTCAAGGACGAAGGTCGTCCGCTGATGCTCGCCGCGGGCGACACCTTCCGCGCCGCCGCCGTGGCCCAGTTGCAGGCCTGGGGCGAGCGCAACGGCGTGCCGGTCGTTGCGCAGGGCCAGAACGCCGATGCGGCCTCGGTCGCGTTCGATGCGTTGCAGGCGGCCAAGGCACGCGGCACCGAAGTGCTGATCGCCGACACCGCCGGTCGCCTGCACACGCAACAGGGCCTGATGGCCGAGCTGGGCAAGATCAAGCGCGTGATCCAGAAGCTCGATGCCTCCGCGCCGCATGAAGTGCTGATGGTGATCGACGGCACCACCGGGCAGAACGCGCTGTCGCAGCTGCGCCAGTTCCACGCCGCGGTCGGCGTCACCGGGCTGGTGGTCACCAAGCTCGACGGCACCGCGAAGGGCGGCGTGGTGTTCGCGCTGGCGCGCGAGTTCGGCATCCCGATCCGCTTCGCGGGCATCGGCGAACGCCCGGAAGACCTGCGCGTGTTCGACGCCGAAGCCTTCGTCGACGCGCTGCTGCCGGACGCACTCGGCACCGGATGACGCGTCGCCGCCGCACCCTGCTCGTCCTCGCGCTGGTCGCGGTCGCGCTGCTTGTCGCGCTGTACTGGCTGTCGCGTCCGCGCAGTGTTGCCGCACTGGTCACCCGCCAGCTCGGCGCCGCGCTCGGCCTGGAAATCCACGCCGACGGCATCACCGAATACCGGCTGCGCGGCACGCCCCTGCTGGTGCTGCGCAACGTGCGCGTGCGCGAACCGGGCGCGCCCAACCTGCTGCTGACGGCGCGACGCATCCATGTCGCCCTGCCCTGGTCGACGCTGCGCACGCGCGAACTGGTGGCACGCCGCATCGAACTGGATGCGCCCCATCTCGACCTGCCCGCCCTGCAGCACTGGCTGGCGACGCGTCCGCCGTCGGAAAAGCGCCTGCCGCGACTGACCGACGGCCTGCGCATCCGCGATGGCGAAATCGCCAACGACGACTGGCGCATCGATCGCATC
Source organism: Lysobacter terrestris (assembly GCF_014489475.1). Classification (GTDB taxonomy): domain Bacteria; phylum Pseudomonadota; class Gammaproteobacteria; order Xanthomonadales; family Xanthomonadaceae; genus Agrilutibacter; species Agrilutibacter terrestris. The sequence goes on along the minus strand of NZ_CP060820.1, from coordinate 2,504,152 downwards.
GACGTCGACCTGCCGCTGCTGGATCCTGCGCAACCGCTGCGCGCCCGCCTGCGCGGCCGCTACCTCGACGCGCCGCTGGCGATCCCGGTCGACCTCGCCGTGGCGATCGTGCGACCGGACGCATTGATCCGGAACGGCAGCACCGGTTTCGCCACGCACGGCGCGGTGACCATCGGGCACGGCACGGACTGGCGCCTGCCCGCGACCGTGGCGCTGTCGGGTCCCCTGCAGCTCGGCGGCGACGAACTGCGGATCGCGCCGGCGCGCTTGGGCACGGCGGCCACCTACGAATCCGGTACGACGCGCGTTCCCTTCGCCCTCGGCCTGTACGGCCCGCTGCGCTTCGATGAAGCGACCTGGACCTGGGCGCCGGCCGGCGTGGCCTTGCGCCCGCGCGGCACGGACGCGGGCGATCCCATTCCCAAGGCCGATGCGCACGGCACGCTCGCGCTGGGCCGTCGGCTCACCTTGCAGCTCGACGGCGTGCTCGCGCAGTGGCCGCAAGCCTGGCCGGCCTTGCCGCCGCCGCTGGGCCAGTCGACCTCGCCCCTGCCCTTCGCGTTGCGCTACGACGGCGCGGCGGGTTTCACCGACACCGCGACGCTGCGGCTGGCGCGCGATGCCTACCGCTTCGAAGGGCATTTCCGATTGCCGGACATGCTGGCGTGGATCGAACAACCCGCCGGCTCGCCCTTGCCGCCGCTTACGGGTTCGCTGCTCGCACCGAAGATCGAGGTGTCCGGCGCGACGCTGGAAGGCGTCGAAGTGGAATTCGACGACGGCGCGCCGCCGGCTCCAGGAACCCCGCCATGAACGCACCCGCGCTTGCCGCTGCCGGAACCGCGACACCCGCCGACGCCGGCTATGCCGAGCGCCTGCTGCGCTGGTTCGACATCAACGGCCGCCACGACCTGCCCTGGCAGCATCCGCGCACGCCGTATCGCGTGTGGCTGTCGGAAATCATGCTGCAGCAGACGCAGGTCAAGACCGCCATTCCCTACTTCGAGCGCTTCGTCGCCGCGTTGCCGACACTGCCGGCGCTGGCGGCGGCGCCCGGCGACGACGTCATGGCGCTGTGGTCCGGGCTCGGCTACTACGCGCGCGCCCGCAACCTGCAGGCCGCGGCGCGGCGATGCATGGAACAGCACGGCGGCGAGTTGCCGCGCGACATCGACGCGCTGACCGCGTTGCCCGGCATCGGCCGCAGTACGGCGGCGGCGATCCTGTCGCAGGCCTGGGGCGATCGCCACGCGATCCTCGACGGCAACGTGAAGCGCGTGCTCGCGCGCTACCACGGCATCGACGGCTATCCCGGCCAGCCCGCGGTAGAGAAGCAGTTGTGGCAAAGAGCGGAGTCGCACCTGCCCTCCGCGCGCATGGCCGACTACACCCAGGCGCAGATGGACCTCGGCGCCACGCTGTGCACGCGCGCCGATCCCGCGTGCGTGCTGTGCCCGCTGCAGGATGATTGCGTCGCGCGGCGCGAGGGCCGCGTCGCCGAACTGCCCACGCCCAAGCCCGGCAAGCCCGTGCCGCAGAAGCACGCCTGCGTGCTGTGGCTGGAAAACGCCGATGGCGAGGTACTGATGCTGCGTCGCCCACCGACCGGGATCTGGGCCTCGCTGTGGACATTGCCGCAGGCCGATGATGCGAGCGCCTCGCGCGCCTGGTTCGAACACGAGGCGCGCGGCGATTTCAGCCGGGCCAAGGCGCTGCCACCGATCGACCACGCCTTCAGCCACTACAAGCTGCGCCTGCAACCGCTGCGCCTGCGCGATGTCGCGCTGCACGGACGCGTCGGCGACAATGCCGACCTGCGCTGGGTCGCACGCGGTGAATTCGCTTCGCTCGGCATGCCCGCGCCGATCCGCAAGTTGCTGGAAACCAAGCTGGAACCCTGACCGATGCCGCGCACCATCCATTGCGAGTTCGAACACCGCGACGCCGAAGGGCTCGATTTCGTCCCGTGGCCGGGCGAACTGGGCAAGCGCGTGTTCGCCCACATCGGCAAGGCGGCGTGGGCGAAATGGCTGGCGCACCAGACGATGCTGATCAACGAGAACCGGCTCTCGCCGATGAACCCGCAGCACCGCGCCTTCCTCGAGGGCGAGATGCAGAAGTTCCTGTTCGGCGGCGACGCGGAAAAGCCGGCGGGCTACGTGCCGCCGGAGCAGTAACGGCAGCGTCTACACAACCACCGTCAGCTGCTGGCCTTTTCGCCCTCGCGGCGGATGTCCTGCTCCGCGGACTTGATCGCCTTCACGTCGAGCGGGCGGATCTGCTGGATCCGGCACGGCAGCGGATGCGGCTCGCGCCCCACGCCCGTGCGCGGGATCACCTTGTCGAAGCGCGAGTAGACCGTTCCCATCTGGTTGGTCAGCCCGATCGCCTGGGCGAAGTCGAGGTCCGGACACGGCCCATCGACTTCCAGCAGGTAGGCCTCGTTGGGGCGCGTCCAGATGGCGACGGCGGTGTCGCCCAGTGGCGTCCAGCCGTCGATGCGGTTGAGGTAGCGGAAGCTGTCGACCGGCGCCAGGGCATGGGCGCGATACAGGGCCAGCTTGTCGTTGTCGGACATCCCGCCCGTGGCACAGGCGGACAATGCGAGCGCGAACGCGGCGAGCGCGGTTTGCAGGGATTTCATGGCAGCCTCCGACGCGAAACTTGCGTGGTGACTGCATGATGCGCCCGCCGCTAGAGGCCGGAAGGCCGCGCCCGTTTCGTGTTCAGCGAAAATCAGGCTTGCCAGCCGCGCAGCTGAACCGTATCATTCCCGCTCTTTCACGGCCGTTGCACGGCTGGTGAGCCGGCCGGGTAGCTCAGTTGGTAGAGCAGGGGATTGAAAATCCCCGTGTCGGGGGTTCGATTCCCTCCCCGGCCACCATTTATTCAATAGAAAAAGCCCGCAGCGATGCGGGCTTTTTCTTTTTTTCTGTTCCGGAAACCTCCGGAACCGATGGCCCGGCAATGCCGGGTCATCGGGTTTGCCGCATCAGTCCTGCGCCGCCTGATACGCCGCCTGGTAGCGGCCGGCCGCGACCGCATACGCCGCGCGGGTCACCGTCTTGCTCGGGTCGAAGTAGGCGTGCAGCGTCGGCTGCAGGTCGAACGGCCCCTGGGTGACGACGAAGCGCGCGTTTATCAGGCCCTGGTCGAGCGCGAGCTGTGCGTAGCCGCGCAGGCTGGCCGGGATCGAAGCGGCGTCGTCTATCGCGATGCGCTTGCCGTCGTAGAACACGGTGAGCTCGCCACTGAAGCCGCGGGCCTGGTCCTGCAGGCCCATCGCCTGCACCAGCGAATACGCGAGGCTGGCGCGCGTGACGTAGTCGTTCGGACGGAACTGGCCGTTGACCAGGCCCATCACGCCGTCGTGTGCGTTGCTGAGGTCACGCAGCGGCGCACCCTTCGCCACTGCCGCCTCCGCGTAGGCATATGCCGGCGAGGTCGTCGACACGTCGGTGAAGCTGCGCTGTCCGTTGAACGGCAGGTGCTGACGGACGCTGGCCCCCATCAGCAGGTACTGCGCCATTTCCGCGCGCCGCAGGGTCTGGTCGGGGCGGAAGCTCGCGTCCGCATAGCCATCCACCAGGCGGTTGGCCACGGCGAACTCGATCGCCTGCCGCGCGGCATGGCCGGAAATGTCGTTGAGCCCGGTGTAGCCACCGCTCCTGAGGAAGCTGATCTCGCCATTGATCGTTCCCGGCAATGCATAGCCGTTGGTGACCTGCAGCGGATCCAGGCCCGTGCCCGACACCGAACCGATGCCGCGGACGGTGACCTTCCAGGTGCCTGCTTTACCCGGCGCGCCCGTGCTGACAGTGTCTCCAAGCACCGGCAACGCGATCGAGGAGCCGTACTGGTTGCCGTCCGGGTCGGTGAGGACGATCGCGACGGTGTTTGCGTCGACCGTCGCCCGCGCGGCCACCCAGGCGATGTCCGCGCCCACGGTGAAGCTCTGCGATTCGACGGTGCCAACCGGCGCGAAGTCGATCGAGAACGGCACGCTCGGCACGCCGCCGAGCAGCACGGCATTGCTGTTGAAGCTGCGCAGCGCGTTGACGGTGGCACCGAAGTCGCTGCGGATGCCCGTCGCCATCGCCAGTGCTTCATACGCGTTGACATGGCCGCTGCCCGCCTCCCACGCCAGGCGGCCGGTCATGTTGCTTGCGGTTCGGATGAGGATGTCCTTGACCTGCGCAGGCGTGAGGTTGGGATTGGCCTCCAGCAACAGCGCGACGATACCGGCCACGTGCGGCGTCGCCATCGAGGTGCCGCTCATGTGCGTATAGAACGGCAGGTACTGAGGCTCGAGCGTTTCCGCGTCGTGCTGCGCTTCCAGCGGCGGCAGCGCGCCCAGTACGTCGCGGGTCGACACGATGTCGACGCCGGGCGCGACGATGGTCGGCTGGTTGTAGTAGGTCCAGCTCTTGCCGTCGGCCATGGTGAAGGTGCCGCTCTCGCCGCGCTTGCCGCGCGAGGAGAAGCCGGTCAGCACGCCGTCCTTCTCGCCGGCGCCGACGGAGATGACCCACGGCGCCTGTGCGTAGGGATTGTGGGTGTCCTCGCCCGGGCCGTCGTTGCCGGCGGCAAAGACGCTGACGATGCCGCGCTTGTACAACTCATAGCTGGCGATGTTCACCGGGTTTTCCGGATCGAACTTGCCCGACGAACCCCAGGAATTGGACACCACGCGGATCGGCGCAGCGTAGTCGAACTGGCGCGTGGCCGCGTAGTCGAGTCCGCCGACGGCATCGAGAATGAACAGCACCGCGCCGGAGCCGTAGCCGATCAGGTCCGCACCGGGCGCGACACCGCGATACAGGCCGTTGCTGCGCGCGCCATTGCCGCCGACGGTACCGGCGCAATGGGTGCCGTGGCCGGAGCCGAGATCGGTGTTGGGCACGTTGTTGAGGTGCGTGATCGGCACGATGCCCGGCGCGAGGTCCGCGGCAACTTCGGCAAGCACGTTCTGCGGCGCCAGCACGTTGTCGACCACGTGGGTGCCGAGCTTGAGGTCCTCGTGCGTCGCATCGATGCCGGAATCGTTGACCATCACGGTCACGCCGCGGCCGCTGAAGGGCAGCGCGCGACCGTAGTCGCCCGGGTTGGCCTGGGCGCGGGCGGCGCTGGTGATCTCGCGGGCCTCCTTGTTGAAGTAACGCAGCGGGGCGTTCCAGTAGATGGAGGCAACGTCGCTGCGCGCGGCCAGTGCGCGGATTTCCGCCGGCGTGGCGATGACGCCGGCGATCGGCAGGGCGTGCATGGTGACGCCCTTATTGATGCCCAGCGACTGCAGGGCCGCGACCTGGCCGGGCGTGACGGGAGCGGACTGCTTGTAGCTGACGATGACCTGCAGCTCGTCGGTCTGTGCGGCGCCGTCCATGCGCGAGAGCAGTTGCGGATCAAGATGGGCATCGGCAAGGGCCACGCCACTGGCCAGCAGGCCCATGGCGAGTGCGCTCAACTTGATGTGGCTTTGCAAGGAAGCAGCATGGAACGGCATGACGGATCGTCTCCTGAGGGTGCTCCGACGGGAGCAAGCGGGACGAGTCTTCCGTGGCCCGAAGCGGGTGCCCATCCGGAAGAGCCCCCAGGAACGCCGGGGAACTACCCCCAGGCGCCCGCCCCGCCGCGCCTCACACCGCCCGGACCGCGATGACGCAGGCTGCACGCCCCGTTCACACGCGTGAATCACCCCCGAACCTGGGTGGAAACCCCTACAGACGCCGGCCGTGCGAGCCACGTAGTCTCGCGCTCGTGCGGCACCCGGCCGCCTGCGCCGGCCATCCGGCGCACCCGGAAGCGGATGCCGGTTCGATACGGGGAACCCTTTCTGGGAGTTGCAATGCCGAGCCTGTCGCCGAAAGTCGCTGCCTTCGCCCGCAAGGCCCTGCCGCAGCGCGCCGTTGGAATCCTGTCGCTGGCGCTGCTGTATCTCGCCAGCGCCGCCGCCAGCGCCGCCGCCCTGCCGATCACCCTGACCGCGTCGGGCAACCATGCCCAAGCCTCGATCGGCTCGCCCACCCAGCCCATCGCCGAGCTCAGCTTGGACTTCCAGGACGCCACCGGCCTGAGCGCCAGCAGCCTGGGCGTGACCGCCAGCCTCGTCGACCCGCTCGATCCGGCGCTGCTCGCGCGCCTGCCCAGCGCGACCCTCACCACCCTGCCCGGCGCGCTGCCGCTGCTCGTCACCATCGAGCCGCCGGCCGCCGGCGGCCTCAGCTTCCGCAACACCGGGCGGCTCGAGATCCACACCCACGCGATTCCCTACTCGATCGGCAGCTCGTTCCGCGTGTTCAAGGCACCGTTGGGCGGCGCGTTCCGCGACGTGACCGACGAGATCGCCCAGGGCAGCGTGCGCGCGCGCACCACCTACGGCGGGTTCTCGCAGTTCCTGATCCTGGTCGACGTCCGCAATACCGCCGACGTGGTCGAAGAGAAACTCACCTGGCTGCGCGCCAAGGTCGCGGCATTGCCGGCCGGCGAACGCCCCGCGTTCGACGCCCTGCTCGACCAGGCCGAGGCCGGCGCGGACGGCGCCGACTACGCCGCGGCAATCACCGCGATCGACGCGCTGCGGGCCCGCGCCCAGGCCCGCGCCGGCCAGCAGCTCGCCAACGAATGGCGCGCAACGCGCGACGTGACCAACCAGGCGGGCGAGCTGGTCGCAGGCGCCAACACCCTGCGCTTCAGCGTCGCCTACCTGCGCGACTTCGGTCAGTAACGCTCGGTCGCCGGCGGCGCGCGCGCAGCAGCACAGCGACGCGCGCACGCTTCGCAGCGCTGACGCAGCTCTCCGGGCAGCGAACCCGCGCGTGATCCGCGGCACATTTCGCCGCGGAGGCCGCCCCGGGGCGACCAGCGGCGCGCGCTAAGATGCGGCCATGCAGGCCCGCCTGACTGCCTACCCACCCGATGCCGCGGCCCTGAGCCGCTGGCTGCAGCCCGGCATGCGGCTGCGCATCGGCCGCGATCCCGGTTGCGACCTGGTGATCGAACACCCTTCCGTTTCGCGCGCCCATGCCGAGTTGAGTCACGACGGCAGCGACTGGCGCCTGCGCGACCTGGGCAGCAAGAACGGCAGCTTCGTCGATGGCATCCCCGTCAGCGACCACCCCATCCGCAGCGACTGCTGGCTGCGCCTGGGCGACTGCTACTGCGACTTCGGCGTATTCGATGCGGTGCAGGCGGCCGCGTTGCAGGCGCACCGTGCCGAACGCGTCGCGCTGTCGCAGGCCTTGGCGCACAGGATCTCGCTGCCCGGAAGCCGCGGCGATTCGCTGCCGGCGCAGGTGCTGCGCGGCGTGGTCGAGTTGTCCGGCAGCGATCGCGGTTTCCTGTTGCTGGCCGATCCGGGCACCGCCGATTTCAGCGTGCGCGCCAGCCTGCAACTCGATGCGCAGGCGCTGGACCAGCGCGCATTCTCGGGCAGCGTCGGCGCGGTGCAGCGCGTGCTCACCGAAGGCCGGCCGCTGGTGGTCAACGACGTCGGCAACGAGGGTTGGCTGGCCGGTCGTGCATCGGTCGTCGCCGGCGCCCTGTGCACCCTGGTGTGCCTGCCGCTGCGCGATGGCGCGCGCGTGATCGGTGCGGTGTACGCGGACCGCCGCAGCGCGCCCGACGGCAGCCGCGGCGAACCCGTCACCGACTTCGACATGGAACTGATTGGCGCCTTCGCCGAAAGCGCAACGCTGTACCTGCTCGCCAGCCGCGCAGTGCAGTCGCTGGACGATGCACCGCGCTGGCAGACCATCGTCGACGGGCAGTCCGACCGCGCACCGCGCGCCGGCACCGCATGACCGAGCCGACCGCCACCGGGCTCCACGCCCAGCACCAGCACGCGCCCGGCTCGATCCTCGCCGGGCGCTTCCGCATCGAGGCGATGCTGGGCATCGGCGGCATGGGCGTGGTGTACCGCGCCACCGACCTGGCGCTGGATGTTCCGGTCGCGTTGAAGCTGTTGCGGCCCGAACTCGCCCAGCGCGCGGACGCCTTCGAGCGTTTTCGCCAGGAACTGCTGCTGGCGCGGCAGGTGTCGAGTCCGCGCGTGGTGCGCATCCACGACCTCGCCCAGCATGACGGCCAGTGGCTGATCAGCATGGATTACATCGACGGCGAAGGGCTCGACCGCCGCCTCGACCGCGAGGGCGCGCTGCCGCCCGAAGTCGCAACCGCCATCGCCCGGCAACTGGCGGAAGGCCTCGCCGCCGCACACGCCAGCGGCGTGGTCCACCGCGATCTCAAGCCCGCGAACGTGCTCATCGATCGCGCCGGCAACGCCTACATCAGCGACTTCGGCGTGGCGCGCTCGCTGGCGAGCAACGGCCTGACCCAATCCGGCGCCGTGGTCGGCACGCCCGACTACCTCTCGCCCGAACAGGCGCGCGGCGACACGATCGATGCGCGCAGCGACCTCTACACGCTCGGCCTGATCCTGTACGAGATGCTGACCGGCGCGATGCCGTTCCAGGGCGGCACGCTCAGCGAGATCCTCGCCCAGCGCATGCTGCGCTCGCCGCCGCCGGTGACGCAGGCGAAGCCGCAGACTCCGGCGTGGCTCGCGCGCCTCACCGACCGCCTGCTGCGCGTGCAGCCCGCGCACCGGTTGCAGAGCGCAGTAGCGATCGTCCGTGCGATCGACACGCGCGAGGTGCCGCGCGACTTCGCGCTCACGCGGCGGCATGCCGCCATCGCCGCCGTGCTGGCAGCCGCACTCGCCGGCGGCGGCTATGCCGCATGGCGTTACACGCATCCATCGACGCCGGCCAGCGTCGCCACGGTCGCGCCGCTGCACCGCGTGCTGGTGATGCCGCTGACCACGCCGCGCGACGCCATCGGCGAAGGCCGCGCCCTCGCCCTCGCCGAACTGCTGCGCGCGGCATTGCAGGCCAGCCCGGGCGTCGCGGTCGTCGATGGCGAACGCACCGGCCAGGCCCTGCGCCAGCTCGATCCTGCCGCCTCGGGCAAGCCCGACGCCGCGGCCTTGCAACGCATCGTCGGCGCCGACCGCGTGCTGCAGCTCGAACTGCTTCCATCCGCCGGCAAGCGCTGGCAGGCGAAAGCGACGCTGCGCACGAACGGCGCGGAGGAGACCGCGTTCGAGGCCACTGCAAGCGATCCAGCCACCGCCTTCACGCAACTGGCGACCTCCGCGGCGCTGGCCAAGGCACTGGGCGCACGTACGGCAAGCGTGCCCTTCGCCCTACCGCCATGCGCGCAACCGTGCACCGACGCCGCCCTCGATGCCTTCGGCGCCGCGCTCCTCGCCCGCCAGCGAAGCGCCCCCGCCGACGCGCTGGCGCAGGTACGCAAGGCCACGGCCGCGGCGCCCGGCTTTGCCCTCGCCTGGCTGCTGCAGGCCGACATGGCGCAGGCGGTGGGCGAAACCGACCTCGCCTATGAAGCGATCGAAGCCGGCCAGCGCAGCGCCGACGCAGCGCGCACGCCAGTGTTGCAACGCCGCTTGCGCGCCGAACGCGCCCTGCTCGATGGTGACCCGCCCGCGGCGGCCGCCGAATGGCGGGCGGAACTGGCGCAGACCCCCGACAACACCTTCGCCGAACTCGGCCAGGCCCGCGCGCTGGGCGCCGGCGGCGACTTTGGCGGCGCCATCGCCGCGCTGCAGAAGCTGGTTGCGCGCGATCCCAACGACCCGCGCGCCTGGTTCGAACTGGGCAAGTTCTCGATCCTCGCCGGCGACGCGCAGCGCGCGGTCGACGAGTACCTGGTGCGCGCGCTGGTGCTCTACAAGCGCAGCGGCAACCGCTACGGCGAAGCCGAGGCCGCCAACGCACTCGGCATCGGTTACGCGCGCCTGGGCCAGACCCTGGATGCGGAGAAGCAGTACCGCGAAGCGGTGGAGCTGCGCCGCGCCGTCGGCAACCGGCGCGGGCTGGCGACCAGCCTGCGCAACCTCGGCAACATCCTCAGCCAGCAGGGCAAGTTCGACGCCGCCGCCGACGCATTGAAGCAGGCCGCCGAACTGCACGCGACGCTGGGCGACCGCGGCGGCCTGGCCGCGGTCGAGAACGAACGCGGCATCCTCGCCGAGGAACGCGGCGACTACCCGGCGGCCCTCGCCCACTTCCGCGCCGCGTTGCAGGCCTGGCAGCAGCTCGGCGAGAAAGGCGGCACCGCGCAGGCGCTCAACGACATCGGCTTCGCGCACTACCAGCTGGGTGCCTACGACGACGCGCAGGCCTACCTGGTGCAGTCGGCGAACGCCTATCGCGAACTGGGCGACCAGACCGGCCTGATCCGCACGCAGCAGAACCTCGGCCTGTTGGCGATCGCGCGCGGTCAGTGGAGCGAGGCCCGACGGCAGCTCGATGCATCGCTGGCCGCGGCGGAAAAGCAACAGATGCTCGAGGAAGCCGCGGTCAGCCGGCGCAACCTCGCCGAACTGGAACTGCAACAGGGCCACATCGACGCCGCGATCGAACAGGCCACCCGCGCCGAAGCGCTGTTCCGCGAACGCGAGGACGCGCGCGGCATCGCCGATGCCGGCCTACTGCGCGTGCAGGCCTTGCTGGCGGTGCGTGCCGACGCCGAAGCGCGCAAGGCGCTGGCTGCGCTCGCTGCCGCCATTGCGCAGGCGTCGTCGGAGCAGCAGGGAATCGCGGCATTGCTGCAGGCCGAACTCGCCGTCCGCGCCGGCGACCAGGCCGCCGCAACGCAGGCGATCACGCGGGCCCGCACGCTGGCGCGCGCCTCGGGCGTGCGCCACTTGCAGTTGCAGGCGGCGCTGCAGGCCACGCGGCAGGAGCCGCGCGCGTCCCCCGACCTGGAGCGGGACACCGCCGCGCTCGGCAATGTCCCGCTGCGGCTGCGCTACCTGCTCGCGTCGATGCAATCGGCGGCCGCGCGCGCGGATTCCGTCGCCCTGCTCGGCGCGTACCGCCAGGCCGTGCCCCTCCTGCGCCGCGGCGACTACGTCGACGCATGGCGACTGCACGAGCTTGTACGCAAGTCCTGCGTCGACAGTGCGGGACGCGCATCGCCGTCCTGCGGCGAAACCGCCGACAGCGCGCTGGGCAAGCTGCGCGCCCGCATTCCGGTGCCGCTGCGCCCCGGCTTCGACCGCTCGCTGCCACCGCGCAACGACGCACTGCCATTGGCCGATGCCGATGGATGACCTGGCCGCCCTGCGCCAGCAATACCAGGACCTGCTCGATCGCCTGCAGCGCAACGAGCGCGAATTCCGCCGCCTCGGTCGCGCGGTGTGGCGGGTGCAGGAAGACGAACGCCGGCGCCTCGCGCGCGAACTGCACGACGGCGTCGGCCAGAACCTGACCGCGATCAAGCACCGGCTCGCCGCGATCACCGCCACGCTGCCGGAAGCCAACGCCGACGCGCGCGCCGCGCTGGAAGCCACGATCGCCCTGTGCGGCGACACCCTCGAGGACACACGCCAGCTGTCACGCCTGCTGCGCCCGCCGGTGCTCGACGACCTCGGGCTCGAAGCCGCGCTGCGCTGGCTCGCGCGCAGTCAGGGCGAAGCCAGCGCACTCGACATCGCCGTCGACATCGGCCAGCTGCCGCCGCTCGACGCCGACCTGCAGACGCTGCTGTTCCGCGTCGCCCAGGAGGCACTGAACAACATCGCCAAGCATGCCGAGGCCAGCAGTGTGTTGCTGCGGCTGGTGGTGCGCGGCGGCCTGATCCAGTTGCAGGTGGCCGACGACGGCCGCGGCTGCGACCCGGACGCGGCCCTGCACAGCGGCGGCAGCGGACTGGGTGGCATGCGCGAACGCCTGCGCCTCTACGAAGGCCGGCTGGAACTCCATTCGGCCACTGGCGAAGGCACCCGCCTGCGCGCCGTGGTGCCGTTGCCCGACTGATCCACAAGCTGCACCGTCCGTCGTCGTGCGCGCCCACGCCATCGGTCCGGCCGCATCCGCCGGCTTGACGCGCCCGCCTCGCCACGCGCAGGTTAGCCGCATGGGGAATCCTGCTGCCGTGCGCATTCTGGTCGCCGACGACCACACTCTCGTCCGCGAATCGCTGGTCAACCTGTTGCAGGGCTCCGCCGACCTCAAGGTGGTCGCGCAGGCCTCCGACGGGCTGGAGACCATCGAGAAGGCGCTCGCAACCCGCCCCGACATCGTCATTACCGACATCTCGATGCCGCACCTCAACGGCATCGAAGTCGTGCGCCGCCTGCGCGAATCGCTGCCCGAGGCGCGCGTGCTGGTGCTGACCATGCACAGCGAGGACGAATACGTCCTGCAACTCGTGCGCGCCGGCGCCTCCGGCTACCTGGTCAAGGACAGTGCCGCGTCCGAGCTGCTCGCCGCCATCCAGTGCCTGCGCGACGGGCGCGGCTACTTCGGCCCGCAGGCCGCGCGCATCCTCGCCGAACAGCTGCAGAACCCCGAGCGCCAGGTCGACGATCCCTATGGCCGGCTCACCCCGCGCGAGCGCGAGGTGTTCCACCTCATCGCCGAAGGCATGACCACCAAGGAAATCGCCCGCGCCCTCGACATCAGCGCCAAGACCGCGGAGAACCACCGCGCCCGCGTGCTCGACAAGGTCGGGGTACGCAACACCGCCGAACTGGTGCGGTTCGCCCTGCGCAAGGGGCTGCTCGACTGAATCGACATGGGTGGATTGCCGGATAGCCGCGGGCTGCCGTGCGCCGACATGCTGCGGACACCGCGGTGAAGTCCGGCCCAGACGCCACCGCGGCCACACAGGCCGCTGCCATCCCCAGGCCTGCGAAGCCCGCCACAGGAGTGTGGCGGGCTTCATCTTTTGTGCGTTGGTATGCTCGCCTCTCAATATCCAATGCGGAGCAGCGGCATGAAGGCAGGATCGTGGATGCGCGGAGTTGCGGTCGCCGCAGGCATGGCGCTGTTGCTGGGCGCCTGTTCCCACGGCCCGGTGCGCCGGGTGTCCGAGCCGTCGGCGCTGGTCCAGCAGCTCACCGTGCGCGCCGATGGCCGCTGGTCGGTGGACGTGCGCATCGAGAACTTCAGCAGCATCCCGATGCGCTTCGATTCGTACGACCTGGTACTCGCGTTCGGCGACAACGAGGCCGGGCATGTCACCGCGCAGCCGGCGATCTCGATCGGGCCCGAATCCGCCGACGTCGTCACCACCGTCTTCACCCCGCAGGCCGCGGCCAAGCTGGCCGTCGCCGATGCGCTCGCCGGTGGACGCAGCATCGCCTACACGCTCAGCGGCACGATCACGGCCACGCCGGACGAGAAGAAGCAGCGCAGCTTCACCGTCAAGCGCGGCAGCCAGCTCAATCCCGCCCCCGGCCTGCCGGGCGTGCTGCGCTGACGGCCGCATTTCTTCGCCGCTTGAAGTCCCGGCTCTAAACCGCGGCAGCAGACTTCCGCGCATCCCTGCCGGCTTTGTTTCCGGCATCCCCACCGCAAGCATCCGGCAGCCGACATGAGCACCTACAAAGCCCCACTCAGCGACATCCGCTTCGTGCTGTTCGACCTGCTCGGCGCCGAACAGGAATACGCGCGCCTTGGCCACACCGACGCGACGCGCGACGTGCTCGATGCGGTGCTCGACGAGGCCGCGCGCTTCACCGAGACCGTGCTCGCGCCGCTCAACGACGTCGGCGACCGCATCGGCTGCAAGTTCGACCAGGACACCGGCGCGGTCACCACCCCGCCCGGCTTCAAGCAGGCCTACGCGCAGTTCGTCGAGGGCGGCTGGACCGGCCTGGTGTCGCCGCTGGAATTCGGCGGCCAGGGCCTGCCGTACAGCGCCGGCGTGCCGCTGAAGGAAATGATCGACGCGGCCAACCTGGCTTGGGGCAACTTCCCGCTGCTCTCGCACGGCGCCACCGACGCGCTGCTGCACCACGGCGAGGACTGGCAGCGCGAGGTGTTCCTCAAGCCGCTGGTCGACGGCCGCTGGACCGGCACCATGTGCCTCACCGAGCCGCATTGCGGCACCGACCTCGGCCTGATCAAGACCAAGGCGGTTCCCAACGCGGACGGCACCTACGCGATCTCCGGCACCAAGATCTTCATCACCGCCGGCGAGCACGACATGGCGGACAACATCATCCACCTGGTGCTGGCCAAGCTCCCCGACGCACCGGCGGGCAGCAGGGGCATCTCGCTGTTCATCGTGCCCAAGCACCAGGTCGCCCGCGACGGCACGATCGGCGCCGCCAATGCCGTGCGCTGCGGCAGCATCGAACACAAGATGGGCATCCACGGTTCGGCCACGTGCGTGATGAACTTCGATGGCGCGCAGGGTTATCTCATCGGCCAGCCGAACAAGGGCCTGATGGCAATGTTCACCATGATGAACACCGCGCGCCTCGGCGTCGGAGTGCAGGGCCTGGGTCTGTCCGATCGTGCGTGGCAGAACGCGTTGCGCTATTCGCGTGAACGCCTGCAGAGCCGCTCGCTGTCCGGCGCGAAGTTCCCGGACAAGCCGGCCGATCCGATCATCGTGCAGCCCGACGTGCGCCGCATGCTGCTCACCTGCAAGGCGCTGGTCGAAGGCGGGCGCGCGTTGAGCTACTTCGCCGGCCTGCAGGTCGACGTCTCCGAACGCGCACCGACGCCGGAAGAACGCGAGCAGGCCGACGCGCTGGTCGGCTTCCTCACCCCGATCGTGAAGGCCTGCCTGACCGAATGGGGCATCGAATGCACCTACCAGGCGCTGCAGTGCTTCGGCGGCCACGGCTACATCGCCGAACACGGCATGGAGCAGCTGGCCCGCGATGCGCGCATCACCACGCTGTACGAAGGCACCACCGGCATCCAGGCGCTCGACCTGCTCGGCCGCAAGATCCTGCAGTTGCAGGGCGCGGGGCTGAAGACCTTCCTCGCCATGGTCACGCGCTTCTGCGATGCCGAGTCCGGCAATGAAGCCGCTGCCGAACTGATCGGCCCGCTGCGCGAGAAGGTCGCGCAATGGCAGCAGCTCACGCTGCAGGTCGGCCAACGCGCGATGGCCAACCCGGAGGAAGTCGGCGCCGCGTCGTACGACTACCTGATGTACTCGGGCTACGTCGCCCTCGCCTACTTCTGGGCGCGCAGCGCGGCCGCCGCACATGCCTCGGCGTACTCCGACGCGTTCAAGCAGGCCAAGCTGGAAACCGCGCGCTTCTATTTCGCGCGCATCCTGCCGCGCACGCTGACGCATGCTGCCGCCATCGCCAGCGACGCCGGCACGCTGACGCGCCTGGACGAGTCCGCGTTCGACGCGTAAGGCGGGCCCCAGCCCGCCGCATTCACCTGACACCCCGCAGCGCGGCACCCCGCCGCCTGCGGTTCACGACGGCCACCGCGACGGACCAGCCGGTGCCCGCCACGGCATAAATCACGCCACGAGTACACAAACCGTAACCAGAGGCGTATAAGCTGATGACCCGATGGAGACCGACAGAGCCAATCTGAGACTGGTCCGCACCGGAACCCGCGCGGCGGACCTGCTCGCGCGTGATCCGGCCCTCCACTCGACGCCTGAATTTGCTTCCCGCCCCGCCACGGACCGCCTCAATGCGGTCCGTTTGCTTTCTCTGGATGCCCACGGTCGCGTCCTCGACTGGATGAGCTGGCAGGACGCCGCCTGTCTGTATGCCCGCGGCGCGGTGGCCTGGACGCTGGGCGACCCCTGCCTGCAGGTGCACGGCGGCACCTGCCGCATGACCGGCGAGCAGAGCCTGCTCGAACTGCACCCGATCGTCGCCGCACGCGGCCATGCGCGCGCGCATGCGCTGGACCCGACGCCGGCGCTGACCAACGCCGCGCTCTTCGCCCGCGACGCCTACCTGTGCCTGTACTGCGGCCACGACTTCCCGCGCCCGCAGCTCACCCGCGACCACGTGCTGCCGGTGTCCAAGGGCGGGCGCGATGTGTGGGAGAACGTCGTCGCCGCCTGCTTCCACTGCAACTCGCGCAAGGGCAACCGCACCCCGCAGCAGGCCAGCATGCCCCTGCTCGCGGTGCCGTACCGGCCAAGCTGGGTCGAGCACCTGATCCTCAGCAACCGCAACATCCTCGCCGACCAGATGGCCTTCCTGAAGGCGCAGCTGCCCAAGCGCGCGCGGCCGGAGCTCGCGGTCCAGTAACGCGATCGCCGCGGACACCCGCAATACGAGGGGATCCGCGTGATGCGTGTCCCAAGTGAACGAGGCGCGTCACAAGCTGACGTTACCCGCGCGTTGACGGCCTTATGCCGCCGCGCAACACTCGCCGCCTTGTCATATTCATGAAATGGACCGGCACATGCTCCCGACTTTCGGCCTCACCGGCATGGATGCCGCCACGGAAACCGCCCTGAAATCCGCCTTCGCCGAGGCGAGCATGCGCCTGGGCGGCCGCTGGCCGCTGGTGTCGGAACAGGACGCGAGCCACGTCCTCGTCGACATGGACAGCATGTACGGCCCGATGAGCTGGCTGCGCCTGCACGGCGCCGGCAAGGTGGTGATCGGACTGACCTCGGCGCCGCGCGCGCAGACCGACTTCCGCCTGGGCAAGCCGTTCAACGCCGAATCGGTCGCCGACCTGCTGCAGCAGATCGCGCCGTCCGAGGGCGCGCCGCACGGCATCACCCCGGCGCCCGCCCCGCAGCACCAGCTGCCGGAGGAACTCGCCAGGCCTGTGAGCGAAGAGGCCGCCGCCCCGGACCAGCCGCCGTCCGCCGCCGTGGCCGCCACGCTGGACACGCCCGCCGCACCGCCGGCGCCGTCCGTGGCCGCTCCGAGCGCCGCGCCGCCGGCACCGAGCGCGACCGCCCCGGTGATCGAAACGCCGGCTCCGGCACCGCCGGCCGCACCGTCCCCGTCGCGCGATCGCACCCTGATCGACTGGCTCGCCCCCGGCCAACTGGCGGGCCGCGTGCGCCTGCAGCGCGGCGGCACCGGTGTGCTGCTCGACCTCGACCAGCACCTGTACTTCGGCCCGGCCACGCTCAAGCCGCTCGCGGCCCACGTCGAATCGGTGCTCACGGCCGGCGACTTCGTCGCGGTCGACACCGCCACCTGGAACAGCGAATCGACCATGCACGGCGCCGCGCAACCGCTGGCGCGCCTGCTGTGGTTCTGCGCCCTGCAGGCCGGCAAGGGCAAGCTGATGCCCGGCTTCGACCCGGCCGCGCAGTACCGCCTGCTGAAGTGGCCGCAGACCGAGCGCGAGTTCCCCAAGCACTTCCGCATCGCCACGGCGATGATGAAGGGGCCGGCGACGCTGGATGAAGTCAGCGCGGCCTGCGGCGTGCCCGCGTCCGAGGTCGCCGATTTCGTCAACGCGAACCTCGCCACCGGCTACGCCGAGCCCTACCGCGAACCGGAACCGGAGCCGGAGCCGCAGAAGTCCGGCGGCCTGTTCGGGCGCCTGCGCGGGCGCTGAGGCGACGGGATCGAAAAGGGGCGGCTTCGGCCGCCCTTTTTCATGTCCGCAAGCTGGTCATCCCGAGCGCAGCAAGGAGCTGTTCTTGCGCGCGAGCCCGGAAAGCAGGTCCCTCGCTGCGCTCGGGAAGACAGCGGGGGCTTCCGGGCAACCGGCAGCGGGGAGCTTCCGGGAAGAAACTGCCTTGCTTGCCCCCATCCGCACCCAGCGGGACAATGACCGACTTGCCGTTCGTGCCGTTGTGGCCGGCGTTTCCCAAGCATGTCCCCCGCATGATCGATCCGCAGCGTTATCCGCGCCTTTCCCGCATCCAGGTTCCCGCCGACCTGCGCCAGTTCCCCGAAGAGGAACTGCGCGCCGTCGCCGATGAACTGCGCGCCTACCTGATCGAACAGGTGGCGATGGTCGGCGGCCACTTCGGCGCCGGGCTGGGCGTGATCGAACTCACCGTCGCCCTGCACTGGCTGTTCGACACGCCGGTCGACCGCCTGGTGTGGGACGTCGGCCACCAGTGCTACCCGCACAAGATCCTCACCGGCCGCCGCGACAGCATCCACACGGTCAAGCAGAAGGACGGCGTCGCGCCGTTCCCCAAGCGCGAGGAATCCGAGTACGACACCTTCGGCGTCGGCCATTCCTCCACCTCGATCTCCGCCGCGCTCGGCATGGCCGTGGCGCTGCAGCGCGCGGGCGACGAGCGCAAGGTCGTCGCGGTGATCGGCGATGGCGCGATGACCGCGGGCATGGCGTTCGAGGCGCTGATGCATGCCGGCGGCATGGGCGATGCCAATGGCGGCAGCGAACCCAACCTGCTGGTGATCCTCAACGACAACCAGATGTCGATCTCCGAGAACGTCGGCGGTCTGACCAAGATGCTCGGCCGCCTCACCGGCAGCCGCACCCTCAATGCGATCCGCGAAGGCGGCAAGAAGCTGCTGGGCGACAAGCACAAGCCGGCGGCGAAGTTCGTCAAGCGCTGGGAAGAACACTGGAAGGGCATGTTCGTGCCCTCCACGCTGTTCGAGGAAATGGGCTTCCACTACACCGGCCCGATCGACGGCCACGACCTGCCTGCGCTGCTGGCGGCGATGAAGACGCTCAAGGGCCTCAAGGGCCCGCAGCTGCTCCACATCCTCACCACCAAGGGCAAGGGCTACGAACTCGCCGAAGGCGACCAGATCGGCTACCACGCGGTCGGTCCGTTCGATCCCAGCAAGGGCCTGGTGGCGAAGCCCGGCGCGAAGAAGCCGACCTACACCGACGTCTTCGGCGACTGGCTGTGCGACATGGCCGCGGCCGATCCGAAGCTGCTGGCGATCACGCCGGCGATGCGCGAAGGCTCGGGCCTGGTGCGCTTCAGCAAGGAATTCCCGGAGCGCTATTTCGACGTCGCCATCGCCGAGCAGCACGCGGTGACGCTTGCCGCGGGCATGGCCTGCGAGGGCGCCAAACCGGTGGTCGCGATCTACTCGACCTTCCTGCAGCGCGGCTATGACCAGCTCGTGCACGACGTGGCGATCCAGAACCTCGACGTGCTGTTCGCGATCGATCGCGGCGGCGTGGTCGGCCCCGACGGCGCCACGCATGCGGGCAACCTCGACCTCTCCTACCTGCGTTGCGTGCCGAACATGGTGGTGATGGCGCCGGCCGACGAGAACGAGTGCCGGCAGATGCTCAGCACCGGCCATCGCCACGCAGGCCCGGCCGCCGTGCGCTACCCGCGCGGCACCGGCCCGGGCGTGGCGATCCAGCCCGCGCTCGACACGTTGCCGATCGGCAAGGGCGACGTGCGCCGCCGCGGTTCGCGCATCGCCCTGCTCGCGTTCGGCGCGATCGTGCCGGCGGCCAGCGCCGTCGGCGAGGAGCTCGGCCTCACCGTCGCCAACATGCGTTTCGTGAAGCCGCTGGACCGCGAGCTAGTGCTGGAGCTGGCGAAAACGCACGAAGGCTTCGTCACCCTCGAGGACAACGTCGTCGCCGGTGGCGCCGGTGCCGGCGTGGCGGAACTGCTCGCCGCCGAAGGCATCGTCCTGCCGATCCTGCACCTCGGCCTGCCCGACGAATTCCAGCACCACGCCAGCCGCGAACAGCTGCTGGCGGAAGCCGGCCTCGATGTCGCCGGCATCCGCGCGGCCGTGCTCGCACGCTGGCCGCAGCTCGCCACGGCCCAGGCCCGCAGCGCCGCCGTCTGAACCTTGCAATCCGATGACCGCGTCATGCCGCGGTCATCTGGATGCAACCGCCGGGACACGCCGCACGCCCAAGCTCCCTGAAACCGGGAGCCGTGCATGCGCTACGCGATCGTCACCGAGACCTACCCGCCGGAGATCAACGGCGTCTCCCTGACCGTGCAGGGGCTGGAGCAGGGCCTGCGCGCCCGCGGCCATGAGGTCCAGCTGGTGCGACCGCGCCAGGCCAGCGAAAGCGCCCCCGGCGCCGAACACGAACTCCTCGTCCGCGGCGCGCCGTTGCCGCGTTACCCGGGCCTGCGCCTGGGGTTGCCGGCGACGCGCAAGCTGGTCGCGCAATGGCAGGCATCAAGGCCGGATGCCATCTACGTGGCCACGGAAGGCCCTCTGGGATGGTCGGCGCTGCGCGCGGCGCGGCGCCTGGGCATTCCCGCGTCCACCGGCTTCCACACCCGCTTCGACGAATACATGCGCGACTACGGCGCGGCCTTCCTCGCCCAGACCGCGCTGCGCTGGATGCGCCGCTTCCACAACGGCGCCGACGCGACCCTGGTGCCGACGCGCGAACTGCAGCGCTTCCTGCAGGACAACGGCTTCAACGACGTGGTGCTGCTGCCGCGCGCCGTCGACACGCGCCTGTTCGATCCGGCGCGCCGGGACGATGCGCTGCGCGCGCAATGGGACGTGAAAGCGGACGCTCTGGTCGCCATCTACGTCGGCCGCATCGCCGCGGAGAAGAACCTCGACCTCGCCGTGCGCGCGTTCCGTGAGCTGCAGAAGACGCGCCCGGACGCACGCTTCGTCTGGGTCGGCGACGGCCCCGCGCGCGCGAAGCTGCAGCACGACAACCCCGACTTCATCTTCTGCGGCATCCAGCGCGACGAAACGCTGGCACGGCATTTCGCCAGCGGCGACTTCTTCATCTTCCCCAGCCACAGCGAGACCTTCGGCAACGTCACGCTGGAAGCCATGGCCAGCGGCGTGCCGACGATCGCCTTCGACTACGGCGCCGCGCGCGAGCACCTGCGCGACGAGGTCCACGGCGCCGCGATCGCCGATGGCGACGACGACGGCTTCGTCCGCGCGGTCGTGCGCATCGGCAGCGAGCCCGTGCTGCGCGCCGCGATGTCCGCCGCGTGCCGCGAAGCGATGGCGCGCATGCGCCCCGAACAGGTCGCCGCCGATTTCGACGAACTGCTGCAGGGCCTGGCCGACGCGCGTCCGCGCAACGAAACCTACGATTCCGATCCGCGTGCCAATCGTGAGGAGGTCGCATGAAGACGACGTTCCCCAAGCGGTTCCTGGCCAACGAATCCGGTTGGTGCCTGCGCGCCAACCGGCTCGGCGAGCTGGATCGTTCCCGCGCCTACTTCGCCGCGATCAGCCGGCTCGGCGACGGCGTGTTCTGGTACCTGCTGATGGCTGCGCTGATCGCCTTCGACGGCATGGCCGGACTGGCCGCCTCCGCGCACCTGGCCGCGACCGGGCTGGTCGCGCTCACGCTGTACAAGCTGCTCAAGCGCTGGACGCGGCGGCCGCGTCCGTTCGCGAGTGATGCACGCATCCGCGCGTGGGTGGCGCCGCTGGACGAATTCTCGTTTCCCTCGGGTCACACGCTGCATGCGGTGGCTTTCAGCGTGGTCGCGCTCGCGCACTATCCGGTACTGGCCTGGTTGTTGATTCCATTCACCGCCAGCGTGGCGGTCTCGCGCGTCGTGCTGGGCCTGCACTACCCGAGCGACGTGCTGGCCGCGACCGGGATCGGCGTGACGCTGGCGGGTGTCTCGTTGTGGCTGGTCCCGGGCGTATCGCTGTTTGCATGACGCAAGGGGCGCGGCCTGCGCCACGCCCCTGCTTCAATCGATACTTCAGACCGACGCCGCCAGCGGCCGCGCGTTGCCGAGCTGGTACCAGTCGACCTTGCGCGTGATCACCATGATCGCGGCGAGGATCACGAACAGCAGTCCCGAGCCCAGTACCAGCGCGTTGTCCTCGGACACCAGCAGGCCGTACAGCGCGGCGTACAACGTCGCCAGCATGGCCGCGAAGCCGAGGCCGCGCGCCACGCTGCGCAGCACCGCGCTCAGGTAGAAACCGAGCAGCCCGATGCAGGCTACGCTGGCCACGAGGTAGGCCCACGCGAAGGCGATGTGCTCGCTCAGGCTCACCAGCAGCAGGAAGAAGATCGCCAGCGCCAGGCCAACCAGCCCGTACTGCACCGGGTGGATCGGCAGCTGCTTGATCAGCTCGAACATGAAGAAGCCGACGAAGGTCAGCACCACGAACAGCAGGCCGTACTTGCTGGCGCGGTCGGCCTGCGAATAGACGTTGACCGGATCGACCAGCGCGACGCCGACCGCATCGATGCCGCCGGTATCGAACGCGGGACCGTTATCGCTGGCGCCGCGCCCGTAGCCGCGCGCCGCATCCATGGCCGGCAGGGTCTTTCCCGCGAGGAACTGCGCCTGCGCGTTCGAGGCCAGCGACGACACCTCCCACTGCGCGGTGAAGCCCTTGTCGCCCACGCCCGGCTGGCGCGGCAGGAAATCACCGCCGAAGCGCGGATGCGGCCACGTGGATTCGAGGCGGAAAACGTTGCTGCGGCCCAACGGCACCAGCGCGAGCGATTCTGTGCCGGCCAGCTTCATGTCCAGCGCGGTATCCAGCCGCAAAGGTGCACCGGCCGCCGGCGCGGGCAGGCGAACGTGCACGCCGCCGCTGTCGCGACTGCCGAAGCCCTCTTCCAGCGCCATGTCGCGGCCATCCACGCGCAGCCGTGGCGTGCCGGCGAGTCCGCGCACGTCGGCGATGCCGTAGCTCAGCCAGGGGCGGCCGATCCTGCGCGGCAGCTCCGGGTTCTCGTCAGCGGGAATGTTCACGTTGAAGCCGGCGCGGGCGAGTGCCTGCAGCTCGTACACGCGGACTTCGTGCAGGCCGAGGCGGCGCGTATTGGGCAGCAGCTTGCCGCTGACATCGAAGCGGTCGGGGAAGAACGTCCAACGTCCGGACTCGCCGTCGCGCTTGACCTTGCGCACGACCTCGCCGTCGTCGTTCTTCTCCTCGACCTCGATGGTTTCGACGTAGGGCACGACCAGCACCGGCCCGGAGAACGCCTGCGCGCCGGCCGAGCTGCGCGCGATGTTGGCGACCGCCTGGTCGCGGTAATGCTGCCGCTCGCCGATCGTGCCGCGGATCATCACCAGCGGAATCATGATCGCGATGGTCATGCCGAATACGAACGCCAATTTCAGTAGAAGACGCATGCCCTGCTCCTGCCGTGGAATTGCCGACAGATTGGGCGGGGCGCGTGGGTTGGCGATGGCGCGACGGTGAAGCGGAAGTGAAGTCGGACGCCGTGGCGGCGGACGCATGACGTCCGGCGTTCAGCGCGCGACGGGCAACTCCAGGCTCGCCAGCGCGCCGCCTTCGTCACGGTTGCGCAGGTCCGCCCGGCCCTCGTGCAGGGCGGCGACTTCGGCCACGAAGCACAGGCCCAGTCCGCTGCTGCGGCTGCCGCCCTCGGGCCGGGGCAAGGAGTAGAAGCGTTCGAACACGCGTGGCAAGGCGTAGTCCGGCACGCCGGGACCGCTGTCCGCGACCGCGAAGCGGACGACCTGCCCCTCGGCGCGCACGCGCATGCCGATCACGCCGCGCGGCGGCGAGAAGTCGGCGGCGTTCTCGATCAGGTTCACCAGCGCCTGCCGCAGCAGGAACACATCGCCCTGCAGCGACGGCAGTTCGTCCGGCACGTCGGTATCCAGGGTGAGCCCATCGCGGGCCAGCCGCGGCGCGCATTGTTCGGCGGCGGCGGCGACCAGCGCGGCAGGCGCGATCGCTTCCGGGTTTTCCAGGCGCTGGCGGTACTCCACGTTCGCCAGCGCCAGGAGCTTGTCGATCATCTGCGCCAAGCGCTCGCTCTGCAGGCGGATGCTGGTGGCGAAGCCGCGGCGGTCGGCTGCGTCCATGGCGTTGCCATCGGACTCCTCCAGCAGCTCGGCGCTGCCGCGGATCGCCGCGAGCGGGCTCTTCATCTCGTGGGTGAGGGTGTGCACGTACTGTTCGACATACTGCTTGCCTTCCAGGCGATCGCGCATGGTCTCGAGCGCGCGCCCGAGCTCGTCGAATTCGCCGACCGCCTTCGGCAAGGTCGCGCGCTCGCCCGCGGTGACCGCGTGCGCGTAGCGGCGCAGGCCGCCCAGTTGCCGCGACAGCCACCACGCCACGCCCAGCCCGATCAGCAATGCGACGCCGAGCAGGACCAGGCCCCAGCGCCGCACCACGCGCTCGCTGCGGTCGATGAAGGGCGTGATCGCGCTGTTCGGCTTGGCCACCGTGAGCACGCCGACGATGCGCCCGTCGTCGGCGCGGATCGGCGCGGCCACGTGCATGATCGTGGAGGCTTCGTCGCGCGGATCGCTGCGCGTGGAGCGCGCGCCGTATTGCCCGCGCAGGGTCAGGTACACGTCGTTCCAGCGCGAATAGTCCTTGCCGATGTCGCCGCCGCTGTCGTCCACGGCATTGCTGTCGAACACGACGATCCCGCGCGCGTCGGTGACGTAGATGCGGTAGGTCGAACCACGCTTGCCGAAGCCCCAGATCGTCGCGCCGAAGTCGCGCCCGCGCAGCGCGCGCACGCGCCGGGCGAATTCGCCGTCGTTGATGCGGCCGCCAAGGAAATCGGGCGTGGCCAGTTCCGCCAGCACGTTGGCGGTGTCCACCAGCGTGTCTTCCATCGACTGGCGCACGCCCGGCTTCACTTCGGCAACGAACACGCGCATCAGCAGGAACGCCGCCAACGCGACGATCACGAAGTAGCCGAGGAAGATGCGCAGGCCGATTTTCATGGGTGCGTCTTCATGGGCACATGGCCGTCCGGCTCATGCCGATTCCAGCGAATAGCCCAATCCGCGATGCGTGCGGATCGGATCCAGTTCCGGCGCGACCGTGCGCAACTTCGCCCGCAGGGTCTTGATGTGGGTGTCGATGGTGCGGTCGCCGCTGTCCAGCGCATCACCCCAGACGCGGTCCATCAGCTGCGCGCGGGTCAGCACCGCGCCTGGCCGCTGCAGCAGCGCCGCCAGTAGGCCGTACTCGTAGCGCGTGAGGTCGAGCGCGCGGCCGCGGTAGCGGATGCGGTGGCCGTCGGCATCGTGCTCGAATCCCGCGACCGCACTGCTGCCGCCGGCACCGCCCTGCCCGCGTCGCAGCACCACGCGCACGCGCGCCACCAGTTCGCGCGGCGAGAACGGCTTGGTCACGTAATCGTCAGCGCCGATCTCCAGGCCGAGGATGCGTTCGGCCTCGGCGTCGTGCGCGGTAAGGAAGATCACCGGCAGCTCCCCGCCCCGGGCCGAACCGATGCGACGCAGCTCCCGGCACAGGGCGAAGCCGCCGATGTCCGGCAGTCCGACATCGAGCACGGCCAGGTCGAAGCCGCCCTCCCGGGTAAGCTGCAGGGCCTCGCCGCCGGTCAGGCAATGCCGCGCCTCGAAGCCTTCCGTGCGCAGGGCGTACAGCACGGTCTGCGCGATGGCGGGTTCGTCTTCGACGAGCAGGATGCGCGGCATGCAAGCGGACGGAAGCGGCGGTGCCGGCAAGCATAGAGCACGTCGCGGCGGTCAACGGCCCGCTGCGGCGTTACCCTATGCCCATGAATTACCGCCACGCCTTCCATGCCGGCAACCATGCCGACGTGATCAAGCATGTCGCCGTACTGGCGATCTGCGACGCCCTCACCGCCAAGCCGGCGCCGCTGTTCGCGCTCGACACCCATGCCGGGCGCGGGCTGTACGCGCTCGACAGCAACTCGGCGCAGCGCACCGGCGAGGCCGAAGACGGCATCGGCCGGCTGCTCGCGGAGGCTCCCGCCAATCCGCTGATCCAGCGTTACCTGCAGGCGGTGCGCGCCTGCCGCCAGGAACACGGCCGCATGGCCTACCCCGGTTCGCCGTGGCTGCTGGCGCACGCGCTGCGCGCCGACGACCGCATCGCCGCGTGCGAACTGCATCCGGAAGAAGCCGCGCAGCTCAAGGCCAACTTCGCCGGCGACGCGCGCATGGCCGTGCACGCGCGCGACGGCTACGCGGCGATGAAGGCGCTGCTGCCGCCGCGCCTGGGCGAAGCGAAGTTCGGTCGCGGCCTGGTCCTGATCGATCCGCCCTACGAGGCGCAGCTGGAAGAGTTCGACACTGCGCTCAGTGCGCTGCGCGAAGCCCTGGGCCGCTGGCCGCAGGGCTGCTACGTGCTGTGGTACCCGATCAAGCTGCGCCGCTCGCTGCAGTCCTTCTACCGCCGCGCCGCCACGTTGCCGGCCAAGTCCGTGCTCGTCGCGGAACTGCTGGTGCGTCCCGACGATTCGCCGCTGCTCATGAACGGCAGCGGCCTGCTGATCCTCAACGCGCCGTTCCAGCTGGACGAGAAACTTGGACCGGCACTGCGCGCGCTCGCCGAAGCGCTCGGCGAACGCAAGCCGCAGTGGCACCTGGAGTGGCTGCGCGCGCCGGCCTGAGCACGCAACAGCCCGGTTGCGGCTGACGAGCCGCGATCAGACCTGCGGCTTCAGGTCCGGCTCGAAGAAGCTCCAGCGCACTTCCGGGAACTGCGCCTTGAACGCGCGCTCGACCCGGTTGATCTCTTCGGCGAGGTGGTGGGCGGTCTGGCGTTCGCTCATCTCGGCCTGGATCGCCACCATCACTTCATTGCCCAGCTGCAGCGTGATCAGGCTGATGACGCGGCCGACTTCCTCACGCGCCTCGATGAAATGGCGCATCTCCTGCTCGCGCTGCGGATCGACGCTCTGGCCGATCAGCATGGCCTTGACCTCGACCGCGACGAACACGGCGACCACCACCAGCAGTGCGCCGATCGCGATGGTGCCGATCGCGTCCCACAGCGGGTTGCCGGTGACCACCGACAGGATCACCGCGACCAGCGCGAACACCAGGCCGAACAACGCGGCCAGGTCCTCGCCGAAGATCACCACCAGCTCGGCCTGGCGGCTCTGCCGGAACCACTGCCACAGCGTGCGCGAACCGCGCGCCTTGTTCACTTCCTGCATGCACGCGCGCATCGAGAACGCTTCGGCGACGATGCCGAACACCAGCACGCCGGCGGCCCACCACCACTGCTTCAGCGGCTCGGGGTGCTGCAGTTTGTGGATGCCCTCGTAGAGCGAGAACATGCCGCCGACGCTGAAGAGCATCAGCGCCACCAGGAACGACCAGAAGTAGATCGCCTTGCCGTAACCGAGCGGATAGTCCGGCGACGGCGGCCGCTTGGCCTGGCGCATGCCCAGCAGGAGCAGCAGCTGGTTGCCGCAGTCGGCCAGCGAGTGCACGGTCTCGGCCAGCATCGCGCTGGAACCGGTGAAGAACGCCGCGACGCCCTTGGACACCGCGATTGCGAAATTGGCACCCAGTGCGAAGAAAATCGCGCGGGTCGAATCACCACCACCGGCCATGCATTCGTTCCTTGTCGTGCGAGCGGAAAAGCCGGCTGAGTCTACCTTGGCGCGTGCCGGTTTCGACGCGTACGGGTCCAGGGCTCACGCCGCGATCGGCACGAACGCCTGCGCGACGACTCCCACCAGCGCCGCCGCGGGCACGATGGCCGCCACCGGCCAACGCCAGCGCGCCAGCCCGGCATGAACCAGCGCCGCGAGCAGCAACGCGAGCACGCCTGCGCGCCAGTCCTGCGTCGACAGCAGGCGCCAGCCGAACCACAGCACCAGGTGCGCGATCACGCCGACCACCGCCGCGGTGATGCCCGCCAGCACGGCATTGGCGCGCGGCCAGCGGCCGATGCGTTCGATCCAGGGCGCGGCGGCGAGCACGAACAGGAAACTCGGCAGGAACGTCGCCCACACCGCCACCGCGGCGCCGAGCAGTCCCGACGCCAGCGGCGTGGCCAGGTCCGGATGCTGCCAGCCGCCGGCGAAGCCGACGAACTCCAGCACCAGGATCAGCGGTCCGGGCGTGGTTTCGGCCAGGCCCAGCCCGGTCATCATCTGCGCCGGTGCCAGCCAGCCCTGCACTTCGACGGCCTGTTGCGCGACGTACGGCAGCACGGCGTAGGCACCGCCCAGCGTGAGCAGCGCGGTCCGGGCGAAGAAGCTGCCCAGCGCGAACGCGGTGCTGTCGCGACCCAGCCAGCCCCCCACCACGAGGATGGGCAGGCACCACAACAGCGCGCAGGCGGCGGCGATGCGCAGCGCGCGCCAGCGGCTGCCGGCCGGCAAGGGCACATGCGTGGCATCCGCAGCCGGCGCCTGCGGCAACCAGTGCGGATGCCGGCGCCACGCCCACCAGCCCGCGACCGCGGCGGCCAGCAACAGCAGCGGGAACGGCACCTTCAGCACCGC
The DNA here is from genome assembly GCF_014489475.1 of Lysobacter terrestris. GTDB lineage: Bacteria > Pseudomonadota > Gammaproteobacteria > Xanthomonadales > Xanthomonadaceae > Agrilutibacter > Agrilutibacter terrestris. The sequence continues at coordinate 2,476,271 of NZ_CP060820.1, read as the reverse complement.
TACGGAGAACAGCGCGATGCCGGCGAGCGCGAGGGAGAACGGCGTCTTCAACACCCGCCCACCGATGCGCAGCGCCGCGTGCGCGACGATGCCCAGCACCGCCGCCTGCAACCCGAATACCACGCCGCCCATCGCCGGCAGCGATTGCCACTGCAGGTAGGCCCAGCTCAGCAGTGCCATCAGCACCGCCGCCGGCAGCACGAACAACGCGCCCGCCGCGATGCCGCCGCGCAGGCCGTGCAGGCGCCAGCCCAGCCACGTCGCCAGCTGCATCGCTTCGGGGCCGGGCAGCAACATGCAGAAGTTGAGCGCACGCAGGAACGCGGACTCGTCGATCCAGCGCCGCTTGTCGACCAGCTCGGTGTGCATGATCGCGATCTGCCCCGCCGGCCCGCCGAAGCTGATGCAACCCAGCAGCAGCCAGAAGCGCAACGCCTGGCCGAAGGAGGGATGCGGCGCAGCGCCGCTCGCGGGTCCGGTCGGCGCAGCTTTAATCGGCGAGCTCACGCTGCGTCTTCTTTGGCAGCTTCGCCCGCACCAGTTCGTAGCTGCGGCGGATCAGTTCGCGCAGCTCGGTCGCCGGCAGCGGCTTGGCGGAAGCGATCTGCACCCAGTGCGCCCGCGCCAGGTAGGGCGCGGGGATGAAGCCCGGCCGGCCGGTGAACTCGAGGAAGCGCTCGTCCTCGACCTTGAAGCTGATCGAACCCTGCTGCGGCCCGCGCAGGCAGGTCACGCAGAACATCTTGCCGGCGACGGTGAAGACCAGGTCGTCCTCCCACTTGGTCCCGGCCTCCACCCCCGGCCAGGCGGCGGTGAGCTGGCGCAGCGCTTTCTCGTTCATATCGGTGAAGACCACCCGATCGGGTGTGATGAAGTTCTGAACGAGCAGTGTGCCAATATCGGGGCCATGACAGGAGCTTCCCCCCCGCGCGAGCGCCTCCCGCCCTGGCATGAACGCCTGACGCTGTCCAACGGACGGCAGGTGCTGATCCGACCCATCCGTCCCGAGGATGGCGAACCCCTGCGTGCCGGCTTCGGTCTGCTCGAACCCGACGAGATCCGCCAGCGTTTCCTGCACGCGGTGAAGGAACTCTCGCCGGAAACCGCCGAACGCCTCACCCACGTCAATCCGCGCACCGAGTTCGCGCTGGTCGTCGCCGAGCCGCTGCCGCCGGGCGAAGCGCTGATCGGCGCGGTGGCGCGCGTGGCCATCGACGACAACGGCCGCGACGCCGAATTCGCGATCCTGGTCAGCCGCTACATCAAGCAGATGGGCCTCGGCCGCTACCTGATGACGCGACTGGTGAAGTGGGCGAAGGGCAAGAAGCTGCATTGCCTGTACGGCGACGTGCTCGAGAACAACGGCCCGATGCTGTCGCTGGCGCAGTCGCTGGGCTTCCAGCGCGAGTTCCGCCAGGAGTCGCCGGGACTGGTGCGGGTGAAGCTGGAACTCAAGCCGCGCAACCAGACCCGCCTGCTTTCCGATCCGAGGGCGGCCGTCCAGCCACAGCACGGACGTTAGTTCGCTGCAGGGAGGCCCGCCGTGCGCAACCCGCGTCCGGCCCTGGCTGCCTCCCCTGGAGGTGGACGTCATGCCCCGTTACGTCATCGAACGCGACATCCCCGGCGCCGGCGCGCTGTCGCCCGCTGAACTTCGTGCCATCTCCCAACGCTCGTGCCGCGTCCTCGACGCGCTCGGTCCCCATCTGCAGTGGGAACACAGCTATGTCACCGGCGACAAGGTGTATTGCGTGTACATCTCCCCCGACGAGGAGATGATCCGCGAGCACGCGCGGCAAGGCGGCTTCCCGGCCGATCGCATTTCCGAAGTGAAGTCGATCATCGATCCGGTCACCGCCGAATAAGCGTTGCGGCATCGCAACGCATGACACCCTGGCGGCTCGCAACGCATGGCAGCGTTGCGGTGCCGCAACGCAACGACTCCTGCGGATGACGGCCCGGCCTGCGGCCCCGCGGTAAACTGCGCGCCCTTGCGCTGGATGCCCGACGTGCGTCCGGCGCTGCCGTTGTTTTGTCGCGCCGGTGTCCATGAACGATTCCGCTAACCGCTTCCCCGCCCCGCCCCTGCCCAAGCCCAGCCAGCAGCGCGCCTGGTGGCGCGCGCCGGCATCGCCGTCGGCGCTCGCCTTCCACATCGCCGCGGCGGCGGCGGCGCACGCGGGCCCGATCCTGGCGATCGCGCGCGACAACCACGGCGCGAACCAGCTCGAGTCCGACCTGCGCACGCTGCTGGGCGCCGACGCAACCTTGCCGGTATTGCCGTTCCCGGACTGGGAAACGCTGCCCTACGACCAGTTCAGCCCGCACCCGGATATCGTTTCGCAACGCCTGGCCGCTCTGCACCGCCTGCCGACGCTGAAGCGCGGCATCGTGGTGGTGCCGGTGCAGACGCTGCTGCAGCGGTTGGCGCCGTTGAAGCACGTGGTCGGAGGCAGCTTCGACGTGCGCGTGGGCCAGCGCCTCGACCTCGACGCCGAGAAGCGCCGCCTCGAAGGCGCCGGTTACCGCCACGTGCCGCAGGTGCTCGACCCGGGCGACTTCGCCGTGCGCGGCGGCCTGCTCGACGTGTATCCGATGGGCGCAGACTCGCCGTTCCGCGTCGAACTGCTCGACGACGAGATCGAGACCATCCGCGTGTTCGATCCCGAGTCGCAGCGTTCGCTCGACAAGATCGACGCCGTGCACCTGCTGCCCGGCCGCGAGGTGCCGCTGGACGAGATCGCACTGAAGCACGCGCTCGACAGCCTGCGCGACCGCTTCGACGTCGACACCCGGCGCAGCGCGCTGTACCAGGACCTCAAGGCCGGCCTCGCCCCCGCCGGCATCGAGTACTACCTGCCGCTGTTCTTCGACAAGACCGCGACGCTGTTCGACTACCTCGCCGATGCGCTGCCGGTGATCGGCGATGGCGCGCTGGAGGCGGCCGAGCATTTCTGGAAGCAGACCGCCGAGCGCTACGAGCAGCGCCGCCACGACCTGGAACGACCGCTGCTGCCGCCGGCCGAGCTGTACCTGTCGCCGGATGCGCTGCGCGAACACCTCAACAAGGGCGAGCGCGTCGAAGTCTGCGGCGAAGCGCATCCGCAGCGCGAACGCGCGTCCGCGCTCGGCGACCAGCCGGCGCCGGCCTTGCCGGTCGCGGCGAAGGATGCGCAGCCGGCCGAGGCCTTGAAGTCGTTCCTGCGTACGTATCCGGGGCGCGTGCTGGTCGCCGCGGATTCGCCGGGCCGACGCGAGGCCTTGCTGGAACTGCTGCAGGCGGCCGAACTGCGCCCGGTGGTCGCCGCCGACTGGACCACGTTCGCGACGAGCGCCGAACGTTTCGCGATCGCGGTGGCGCCATTCGAAGACGGCTTCGCCCTCAGCGATCCCGCACTCGCGATCCTCACCGAGCGCCAGCTGTTCCCCGAACGCGCCGCGCAGCCGCGCCGGCGCAAGCGCGCCGGCCGCGAGCCCGAAGCGATCATCCGCGACCTCGGCGAGCTCACCGAAGGCGCGCCGATCGTGCACGAGGACCACGGCGTCGGCCGTTATCGCGGCCTGATGACGCTCGAAGCCGGCGGCATGCCCGGCGAATACCTCGAGATCGAATACGCCAAGGGCGACCGCCTGTACGTGCCGGTCGCGCAGCTGCACCTGATCAGTCGCTACTCGGGCGCGTCGGCGGAAACCGCGCCGCTGCACTCGCTCGGCGGCGAAGCGTGGACCAAGGCCAAGCGCAAGGCCGCGGAGAAGGTGCGCGACGTCGCCGCCGAACTGCTGGAGATCCAGGCCAAGCGGCAGGCTCGCGCCGGCCTCGCACTCGATGTAGACCGCGCGATGTACGAGCCGTTCGCCGCGGCGTTCCCGTTCGAGGAGACGCCCGACCAGCACGCCGCGATCGAGTCGGTGATCCGCGACCTCGCCTCCTCGCAGCCGATGGACCGCGTGGTCTGCGGCGACGTCGGCTTCGGCAAGACCGAGGTCGCAGTGCGCGCGGCCTTCGTCGCTGCCGCCGCCGGCAAGCAGGTCGCCGTGCTGGTACCGACCACGCTGCTGGCCGAACAGCACTACCGCAATTTCCGCGACCGCTTCGCCGACTGGCCGATCAGGGTCGAGGTGCTGTCGCGTTTCAAGAGCAAGAAGGAAATCGAGACCGAGCTGCAGAAGGTCTCCGAAGGCCAGATCGACGTGATCGTCGGCACCCACCGCCTGCTGCAGGGCGACGTGCGCTTCAAGGACCTCGGCCTGGTCATCGTCGACGAGGAACAGCGCTTCGGCGTGCGCCAGAAGGAAGCGTTGAAGGCCCTGCGCGCCAACGTGCACCTGGTCACGCTCACCGCCACGCCGATCCCGCGCACGCTCAACATGGCGATGGCCGGACTGCGCGACCTGTCGATTATTGCTACTCCACCCGCGCATCGACTCGCAGTGCAGACCTTCGTGGTGCCGTGGGACGACGCGCAGCTGCGCGAGGCGTTCCAGCGCGAACTGGCGCGCGGTGGCCAGGTGTATTTCCTCAACAACGACGTCGAACAGATGGCGAGGATGCAGCGCCAGCTGGAGGAACTCGTGCCCGAGGCGCGCATCGGCATCGCCCATGGGCAGATGCCCGAGCGCGAGCTGGAACGGGTGATGCTCGACTTCCACAAGCAACGCTTCAACGTGTTGCTGGCCTCGACCATCATCGAGTCGGGCATCGACATCCCCAACGCCAACACCATCATCATCCACCGCGCCGACCGCTTCGGCCTGGCCCAGCTGCACCAGCTGCGTGGCCGCGTCGGTCGTTCGCACCATCGCGCCTACGCCTATCTCGTCGTGCCGGACCAGCGTTCGATCACCGCCGATGCGAAGAAGCGGCTGGATGCGATCGCGGCGATGGACGAACTCGGCGCCGGCTTCACCCTCGCCACGCACGACCTGGAGATCCGCGGCGCCGGCGAACTGCTCGGCGAGGACCAGAGCGGGCAGATGGCCGAGGTCGGCTTCAGCCTGTACACGGAGCTGCTGGAGCGCGCGGTGCGTTCGATCAAGCGCGGCGAACTGCCCGATGTCGACGGCACGCACGCGCGCGGCGCGGAAGTCGAGCTGCACGTGCCCGCGCTCATTCCGGAGGATTACCTGCCGGACGTGCACACGCGCCTGACCCTGTACAAGCGCATCAGCGGCGCGCGCGACGCCGAGGAACTGCGCGAACTGCAGGTGGAGATGATCGACCGCTTCGGCCTGTTGCCGGATGCGGCCAAGCACCTGTTCACCATCGCCGAGCTGAAGCTGTTGTCGACCGCGCTGGGCATCCGCAAGCTCGACCTTGGCGACAAGGGCGGACGCCTGCAGTTCGTCGAACGCCCGTCGGTGGACCCGATGGCGGTGATCAAGCTGATCCAAGGCCAACCGAAGCTTTACCAGATGGATGGACCGGACAAGTTGCGGGTGAAGCTGGAACTGCCAGACGCCGCATCGCGCGTCGCCGCGGCACGCGGACTGCTGACGATGCTGGATCGCGCCGCGTGACCGCCGGCCACCGCCGCAGCAGCATGCACACGCGTAAGCTCGACGCGACCACGACAGGACCCGCCATGCTCCGCACGTTCATTCGCCCGCGTCTTGCTGGTGCGCTGCTCCTCGCAACGCTCCTCGGCGGGTGCGCGACGGCGCCGGCAGCGACCCAGCGCGTCAGCTTCGTCGTCGTGCGCCACGCCGAAAAGGCCGACGACGGCAGCAAGGATCCGCCGCTGTCCGCCGCGGGGCAGGCACGGGCCACGGCCCTGGCTGCTTCGCTGCGCGACGCACCGCTGCGCGCGGCCTACGCGACCGGCTACCGGCGCACGCAGGCGACGGCCGCGCCCGCGGCGCAAGCGCACGCGCTGGCCGTGACCACGTACGACGCCAGCCGCCCCGCCAGCGAGTTCGCCGTGCAGCTGCGCCACGACCATCGCGACGGCACCGTGCTGGTCGTCGGCCACAGCAACACCGCGCCGGCGATTGCCGCCGCGCTGTGCGCTTGCGAGGTCGCGCCGATGGGCGATGGCGAATTCGACCGCCGCCTCACCATCACGATCGACGCCCGCGGCGCCGCCACGCTGCGCGACGAGCGCTACTGATGGCATTCGCACCCGTTCCCGAGTGGACCGGCGACGTCGCCGCGCTGCGCGCCGTGCAGGACGACCTGGCGCGCCAGGTCGTCCTGAAGGATGCATTCCCCAAGCCGCTGCGCACCGTCGCCGGCTTCGATGTCGGCTTCGAGGACGACGGCGCCACCACCCGCGCCGCGGCCGTGCTGCTGGATGCCGACAGCCTGCAGGTCCTGGAAACACGGCTCGTGCGCCTACCGAAGCGGATGCCGTACGTGCCGGGGCTGCTGAGCTTCCGCGAACTGCCGGCGTTGCTGGCAGCGCTGTGCCTGCTCTCGGTGACGCCGGACCTGGTCTTCGTCGATGGCCAGGGCATTGCGCATCCGCGCCGGCTCGGCATTGCCGCCCACTTCGGCATCGCCACCGACCTGCCCAGCATCGGCGTTGCCAAGAAGATCCTCGTCGGCGAGAACACGACGACGCTGCACGACATGCGCGGCGCCTTCACCACGCTGCGCGACAAGGGCGCACAGATCGGCTGGCTGCTGCGCAGCAAGGCCGGTTGCCTGCCGCTGGTGGTCTCGCCCGGCCATCGCGTGGCGATGGCGACGGCGCCGGAAATGGTCATGCGTTTCGTCACCGGTTACCGCCTGCCCGAACCCACGCGCCTGGCCGATCGCCTCGCCTCGCGACGCGACGAATAGGCGTTGCGATGGATCGTTGCAGGCGCGCGCCCTTCCGCATTACGAAGGGAGTGCTAGCCTTGCCGCGACATCGATGCAGGAGTCGCCATGGTTCGCCCGTTTGCCCTGTGCATGCTCGTGCTGCTGTCCGCCTGCGCCGCCGGCGGCGGGATCCAGCCCGGGCGCGAGCACTCGCTGGCCGTCGATGAACGCGCCGCGTTGCCCGATGGATCGGTCCTGCATTACCTCGGCATCGTCAACGATTCGCGCTGCCCGGCCAACGTGCAGTGCATCCGCGCCGGCGATGCCGACGTGCTGTTCGCCTACGCGGGCCGGAACGCGCCCTCCGTGCGCATCACCCTGAACACCGAGCGCACGCGATCGGCGACGCTCGGCCGCTGGCAACTCGACCTGGTCGCGCTCGATCCGGGCCCGACGCCGCGCGCAACCCTTCGAATCGAAGCCATTACCGGAGGCATCCAGCCATGACCCTGATCATTTCGCCGCGCGTGCACGACCTCGGCGGCTTCCAGGTGCGGCGCGCAGTGCCGTCGATCCAGGCGCGCTCGGTCGGGCCATTCGTATTCGTCGACCACATGGGACCGGCGATGTTCGAAGCCGGCCGCGGCGTCGACGTGCGCCCGCATCCGCACATCGGCCTGGCCACGGTGACGTTCCTGTGGTCCGGCCGCATGACCCACCGCGACACGCTGGGCAGCGTGCAGGACATCGAACCCGGCGACGTGAACTGGATGACCGCCGGCCGCGGCATCGCCCATTCCGAACGCACGCCGCCGGCACTGCGCGAGCATCCGCATCCGCTGCACGGCCTGCAGACCTGGGTGGCGCTACCGCGCAGCTTCGAGGAAACCGAACCCGGCTTCTTCCACCACGCGGCGGCATCGTTGCCGCAGCAGCGTCGCGACGGCGCGTGGTTGCGCATCGTCGCCGGCCGCGGCTACGGCGAGGAATCGCCGGTACGCGTATTCGCCGACACGCTGTACGTGGCGATCGACCTCGATGCGGACGCGCAGCTCGACCTCGACGACGGCCACGCGCAGCGCGCGCTGTACGTGCTCGAGGGCGAGGCGCAACTCGACGGCGCCGATATTCCCGCGCAGCACCTGATCGTGCTCGATCCCGCCACCCGACCGCGCCTGCGGGCGAAAACACCGCTCAAGGCCATGCTGCTGGGCGGCGAGCCGCTGGATGCGCCGCGGCACATGTGGTGGAACTTCGTCTCCAGCTCGTCCGAGCGCATCGAGCAGGCCAAGCAGGACTGGCTGGACGGCCGGTTTGGCGCAGTGCCGGGCGAGAGCGAATTCATCCCGCTCCCAGAGCGCTGACTGGACGGGCCGGATCCGGCGCCAAGTGATTGATCGCAAAAGGAACCGTTACGACAGAAACGGTTTCAACCGGCACTGAGGCCGGATTCAGAGATGTGAAACGCAGGAATTTGTCAAGTCCCTGAAACAGCGCTATGGTCGGCCCAAGGGTTGCGTTTCACCGACCCTTAACATCGCAACTCAGGGGGAACGCCATGAACAAGCCTGTTTGGCTCTTGCCGCTACTGCTGCCGCTCGCCGGCACCGCTGCGGCCCAGGACGCGGGCGCCTGCCCGTACCTCGCCGCCGATACCGGGCTGACCTGGGAACATCGCGGCGGCGCCGATTCCGATTTCTGCCGTGCACTGCGGCAGGACGGCAGCGAGGCGTTCGGCATGACCATTGCGAAGGAAGCGCCGTTCAAGCCCAAGGGGGGCAACCGCGCCGAACGCGTGAACATCGACGGCCGCGAGGTCACCTGGTACCGCACCGAGATCGCCGGAACGCAGGTCCAGGCGCGCGAGACCGTGGTGCAGCTGCCCGACGGCCGCATGGCCTACATGTGGGTGCAGGCCGCCTCGCCGGAACAGCTCAACCAGGTGCTGCAGCAGACCGAATCGATGAAGTTCGGCACGGCGCGCCTCAGCAGCAACTAAGCAGCACGCAAGACAGGGACACGATGGCGCCGGCGGGCAACCGCTGGCGCCGTTTTGTTTCTGCGGCCCCGGAGCGGCGTAGGATCGGCCGGCATGCGGCCCATCCCGGGCCGTTGGGGAGCAGGCTCATGATGAAGCGATTGGGTGCCGAGTTCGTCGGCACGTTCTGGCTGGTGCTGGGCGGTTGCGGCAGTGCGGTGCTGGCGGCGAATTTCGGTGGCGAGGGCAACCCGCTCGGGATCGGCCTGCTCGGCGTGGCGCTCGCCTTCGGCCTCACCGTACTGACCGGCGCCTACGCGCTGGGCCACATCTCCGGTGGCCACTTCAATCCGGCGGTGAGCCTGGGCCTGTGGGCAGGCGGCCGCTTCGCCGCGCGCGACCTGCTGCCGTACGTCGTCGCCCAGGTCGCGGGCGCGATCCTCGCCGGCTTCATCCTGCTGCAGATCGCCAGCGGCACCGCCAGCTTCGCCATGGATGCCAAGGCCGCGGGCGCGTTCGCGAGCAACGGTTACGGCGCGCTGTCGCCGGGCGGCTACGGCGTGACCGCCGCATTCCTGTGCGAGGTGGTGATGACCGCGATGTTCCTCGTGGTGATCCTCGGCGTCACCGGGCCGCGCGCGCCGGCGGGTTTCGCCCCGCTCGCGATCGGCCTCGCCCTGACCCTGATCCACCTGATCAGCATTCCGGTCACCAACACCTCGGTGAACCCGGCCCGCTCCACCGGCGTGGCGTTGTTCGCCGGCCCCGCGGCGATCTCGCAGCTGTGGCTATTCTGGCTGGCACCGCTGCTGGGCGGGCTGCTGGGCGGCTTCCTGCACCGCATGCTCGATCGCGAGTGACGCGTGCGCACCGTCCCCCGCAACGGGGGACGGTGCGTGGTCGCGCTAGAACGATCCTGTAGAACGAACCTGCTAGAACGATCCTGCTAGAAGCGGCCTTCCTGGAAGTCCACGAACGCCTGCATCAGCTCCTGCTTGTTGTTCATCACGAACGGACCGTAGCGCGCCACCGGTTCGCGCAGCGGGCGCCCGGCGACGAGGATCAGGCGCGCGTCCTTGCCGGCTGCGGTGACCTTGAACACGGCGCCGCCGCCGAGCACGGCCATCTCGTGCGTGTCCAGCCGGCGCGCATCCTCGCCATCGCCGACCGTGGCCTCGCCCTCGAACACGTACGCGAAGGCGTTGTGTCCTTCGGGCAGGGTGTATTCCCAGCCTTGCCCGGCGTCCAGCGCGATGTCCAGGTACAGCGGATCGGTCGCCGGCTGCGAGATCGGCCCGCGCACGCCGTCGACATCGCCGGCGATTACCTTGACCGCGACACCGGCGCCCGGCTGCACGACCGGCATTTCTCCAGCGGGAAATTCCTGGTAACGCGGCTGCGTCATCTTGTCTTTCGCCGGCAGGTTCACCCACAGCTGGAAGCCGCGCATGCGGCCTTCCTGCTGCTCGGGCATTTCCGAATGCACCAGGCCGCGGCCGGCGGTCATCCACTGCACCGCGCCCGGCGTCAGCAGGCCTTCGTTGCCATGGTTGTCGCGATGGCGCATGCGCCCGTCGAGCATGTAGGTGACGGTTTCGAAACCGCGGTGCGGATGCTCCGGAAAGCCGGCGATGTAGTCCTCCGGCCGGTCGGTGCCGAACTCGTCGAGCAGCAGGAACGGATCCAGGTCCGGCAGCGCCGGCCCGCCGATCACGCGGGTCAGGCGCACGCCAGCGCCATCGGAGGTGGCTTCACCGCGCAGCGTGCGGACGGCGCGGGCATAACGGCTGGGGGCCAGGGTGTTCATGGGAATGCGCTCCTGTGGGCTGCCCACGAGGATGGCGTCGCGGGCCCGCGAGCCGAAGGAATGCCGCGGCGAAGGAGCGTTCCGGCCTTGGCTTCAATGCGCCGCGGCGGCGGCGTGGCGCGAATACACGTACACGGTCGCCGGCGGCACGTTGCGCAGGACGAAGTCGCCGCGGTGCACCTTCAGGCCCAGCTGCTTCACCACCGAATCGGCCAGCGGCGCCGCCGGGCCGTAGGTGAACTGGATGAAGACCCCGTCGGCGCGCAGGCATGCCAGTGCCGCGGCGAGGATGTCGCGTTGCAGCGTCGGCGGCATCGTCAGCAGGCCGAGTCCGGACACCACCGCGTCGGCGAGCCCTTCGTCCAGGAACCCGCAACCGGACGCGAGTTCGGGCAGCGAACGCGCATCGCCGAGCACGACGTGCACGCCGGGGAAGCGCGCGTGCAGGTGGGCATGCAGCTCCTCGTTGAGCTCCAGCACCAGCAGCTGCGAGGCGTGGATGCCCGCGGCCAGCAGTTCGCGGGTGATCGCGCCCGTGCCGCCGCCCAGCTCGATCACCCGCTGCGTGTCGTCGGGCAGTTCGGCGATCATCGCGTAGGCCAGCTCGGAGCTGGACGGCACCAGCGCCGCCGTGCGCAGCGGGTTCTTCAGCCATTGCCAGAAGAACGTGAGGACCCCGGGGCGCGGGCGTTTCATGCGCAGGGCCTGTGAACGCTTATGGCATATGCCGCGCCGGGCCTGAGGTCGTGTGGCGCAAGGAAGAGCGGGTGTGTCGAACCGCGCGCACAGGCGCGCTGACGGCCGTGCGACAGGCCCGGCCCTTCGGGTTGCCCCTCAGTGGCCGCCATGCGGCGCCGCACAGCTTGACCTTGCAGGCAGCAAGGCGCTGCGCTGCGCAACACCACCTGGCGACCACTGAGGAGCAACGCGACATATGCCATAAGCATTCACAGGCCCTACCGGCGGGTCAGCTTCCAGCAACGATGGATGCGGGCATCGCGCTCGAAATCAAGCGGGATGGTCTCGCGGCTGATCTCCACGCAATGCGCGAACTGCGCCACAGCGGCCTCGTCGAGGCGGAAGCGGCGGAAGTTGTTGGAGAAATACAGCGCGCCCTCGCGCGACAGCCGCGCCACCGCGGCGCGCAGCAGGTCGACGTGCGCGGCCTGCACGTCGAAGTCGTCGGCGCGCTTGGAATTGGAGAACGTGGGCGGATCGCAGAAGACCAGGTCGTACTCGCCCTCGTCGTGGGACAGCCATTCCATGACATCGGCCTGCACCAGCCGGTGCTTCGCGCCGCCGATGCCGTTCTCGCGCAGGTTGTCGGAGCACCACTGCAGGTAGGTGCCGGACAGGTCGACGGTGGTCGTCTGCCGCGCCCCGCCGAGGGCGGCATGCACGGTGGCCGCGCCGGTATAGGCGAAGAGGTTGAGGAAGCGCGCGTCCTGCGCCTCGTCGGCGATGCGCAGGCGCATCGGTCGGTGGTCGAGGAACAGGCCGGTGTCGAGGTAGTCGAACAGGTTCACGCGCAGGCGGGCGCGGCCCTCGCGCACGACGACGAACTCGCCGCGCGTGTCGAACTGGCCGTACTTGCTGCCGCCCTTGCCGCGGGAACGGGTCTTCAGCGCGATCTGCTCGCGCGGCACGCCGAACACGTCGCGCGCGGCGGCCAGGGTTTCATTGAGGCGGCGACGCTGCACGTCCTGCGGGATTTCGGCGGGCGCAGCGTATTCCTGCACGTGCAGGAGGGTGCGCGGCACCGCTTCGTCGGTCTCGTAGACGTCGATGGCCGCGGCGTATTCGGGCAGATCCGCGTCGTAGGCGCGGAAGCAATGCACGCCTTCGCGCTCGCGCCAGGACTTCAGCTTGCGCAGGTTCTTGCGCAGGCGGTTGGCGACCATCTGCGCGCCTTCCGACAACGCCTGCGGCTCCCCGGAACGTTCGCGCTGCGGCGGGGCGATCGGATCGGCGACGATCAGCGTGCACTCGATCGCACCGTTGAACAGCTGGTACTTCTTCGCCGCGCGCAGGCCGGTGGCGAAGGCCAACTCTGCATCGCCGCAGAGCAGGCTGGCGCGCCATTCCGGGACGGTGCGCTTGAGCGCATCGCCCAGCCCGCGATACAGCGCCGGATCGGCCGCCAGGCGCGCGTCGTACGGCGGGTTGCAGGCGACCAGCCCGCGGGCGGCCCATTCCTGCGCGTTGCCAACGCCGAGTTGGCGCACGTCCTCGACCTTCCACTCGATGGCCTCGGCGACTCCCGCCGATTCGGCGTTCTCGCGCGCAGCACGGATCGCGTGCGGGTCGATGTCGCTGCCGCGGAACACCGGGCGCAGCGCCGCGCGCCCCTTGGCTTCGCGTTCCAGCGCTTCGGTGAGCAGTTGCGACCAGGCCTCGTGGTCGAAGCCGCGCCAGCGCGTGGGCCGCAGGCCGCCTTCGCGCTGCAGGCCCGGGGCGACGTCGGCGGCCATCAGCGCCGCCTCGATCACCAGCGTGCCGCTGCCGCACATCGGATCGAGCAGCGCGCCGCCGTCGGCGTGCATGCGTGGCCAGCTGCCGCGCAGCAGCACGGCGGCGGCGAGGTTTTCCTTCAACGGTGCGTCGCCCTGCACCCGGCGCCAGCCGCGGCGATGCAGCGGGCCGCCGCCGAGGTCCACCGACAGCACCGCGCGGCCCTTGCGCACCACCAGGTTGAGGCGCAGGTCCGGTGCTTCGACGTCGACGTCAGGGCGCGCGCCGGTGCGCGCGCGCATCACGTCGACCACGGCGTCCTTCACGCGCTGCGCGGCGTAGCGTGCATGGGTGATCGCATCGCCCGATACATGCGCGTCGACCGCGAGCGTATGGCCGGCATCGAGGTGCGCCGGCCAGTCGACCGCGGCCACGCCTTCGTACAGCGCGAGTTCGTTGGGGCAATCGAATTCGGCCAGCGGCCACAGCACCCGGCTGGCCAGGCGCGACCACAGCACCGCGCGCTGCGCGTCGAGCAGCGAGCCTTCGACATTGGCGCCGGCGATCGTCGCGGTCGCGCGCGCGCAACCCAGCGCGACCAGTTCGTCGGCCAGCAGGTACTCCAGCCCCTTGCCGCAGCTTGCAAAAAACTTCATAGCGCCTCCAGGAACTCGCCGAAGGCGATGGCGCTGGCCTCGACGTGCGCCGACAGCCGGTGCGTGTCGTCAACCATCAGCAGGCGGTCGCGGCGCGAGTGCGCCCATTGCATGACCTGCGCCGCCGGGATGAGTTCGTCGTCCCAGCCATGGACGATGCTGGTCGGCACGCGCGCGGCTTCGAGCGGATACGCGGGATCGAGCACGATCGGCGGCGCCATCAGGAACAGGCCCCGCACCGGCACCTGCATCGAGACCTTGCCGGAAATCCACGCCCCAAGGCTCGATCCGGCCAGCACCAGCGGTCCGCGCGCGGCCGCCTCGCGGGCGAGCGCGAGCAGGCGCTCGACGCGCGCGGGCACGTCGCCGAGTTCGCTGACCTCGCGCTTCGCATCGAGGTCGGTGAAGTCGGGACGCTCATGGGTCCAGCCCAGGCGCTGCGCGACGTCGGCGAGCGCCGTCACCTTGGTGGCGTCGGGCCCGCTTTCGAAGCCGTGGCAGAGAATGCAATGTCCGGGCATGGGTTACGTGTGATCCATAAGCGGCGCATGCAGCGGGGCACGCGCGAAAAAAGAGAGCGACCGGGATTCCGGTCAGGCCAGCACGGTCACGGCATCGCCCAGGCGCAGCACGCCGCCGGCGACGATCCGCGCGCACAGGCCGCCGTGGCCGCGCATCGCATTGAAGCCGCCGGGACCCAGCGCCTGCTCCATGTTCGAGCACGGATCGCATTCGTCCGTGCCTTCCAGGACGACGTCGCCGATGCGGAAGCGCCGCTCCTTGAGTGCGATCAGCGGCAGGCCCGAAACCACGACGTTCCGCCGCAGCAGCGCCGGCAGCACCGACGCATGGCCCGACAGCGCCGCGATCACCGGCAGGTGTTCGGCCTGGATCAGGGTCACGCCGCGCTTGCCGCTGCCACCGGCGTAGCGGTCACCGAGCAGGCCGATGCCGGTCACGGCTTCGGCCTGCGCCACTTCCTGCATCGCCTGCCCGCGCGCAGGCCGCAGTCCGATCCACTCCACCCGGCCGGCGCGCGGCAGGGTCGCCATCAGCCTGCCCAGTTCGGAATCCGACGGCGGCAAGGTCATGGAGCCCCCGTCGGAGCGAGTGGATCGGAGGCGAATGCTAGCATCCGGCGCATGTTGCCCGACCTGCCGCCGCTGCCGATCACCGTCGACCTGCTGCCCTACGAGGCCAAGCTCGACGCGCGGCCGCTGGCGCAGATCGACCTGGTGGTGATCCATTGCACCGAGCTGCCCGACCTGGCCATGGCCCGGGAATTCGGCGAGCGCGAGCTGTACGCCTCGGGCACCGGCAACAGCGGCCACTACTACATCGACCGCGACGGCGGCGTGGTCCAGTACGTGTCGCTGCAGCGCGTCGCCCACCACGTGCGCGGCTACAACGCGCGCGCCATCGGCATCGAACTGGTCAATACCGGCCGCTACCCGCACTGGCACGACTCGCGCCACCAGGCGATGGACGAGCCCTACACCGACGCGCAGATCGCCGCGCTGATCGCCCTGCTGCACAGGTTGCAGGCGGAAGTGCCGTCGCTGCGGCAGGTCGCCGGCCACGAGGACCTCGACACCTCGCTGCAGGCCGCCGCGGACGATCCGGCGGTGGAAGTCGCGCGCAAGCTCGATCCGGGGCCGTTGTTCCCCTGGCGCCACGTGCTCGATTCGGTGCCGCTGGAACGGCTGATCCCGTAGGGCGGGCCCCGGCCCGCCGTCGGACTTCCCGCAATCCCCGCGGCGGGCCGAGGCCCGCCCGACGCATTGAAACGATCACTCCGGCAGGGGCTTTGGGCCCGCCCGATATACTTGCCGCCCCGCTCCGCAGGCCCCCGACCCCATGACCTCCCCCGTTTCCGAGCTCATCGAACTGCTCTCGCTCGAACGCCTGGAGGACAACCTGTTCCGCGGCCAGAGCCGCGACATCGGCACCAAGTACGTGTTCGGCGGCCAGGTGCTCGGCCAGGCGCTGTCCGCCGCGCAGGCGACGATGGACAGTGCCAGCGCGCCGCGCAACGCACATTCGTTGCACGGCTACTTCCTGCGCGCGGGCGACATCGAGGCGCCGATCGTCTACATGGTCGACCGCACTCGCGACGGCGGCAGCTTCTCGGTGCGCCGGGTGACCGCGATCCAGCACGGCCAACCGATCCTGTTCCTCGCCGCCTCGTTCCAGAAGGACGAGGACAGCGCCGAGCACCAGCTGTCGATGCCGGAAGTGCCCAAGCCCGAGGACATCGATCCCGCGCCGGCGCTGGCGCCGGAGATCCTCGCCACGCTGCCGACCAAGGTGCAGCGCTGGGTGTCGCGGCAGGGGCCGTTCGAGTTCCGCCACGTGTATCCGCGCGACGAACTCAACCCGCCCAAGCGCCCGCCCTACCAGCACGTGTGGTTCCGCCTTTCGGAGAAGGTCGGCGATGCGCCCGAGCTGCACCGCGCCCTGCTCGCGTACTGCTCCGACTTCCACCTGCTGGGCACCGCGACCTTCCCGCACGGCATCAGCTACTACCAGCCGAACGTGCAGATGGCCTCGCTCGACCACGCGATGTGGTTTCACCGCTCCTTCCGCGCCGACGACTGGCTGCTGTATTCGATCGACAGCCCCAGCGCGCAGTCCTCGCGCGGACTGGCGCGCGGCATGATCTACGACCGCGAAGGCCGCCTGGTGGCCAGCACCGCGCAGGAAGGCCTGATCCGGGTGGTTCCGGCGGATGAGGAAAAGCCCGGCCACGCGGGCAAGGCGAAGTAATGCGCCAGGTATTCAGCAGCCTGCGCCTGGAGAACGTCGAGGCCGTCGCCAAGCTCCTGCGCGAGGCCGGCATCCAGGTGCGCATCACCAACGGCCGCTCGTACAAGGGCGCGATGCGCAGCCGCGCCAGCTACAGCGATCAGTCGACGGCCAAGCCGGCAGTGTGGGTGGTGCATTCCGAGGACCACAGCCGCGCGCGCGACATCCTGCGCGACAACGGGCTGCTCGAATCCACCCGCGCCACCGACAGTTTCCTGCCGCCGAGCTTCCGCATGGCCGAGGAAGCGGCGGCGGCAAAATCGCCGGCGCAGCAGCGCACCTTCCGTTTCAAGCTGATCCTGCTGGGCGGCATCGTGCTGGTGATCGTGCTGGCGATGCTGCGCGGCTGTCATGCGCCACGCCAAGCCGCCAACACGGCGCCCGCCGCCCCCGTCGTTTCCGACCAGCCCGCGCGCGCGGGCGGCACGCCGCAATCGCTGGCCCTGGCGGTCTTCGCCAAGGAAGTCGCCACCGCCAAGTTCGTGCTGTGCCTGTCGATCGACGATGCCGACGCCTCCGGTGCGGTGATCGCCGCGATGAAGCAGCCGTCGAACCAGGTCGTGCCGATGTCGCAATGCGTGCGCGAATTCGATCCGGAGCGCGGCAGCTACCAGGCCGCGACCGGCCAGCCGGCGCTGCTGGTGACCGTGCGCAACTTCAAGCCGACCGGCGCGGACACCGGCACGGTCGAGTTCGAAGCGTTCCACCATGGCCAGTTCGCGCATTACAAGACGCTGGAAGTGAAGCGCGTCGGCGGCGCGTGGCAGGTGACCAAGGTCCTGCGCCACGTCGCTTCCTTCGGCATGGGCGAGTAGAGGATGCGCCCGGCGCGACCGGCGCAACGGCATCAATGAGGACGGGCGCCGAGGCGCCCGTTTTCGTTTTCGTCAATGGCAGAAATCGGCCAAAAGCGGACATGCACCGACCGTACGCTAGTGGACTTGTACCCTTGGCGCCGCACCTACGGGATGGAGCCTGCGGCTAAAATTCCGCGCGCGTCCCATCACCGATCGGCTTCCAACATGGACTCATGGAGTATCGTTTTCGCCATCGGCGCCGCGCAGGCAGCACTGCTGGCGGTGGCCCTGTGGCGACGGCCGGTCAATGTCGAGGCGAACCGCGTGCTCGCCGCGTGGATCGCGATGATCGGCATCGACTTGGCGGTGAAAGCGATGTACTTCTACGCGCCAACGGCCGGGCTGCTCAAGCCGTTCCGTTTCGTCAGCCTGTTCCCGTTCCTGTACGGAAGCCTGTTCTACGTCTACGTGCGCACGCTGACCGAAGCGCGCGCGTTCGGTTGGCGCGATGCGCTGCACCTGGTCGGTTTCGCCATCGTGCTGGCCATGCATGTCGGGTTCTTCCTGCAGGACCGCACGCAGACCGAAGCCCTATTCGCACGCTTGATCGCGGGCGATCCGGAACCTCAATCGCCGCGACTGGATTTCGCATTGTTCGCCTACAGCCTGTCTTACGTGATCGCCGGGTTGGTTCATGTGCGTCGCTATCGTCGCAACTTGCTGCGGCGGCGTTCGGATGCGGATCGCATGTCGCTGCACTGGATCGATGCGATGGCGGTGTCGCAGATCGTCATCTGGTGCATTGCGACCACGCAATGGCTGGTCAGGATCCCGCATATCGACTACCCGCTGATCTATGGCGCGGTCAGCGTTTGGGTATTCGTGGTCGGCTATCTCAGCCTCAGCCAGATGGCGGTGATCGCCGAGCCGACGCCCGAGCAGGCACCCGATGAAGTCGTCGACACGCCCAGCAGCGATGACCCGCGCTTTCCCGCCGTCGAGACGCGCCTTTCGCAGTTGATGGCACAGCAGCAGTTGTATCGCGAACCCGCGTTGACCATCGGTCAGTTGGCCAAGCGCAGCGGTTACCCGGAGTACCTGGTGTCGGCGGTGATCAACCGGCGCTTCGAAGGGAATTTCTGGGAGTACATCAACCGCCAGCGGATCGAGGCGGCGCGCACCTGCCTGGCCGATTCTGGTGATGCGCGCACCATCCTCGACATCGCATACGCCTGCGGCTTCACCTCCAAATCGACCTTCAACGCTGCGTTCAAGCGACAACTGGGCGAAACTCCCAGCGCCTATCGCAAGCGTCACGCGGCATCCGCGTCAGCGAGCGCCTGAAAGCGCCTGCGTCGCGGGCACCTGCACGCGACGCCGCGACGATCTCAGCAGCAACTCGCAGACGGTCAGGTTGAACGTCCAGCTGCCCCATGCCGCCAGCAAATAGACCGGCGGGAAAGGCAGGTGCAATGCGCCGAGGCCCACACCAAGGATCAGCCGCAGTGTCACCGCCGACGCAGTGAGGGCGATGCTGCGCCACATCCAGCGCCGATGCCGGGCCAGATCGCCGGCGATGGCATGGCGGATGCCGATGCCGGTGGTCGTCAGCCACGCCAGCGCGAGCAAGGCGAAGCCCGCGCCGGTCGCCACACCGCCCTGCGCATGCCGTGCCAGCGACAAGCCTGCGAGCCCGGCGATCAGCACCCCGCCCGCGTACAAACCGCCGCTCAGCCGATGCAGGCGCGGGATCCGCCGCCGGACCCACTCGCTCATCTGCAAAGGCGCCAGCAGCAGGGCGAGCCCGCCGCCGAAGAAATGCGCCGGCACATCCAGCCCAGAGATCGCGAACCGGGCATGCAGGGGATTGCCCGGCTCCGGCTTGAGGGCATCGAACAGGAAGGTGAAGGCGTATATCGCCACCGCCGCGCACAGCAAGGTGAAGCACAAACCCGCCGACCAGCGCACTGCCTTGGGAAGCCAACGCGACATCTCGAACCCTCGAACCCGTGAAGGCTCGCAGTTTGGGTACGAAGACGGCGGAAATCGTCCGATCCGGCGGAATCGCACCTGAGATGGGCCAGCGCGGAAAATTCGATGCCCTTGGACGTCCGCTCAGGGTCGGAAGTAGCCGTGCAGCCACGCAGCCGGTATCGCCGCATACCTCGCGCGCGTTCCGCCGAGGGTCGCAGCACATGACTGCATACGTCGCGAGTTATCCATCGACACCTCCGCAGACATGCCGCCATGTCTCGCGCGGGTTGCCGCAACCCTCCGGCATATGCCGCCATACCTCGCGCGCATCCGCGGGACACGTCGCGACACATGGGGGCATGCCTGCCGAGGGTTACGGCAACCCCTGCGCGGGATTCCCCAACCCTCGGCAGGCATGGATGCATGGCGCGCGAGGGTTCCCGGAACGCGGCCGGGGTATCGCGCGATACCTCCCGAGGCATCGCGTCGTCCCTCACGGGCATGGCGCGATGCCTCTGCGGGTAGCTACTGATGCCGCGAGACCCCTGCCTCGTGCCTCCGGCCGTCGTGTACCCTGCCCTCGCCCGCCAAGAAGGTGGGCATTGGACAACACACAACGACAAGGAGTAACGGATATGAGTCAGAACCTCGCTTCGGTCCATTTCGATGCCACGCAGTGGCAGGGCGTCGACGACGCGCTCACCGCGTTGGAGTCGAGCCTGGGACCGGTGCTGGTCGCGTTGCAGGGCACCGGGCAGCGTCGCCGCCTCGCCAAGATGGGCGACGGCTCGGAGGCGTTCTGCCGCAAGGCCCTGGACGCGATGCGCAGCAATCGCAACCTGCTGCCGGGCGTGTTCGACCTGGACGAGATGGGCCGCGACCTCGCCGACCACGATGCGTTGAACGTGCGCCTCACGCGCCTGGTGCAACTGGTGGAGAAGGTGCGCGACACCGACATGGCGCTGGGCAGCGACGTGATGGTGGCGGCGCTGGCCGGTTACCACTACCTCAAGGCCGCCGGCAAGGGCGAAGGCCTGGACGCGGTGAACCGCGACATGGGCAAGCGCTTCGAAGGCGGCGAGCGTACGCCGAAGGCGGAACCCGCGACGGCCTGAGCCGACGCGAGTGGCAAACGAAAGCCCTGCCGAACGCAGGGCTTTTTTGTTGGGCAGGGCCGCGCCAGCCAGCCAGAAGACGAGACTTGTTGCACCTGCCCGCCCTCTCCCATTCACCTCCATCGCCGCACCGCCGCGTTCGCAACGCCTCGCCCGCGGCGGCGCTATGCTCCCCGCATGGGCACCGACCCCGGCCAGTACTCCGACGATTTCCGTCTGTTCCAGACCACCGAGCACGCCTGCGGCTACTGGCCCGATCGTGTCGCCCGCGATCTCGTCTTCGACCCGCGCGATCCGCGCATGCAGCAGTGGTATCCGCTGGCGCTGGGCTGGGGCTTCCGTCGCTCCGGCGACATCGTCTACCGGCCGCATTGCGCGCAATGCCGCGCCTGCGTCGCGGTGCGCGTGCCCGTCGCGCGCTTCCGTCCCGACCGCAGCCAGCGCCGCTGCCTGGCGGACAACGCGGACGTGGACATGCGCGTGCGCCCCGCCGAGCGCACCGAGGAGCAACTCGCGCTGTACCGCCGTTACCTCGCCGCGCGCCACGCCGGCGGTGGCATGGACGGCCACGGCGCCACGGAGTTCGACCAGTTCCTGGTCGGTAGCTGGAGCGAAGGCCGCTTCATCGAATTGCGCGAGCACGCCGATCACGGCGGCGGCCGCCTGCTCGCGGTTGCCGTCACCGACGTCGTCGAGTCGGCGGTCTCCGCGGTCTACACCTTCTACGAACCCGAGCTGGCCGCGCGCGGCCTGGGCACGCTGGCGATCCTCAAGCAGATCGAGTGGGCGCGCAGCACCGGGCGCACGCACGTGTACCTGGGCTACTGGATCGCCGGGCACGGCAAGATGGACTACAAGCGCCGGTTCCGTCCGCTGGAAGGCTTCGACGGGCGCGAATGGCGCGAGCTGGATTTCGCGACGCGTTAGGCATTGCAACATCGTGTTCATGAAGCGGTAACACGCACGCCGTGAAGTACGTGGCCATCGATCGCGTGCAGCGATCATCGCCTGCGAGCCGCTTCCATGAAGACCCCGATCCCTTTCCTGGCCGTCGCACTGAGCCTCGTCCTGGCCGCGTGTTCGCAGGCCGAATCCCGCGATGCCACGCGCCCGGCCGACGCGGTGATCGGCATCGTCCAGTGCGATGCCTACCTCGCGGCGGTCAACACCTGCATCCAGGACAAGGTGCCGGCCGACAAGCGCGCGGCGCTGACGGCCGAAGCGCACCAGATGTTCACCACGTGGAAGGAAGCCGCCGCGGACCCGCAGCAGCGCTCCACCTTGCCGCAGGCCTGCGGCATCACCCGCGACGTGGCGAAGGAAGAACTCGCCGGCTACGGCTGCGCGCTGTAGCCGCGTCGCGGCAGGCCGCACAACGGCCTGCGCGGAACCATGCGCGGCGCGCGCCGCGCGGTCAGGGCTTGGGCGGCGTCTGCGTCGGCGCGTCGATCGCGGCCGGCACCGACTGCGGAGCCGCCTCGGCGGGCGCACCGGTGGGGCCCACCGGCGGCAATGCCTGCGCCGGCGCGGCGCCGAACCGCGGCTGGAAGCCGAACTGCTCGTCGCCGCCGTGCGCCGACACGATCATGCGCACCATCGAGCCGGGCACCATCAGTTCGATCTGCACCACCTTGCCGTCGGGCGTCTGCCCCGCCAGCGTCATCTCGATCAGCGCGCCGCCGGTGTCGATTTCCCGGCACAGGATGTGCTGGCCTTCGCCTTCGCCCAGCAGGTAGGGCTTGATCGGCGCACCCAGCGCCTCGATCGCCTGCGGGTGCAGGAAGACGAAGTATCCGTTCGCGTCGTTCATGGCGTGCTCCGGTTCGTGGTTCGTGTCGCGCCGATGGTCAGCGCAGTTCGACGCGCAGCACGTCGGCGGCGTCGCGCGCCCGCTGGCGCGCCTGCTCGACGTCACTTGCCAGCGCCAGGGTGACCGCCACGCGGCGGTGGCCTTCCACGCGCGGCTTGCCGAACAGGCGCAACTGCGTGTCGGCCTGGGCCAGCGCGGCGTCGACGCCGTCGAACACCGGCACCCCAAAGCCGTGCGCGAGCACCGCGCACGACGCCGACGCACCGTACTGGCGGATCGCCCCGCCGTTACTGGCGTGCACCGGCAGGCCGAGGATGGCGCGCGCATGCAGGGCGAACTCGCTCAGGTCCTGCGACACGAGGGTAACCAGGCCGGTGTCATGCGGCCGTGGCGAAACCTCGCTGAACCACACCTCGTCGCCCTGCACGAACAATTCGACCCCGAACACGCCCCAGCCGCCGAGGTCGTCGGTGATCGCCCTGGCGATCTGCTGCGAGCGTTCCAGCGCCTTCGCCGACATCGGCTGCGGCTGCCAGCTCTCGCGGTAGTCGCCGTCGCGCTGCAGGTGGCCGATCGGATCGCAGAAGCTGGTGCCGTCGCGATGGCGCACGGTCAGCAGGGTGATTTCGTAATCGAAACGGATGAAGCCCTCGACGATCACCCGCCCGGCCCCGGCACGGCCACCGGTCTGGGCGTAGTCCCACGCGGCGTCGATGTCGGCTTCGCTGCGCACCAGCGACTGGCCCTTGCCCGAGGACGACATCACCGGCTTCACCACGCACGGCAGGCCGATGGCCTGCACCGCGGCGCGGTAGTCCTCGAGAGTGTCGACGAAACGGTAGGGCGAGGTCGGCAGGCCCAGCGTTTCCGCGGCCAGGCGGCGGATGCCTTCGCGATCCATGGTCAGGCGCGCCGCGCGCGCCGTGGGAATGACCCGCGTGCCGGTGCCGCGCTCGGCGAATTCCTGCTCCAGTTCGACCAGGGTCTGGGTATGGATGGCTTCGATCTCGGGCACGATCAGGTGCGGGCGCTCCTGCGCGACCAGGGCGCGGATCGCGGCGCCGTCGAGCATGTCCAGCACGTGGCTGCGGTGCGCGACCTGCATCGCCGGCGCATCGGCGTAGCGATCGGCGGCGATCACTTCCACGCCGAAGCGCTGCAGCTCGATCGCCACTTCCTTGCCCAGTTCGCCCGAGCCGAGCAGGAGCACGCGGAATGCGTGCGGGGAAAGCGGCGTACCGAGCTGGGTCATGGCGTGCGAGGCGCTGGAGATTGGGGAGCGCTAGTTTAACGGCCACGTCCTGCCGTGACCGGATCGTGGAACGCATGCGATGCTTCCACCCATGTCGCGCACCGGCCGCCTCCCGCTTCTGCTAGCCCACGCCCTGCTCGTCCCCGTCCTGCTCGGCATCGCCGGCTGTTCGCGCAAGCCCGCGCCGCAGGACGAGGCGCGTGGCGGTTCGCTTTCCGGCGTGCTTCTCGATTCGCAACTGGCCGAGATCAGCGGCCTGGCCGCGTCGCGCCGGCATCGCAACGCACTGTGGCTGCTCGACGACGGCGGCAATCCCGCGCGCCTGTTCGCGGTGAACGACAAGGGCGACCGGCTCGCGACGCTGCGCATCGAGGGCGTGACCAAGACCGACTGGGAAGACCTGGCCGCCTTCCGCCTCGACGGGCGCGATTACCTGCTGATCGCCGATACCGGCGACAACGGCGGGCTGCGCCGCACCCTGCAGCTGCACGCGATCGAGGAACCCGCGCAGCTGCAGAACGCGCGCATCAAGCCGGCCTGGTCGATCGCGTTCCGCTGGCCCGATGGCGCGCGCGACTGCGAAGCGGTGGCGGTCGACGAGCGCGCGGGCCAGGTGCTGCTGATTTCCAAGAAGCGCCTGCCGCCGGAACTGTTCGTGCTGCCGCTACGCCCGCAACGCGGCGTGCAGACGGCGCGGCTGGTCGGCCGGCTCGCCGGCGTCCCACAACCCGATGCCGCGCAGCTGCGCGCCAATCCGAAGCAGGCGCGCATCCTTAACCAGGTCACCGGCGCCGACGTGTCGCCCGACGACCGCACGCTGGCCGTGCTGACCTACCGCAACCTGCTGCTCTACCCGCGTCGCAGCGGGCAGTCCTGGGCCGCCGCAGTGGCCACGCCCCCTCGGCTGATCGAGTTGCCGTGGATCCCGCAGGCCGAGGCCCTGGGCTGGACCAGCAACGGCAAGGCGCTGTACGCGACCGGCGAATTCATCCCGGCGCCGCTGTATCGCATCGAGCCCTAGGCGGACTTCGTCCGTTCCTCCCGGCGTTTCCTCCCGGGCCCGCGGCCGGGTGCGGGCACCGCTGGTCGGCCCCTCCTTGACTTGATATCAATTTGATATCAACTTACCAGCACTCAAGGAGAACGCGACATGAAAGAGAACCCGATGCAGTCCCTCCCCGGCATCCCGACCCTGCTCGGCCTGATCGGCTCGTCCCTGCTGTCCGCCGGGCTGTTCGTCACCGGCGTCCCGGCGCATTCGGCGGCGATGATCGTGGGCGCGGCCGTGCTCGGCATGCTGACCATCTTCGGCTTCGTCGGCCTGTACATGGTCGAACCGAACCAGGCCGCGGTGCTGAGCCTGTTCGGCCGCTACGTCGGCACGGTCAAGGACAACGGCCTGCGCTGGAGCAACCCCTTCTACGCGAAGAAGAAGGTCAGCCTGCGCGTGCGCAACTTCGAGAGCGGCAAGCTCAAGGTCAACGAACTCGACGGCTCGCCGATCGAAATCGCCGCGGTAATCGTGTGGCAGGTCGTCGACAGCGCCGAGGCCGTCTACAACGTCGACGACTACGAGAGCTTCGTGCACATCCAGACCGAGTCGGCGCTGCGAACCATGGCGACGAGCTATCCCTACGACCAGCACGAGGAAGGCCAGATCGCCCTGCGCAGCCACGCCGCCGAAATCAGCCAGCACCTCAAGGATGAACTGGCCGAACGCCTGGCCGACGCCGGCGTGCAGGTGATCGACGCGCGCATCAGCCACCTCGCCTACGCGCCGGAAATCGCCCAGGCGATGCTGCAGCGCCAGCAGGCCAACGCGATCATCGCGGCGCGCACGCGCATCGTCGCCGGCGCCGTCGGCATGGTCGAGATGGCCCTGGCCGAGCTGCAGAAGAACGGCGTCGTGCAGCTGGACGAAGAGCGCAAGGCGCAGATGGTCAGCAACCTGCTGGTGGTGCTGTGCGGCGAGCGCGCCACGCAACCGATCGTCAACGCCGGCACGCTGTACTGAGGCCTGCGGCGTGGCAGAGAAGAAGGCCTACCCGTTGCGGATCAGCACCGACGTGCTGAACGCCGCGCAGCGCTGGGCCGACGACGAGCTGCGCAGCCTCAACGCGCAGATCGAATACGTGCTGCGCGACGCATTGCGCAAGGCGGGGCGGCTGCCCCGTCCTGCGGAAGGCAACGAAGACACGGACACCGAATCCCCATGAGCAAGCGCTTCCGCTACAGGGGGGCGGCGGCCAACCTAGTCCCCTGACCGTGCTGGTCGCGCCGCGACCGCGCGAAAAGTGCGCAAGAAGTCCCCGATGAAACCGTTCACGTCCCTCGCCTGCCTGCTGCTCGCTGCGATCGCATTGCTGCAGCTCACCCGTCTGGTTCTGGGCTGGGACATCGTCGTCAACGGCTACGCCGTGCCGCTGTGGGCCAGCGGCGTCGCCGCCCTCTTGACGGGTGGACTGTCGGTGGCGGCCTGGCGCGAGTCGCGCCGCTAGGCGGATGGCCTGCGACTGTGATGGCCGTCGTCACCGCAACGAGACGACGCCTCGGGTAACCGCGCTTTGCCAGCGGTTGGCGCCGTAACGCAAGCCACAATCGGCTCCTTGGGGCATCGGGGAGCAGCGCAATGCGAAGTACGTTGTCGACGGGCCGGTATGAAGTCGTCGCACCCGCAGGAAAGGCGATTGCCATCGCGGCGGCCGGCATTGGCGCCGGCCTGGCGGCGATCGCGCTGCTCGCGGTGATACCCGAGGCCATGCGCGCGCAATCCGTCGCGTGGGCCGCCGCACTCGGCCTGGTGCCCATCATCGCGCTGTTCTGCTGCCTGGCCCGACGCCGCTCGGTGACGCTCGAAGCGGACGTGCTGGTCATCCGTGCCGGCATGCATACGCGTCGCGTGAAAGCCTCGCGGCTGGAGCTCGAACGCGCCCGCATCCTCGATCTCGAGGAGCGTCCCGAACTGTTGCCCGGCCGCGGCACCTTCGGCGCCTCGCTACCCGACTACCAGACGGGCTGGTTCCGTACACGGCAATGGGGCAAGGGCTTCTACCTGCTGACCGACCGGCGGCGCGTCCTGTGGCTGCCTGAACACGGCGGTCCACACCTGCTGCTTTCGGTACGACAGCCACAGGCGCTGCTCGCCGCGCTCAATGCCATGGTGCCGCGAACCTACAGCGGCTAACCTGCGGCGATGCGCACCGCCTCGCACCTGCTGCTGAACACGCCTGAGATCGAGATCTGGCCCGGAGGCCTGCTGCGTGCGCGCAGCAACCACGACGCCCGCGCACTGTCGCGCGCCCGGCATGTGCTGCGACGCAAGCGCGATGGCCAATACCTGGCCGCCGATCTTCCCGAAGGACTGCTCGCGCTGGTGCCACGCCTGCGCCGCGAGGACGGTATCGAAGCCGCACTCGTGCTGCTCGATCACCTCGCCGAACCGCACCGATCCGGCATCGACGCCATTGGCGAGCTGCCGCTGGACCGCCTGCAGGATCGCCTGCATGCATTGGGCCTGGATGACGGTTACGGCGAACGCAGCGGCCTGCCGCTGGTCGCCGAACCCGCCGCGCTCACCCTCGCCGGCTTCGATCGCTACCGCCGCCCGCTGTGGCTGCTGTCACCCGCCGCGCGCGCGTGGCGTTCGCTGCACGCCGCGGCCCTGCACGACGGCGTGGTGCTGGAAGCGATCTCCGGTTACCGCAGCCACGACTACCAGCTCGGCATCTTCGAACGGAAGCTCGCCCGCGGGCAGACCGTGCAGGACATCCTCACCGTCAACGCCGCGCCCGGTTACAGCGAGCACCACTCCGGCCGCGCGCTCGACATCGGCACGCCCGACGAACCGCCGGCGGAAGAGAGCTTCGAACGCACCCCGGCCTTCGCCTGGCTGCGCGACAACGCCGCCGCGTACGGCTTCGTCATGAGTTATCCGCGCGACAACCCGCACGGCATCGTCTACGAGCCGTGGCATTGGGCATGGCACCGCGCTTAGCCGATGCCCTATCGGCAACGGCTGCGGTGCCGTGCGCCTGGCCATGGATGGCCAGGCAGGACGACCCGGAGCCGGTGTGGTCGTGCCACGGACGGCACGCTGCAGCATGCCCGGCGAAGCGCCTCACCACAGCACGCCGGGATTCGTCAGCAGAAGAGTGCGTCATCCCGGCCTTCGTCGTGATGACGAACGACGCGTCGAAGCTTCACTCCTGCGACCGCTTGGTCGGCTCCTTCACCGCAGTGCCTGCATCGGCGATGCGCCACAGGTACAGGCTGGCGTAGGTCCGGTACGGGCCCCAGCGTTCGCCGCGCTCCAACAATTCCTTGGGCTTGAGCATCTCGTCCCGCTTGTCGACGACCTGCGCGCCCTTGCGCACGCCCAGGTCGTCCACAGGCAGCACGTCAGGGCGGCCGAGGCGGAACATCAGCATCATCTCCACCGTCCAGCGGCCGATGCCGCGGATGTGGGTAAGCGCGTCGATGATGGCGTCGTTGTCCATCGTGCTCATGCGGCGCAGATCGGGGATCTCGCCGCGGAGCTCGCGCGCGGCCAGGTCGCGCAGCGCCAGGGTCTTGTTGCCGGACACGCCACAGGCGCGCAGGCCGACATCGTCGATCTTCGCCAGCGTGTGGCAGTGGAACCGGTCGCTGCCGATGGCGGTTTCCACGCGCCCGACGATCGTCGCCGCCGCCTTGCCGCTGAGCTGCTGGTAGAGGATCGCGCGCGCCAGTGCGTCGGCGGGATCGAAGGACTTGCGCCAACGCGGATCGCGTTCGATCGGCCCCAGCTTCTTCATCCAGGCGCCGAGCTTGCGGTCGCGCCGGGACAGGTGTTCGAAGGCGGCTTCGGTATCGAAGCCACGGCCGTGTCGCGGCATCGTCAGCGCCTCAGGGATGCGACTGCGTAGAGCAGCCAGGACAGGATCTGCAGGCTGCCGCCGAACGGCGCCAGGCCCAGGCTTCGATCGAGCATGTAGCGCGATACCAGGCTGCCGGAAAACAGCAGCGTGCCGAGCAGCAGGCCGGACAACGCGAAGAACTGGATCCGCAGCCGCGCCGGTGGCGCGAGCGCTGCAAGCGCGACGCCATGGCCGAAGGCGACGATCGCGGCGGTATACAACGCGGCCTGTGCAGGACCCTGGGCAGCATGCGCGGCATAGGCGCCCAGCGCGACCGCGAGCGCCGCCAGCAGGGATCCCAGCGCGGCCAGCACGCGCAGGCGGCGGGCAAGTTGGTCGGGGGTGTACATGCGCGCACCATAGAACGACGCGCAACGCGTTTGTAGTGCCCGTGGTCCGGAAAGCGTGCTTCGGAAAGCAAAACGCCGCGCAATGCGCGGCGTCTGCTGGATCAGCGATGCGAAGTGGACTTACTTGATCGCCCACACCACGTCATATTCGCCTTCCTGGCCCGGGGCGAAGCCCGGATCGATGCCGTTCTTCCAGGCCTCGTACGGACGATCGATGGTTTCGTAGCCGCGAGTCATGGCCCAGGCGCGCAGGGCGTCACGCACGTTCTGCAGGTTGGACATGTGGCCCTTGAACGCAACGACGGCGGTCTTGCCCGGCTCGTTGTAGAGCAGCTCGACGTTGTTGGCGAGCTTCAGGCCTTCCAGCTTGACCGTCGCGTCGGTGCCGGCCTTGCGGACCTGCTGCGCGACGTCGAACGAGTAGATCGAGCTGCCGTATTCGTTGGTGATGATGCGCACCGGACCGACCGCCTCGAGGCCGTTGGCCGCGATGTTCTTCTTGATCCACTCTATGTTGGTCTTCATCTGGGTCTGGATCGTGATCTGGTTCAGCGGCACCGCGGCGTTCAGCACCAGCAGGTTCTCGCCGGCGCGATCGGCCAGCTTCGGCGCCAGCGCCGGATCGTCCTTGCCGAGCACGGTGTAGTCGAGGTTCGGGATCGTGGCCAGCATGTTGCTGAGGCTGGCGAGGCCGAGCTTCATCTTCTCGCCGATGTTGCTGGTGACGTACAGGCCCGAGTAGCGGCCCAGCAGGTTCATGCCGTAGTTGACGTCATAGGCCTGGGTGATCTGGATGTTGCGGCCGCCCTTGCCGGTCGGGGTGAAGGTGAACTCGGAACTCTTGTCGTGGCCGCGGTCGACGTCTTCGATCGCGTAGGCGATCAGCTTGCCCGGCTCGCTCTTGGAGATCGTCCAGCTGCCCTGGCCGAGCGCCTTCTCTTCCGAA
Source organism: Lysobacter terrestris (assembly GCF_014489475.1). GTDB lineage: Bacteria > Pseudomonadota > Gammaproteobacteria > Xanthomonadales > Xanthomonadaceae > Agrilutibacter > Agrilutibacter terrestris. Next base: position 2,446,693 of record NZ_CP060820.1, on the reverse strand, counting down.
TCCCAGCTGATCTTGGCACCGACGCCCGATTCCGGACCCGACAGGTTGAGCTTGATGTTCGGATCGCCGGCGACGGAGGGGTTCCAGTCCTTGAAGCGACGCACGCTGTTCAAGGTGTCGAACACGATGGGCATCTTGCGGTTGGTCTCAACCGAGTGCTCCAGATGACGGCTCGACGGCAGGATGAAGCCGACGACGGTGAACAGCACGGCGACGATCGCCAGGGAAATCAGGATCTCGAGCAAGCGGGTCATTCAGGTTCTCCAGGGCCCGGTCTCGGCAATCGGCCGGGGCGCAAGTCGGCAATCGTAACCCAGCCGGTGGCCGCAAGGCAGCACCGGGGCTGGCGGACAGCCACGGCCAAGCCACGAACCCGGGCCGCCGCCATGAAAACGCAAAGCCGGTCACCCCAAAAGCGACGGGCACCAAACCCGATGCACTTTCCCCGCCTTGCGGCGACGGACGCGGCGCCCGGATGGCACCGACTCCCCCTCTCCCGCTGGCAGGAGAAGGCACAGCTGAGGGGCGGCCCGGTCGCAGGATCGCCGAACCCGCCTCCCGGCCCCCGACTACACCAGCTGCAGCTCGAACGCCTTGAGCACCGCGCGCGTACGGTCGCGCACGCCGAGCTTGGAGAGAATGTTGGACACGTGGTTCTTGATCGTGCCCTCGGCCACGCCGAGCGAATTGGCGATTTCCTTGTTGGAGAAGCCGCCGGCCATCAGGCGCAGGATCTCGGTCTCACGCTCGGTCAGCGGGTCCGGGCGGTCGAGGCTGACGAAGTCGTTGCGCATGTGTTCCAGGCCCGAAAGCAGGCGCTGGGTCATCGCCGGCTGCACCAGCGAGCCGCCGTCGGCGACGGTCTGGATCGCGCCGACCAGCTGCTCCAGCGACACGTCCTTGAGCAGGTAGCCCTTGGCGCCCGCCTTCAGCCCGGCCAGCACCAGCTGGTCGTCGTCGAAGGTGGTCAGGATGATCGTGGGCGGCAGCGCATTGGTCCGCGCCAGCGCCTGCAACGCCTCCAGGCCCGACATCACCGGCATGCGCATGTCCATCAGCACGACGTCCGGGCGGATCTGCGGAATCACGTCCACGGCCTGCTTGCCGTCGCTGGCTTCGGCGACCACTTCGATGCCTTCGGCCAGGGCCAGCAGGGAACGCACGCCCTGGCGCACCAGGGTCTGGTCGTCCACCAGCAGCACACGGATGTTCTTTTCACTCATGCAATCGCTCCTTCGCTTGCGGCCAGTGTGGCCGAGGCCGGCAGCGTCAGCCGCAGGCGGAATCCCGCTTCAGGGTGGGGGCGGGGATGGGTATCGATGCGCAGGTCGCCGCCGTACTGGGCCAGCCGCTCGCGCATCCCGCGCAGGCCGTTGCCGGCCACCAGCGCGTCGGCGCCGCGCCCGTCGTCGCGCGCATCGACCACGATGTTGCAACCCTCGCGGCGCACGTGGATCCACAGGTTGTGCGCATTGGCGTGGCGCACGGTATTGGTGATGATTTCCTGCGTGCAGCGCAGCAGCACGTGCGCGCGCTCCGGGTCGTCCAGGGTCAGCGGCGCCTCGATGTCCATGTGGATGTCGAGCGCGGGCACGTTCTCCGACAGCGGCCGCAATGCCGAGGCCAGGTCGATCGCCCCGCCCTCGCGCAGTTGGCTCACCGCTTCGCGCACGTCGGTGAGCAGCAGCTTGGCCAGGGTGTGCGCCTGCTGCACGTGCTCGCGTGCGCGGCCTTCCGGCGCGAGGTGGCCGGCGACCTCGAGGTTCAGGCTCAACGCGGTCAGGTGGTGGCCGAGCAGGTCGTGCAGCTCGCGCGAGATGCGGGTGCGCTCGTTCACGCGCACGCTCTCGCCGAGCAGGGCGCGGGTGGCGCGCAGCTCGGCGTTGAGCCGGCGCTGCTCCTCGCGCGCCTCGGCCTGCTGGCGGGCGACCAGCGCGGTGACGAAGACGAAGCTGGAGAAGCCCAGGTACAGCAGCGACTGCAGCACCCCGATCATCGGCGGGAAGTCGAGCGCGTTGACGAACACCGGCACCGTGGCGAGGTTGCTGCCGATCAGCCAGGCCACGCCTACCGGCAGGCGCAGCAGCCACGGCAGCAGTCCCGCCAGCACCATCAGCAGGATGCTGCCCAGGCCGGTGCCGGAGAAGTAGCTGACGCCGATGGCGCACGCGGTGAGGACCAGCAGCAGCGCATGGTCGGCCGAGCCGGGCCGGCGCTGCCCCAGCGCCCGGGTGATCCACCAGAACACCACGCCGAAGGCCAGGTACACCGCGAGCCAGCGCACGATGCGCAGGCTCAGCACCTCGTCGGGCTCGGGCGGGACGAAGGTGGGATCGAGCCAGACGTTCAGCAGCCACAGGCCGACCGCCGCCCAGGTGAACAGGCCGGCGTAGCGCAGCAGCTGCGAATGGTTGAGTCGGGCAAGCATGAACCCATGCTAACCACTACCCGCTGTAGCGGAGCCGTCCAAAAGTCATGCAACGGGCAGCGGACTGGCCGATATCTCCCGGGATCTGCGTCCGGGCCAGCGCGGGTCGCCGCGCCCTGCCCGCCATGCGATAATCACCGGGCCGACGGCACCAGGGCCGCTGTTGGCCAGAACCATGGAGTTACGACGAAATGTCGATCGTTGTCCGCGACGTGCGTGAGCACGAGCTGGATTCCGTCCTCGCTCTCAACAACGCCGCCGGACCCGCGATCCTGCCGCTGGATGCGACCCGACTGCGCCACTTCTTCGATCACGCCGAGTACTTCCGCGTCGCCGAACGCGACGGGACGCTGGCGGGTTTCCTGATCGGCATGGGTTCGGGTTCGCAGCACGACAGCAGCAACTTCCGCTGGTTCCGCGAGCGTCATCCGGAATTCTTCTACATCGACCGCATCGTGGTGGCCAGCCGCCGCCGCGGCGGCGGTGTCGGCCGTGCGTTCTACGCCGACGCGCAGAGCTATGCCGAGGCGCGCTACCCGCACATGGCCTGCGAGGTCTTCCTCGACGGCACCAACGACCCGGTGCTGCTGTTCCATGGCAGCTTCGGTTTCCGCGAAGTCGGCCAGCACGTGATGGAAGAAACCGGCGTGCGCGCGGCGATGCTGATGAAGCCGCTGTGCAGCTACACGTGGGTGCACGAGACCTACGGCGACGCGCTGCCGAACGTACCGTGGCTGACCCGCCCGCGCACGCCCGTCGCCCACGTCGCGCCGCGCGCGACCGGAACCTGCCCGTGAGCGTGGCCGTCGACTACGAACTGGCCGGCGATCTCAAGATCGGCCAGGTAGGCATCGCCAATCTCCGCATCCGCAGCCTCGACGTTCCGCGCCTGGTCGAGGAAATGCGCGGCCGCGTGCAGCGCGCGCCCAAGCTGTTCGCACGCGCCGCGGTGGTGCTCGACTTCGGCGGCCTGACCCAGGCCCCCGACGTGGACACCGCACGCCAGCTCATCGACGGCCTGCGCGATGCCGGCGTGCTGCCGGTGGCGCTCGCCTACGGCACCAGCGAGATCGAGCGCCTGTCCGAGCAGCTCGGCCTGCCGCTGCTGGCGAAGTTCCGCGCCTCCTACGAACGCGCCGGCGACGCCGAGCCCGTCGAGGCTCCCGCGCCCAAGCCACGCGCCAAGCCGGAACCCGCACGCGCCGAACCCGCGCCGACAACGCCCGCGCAGCAGGCACCGACCGCGCCCGGCCTGATCCATTCCACCCCGGTGCGCTCGGGCCAGCAGGTCTACGCCGCCAACCGCGACCTCAGCGTGCTCGCCAACATCGGCGCCGGCGCCGAGGTCATGGCCGACGGCTCGATCCACATCTACGGTCCGCTGCGCGGCCGCGCGCTGGCCGGCGCGCAGGGCTGGGGCCAGGCGCGCATCTTCTGCCGTGAATTCCACGCCGAACTCGTCGCCATCGCCGGCCACTACAAGGTGCTGGAAGACATTCCCAAGGAACTGCGCGGCAAGGCCGTGCAGATCTGGCTCGACGGCGAGGAACTGAAGATCGCCGCGCTCGACTGATCCACCCCGACGCCGGGCCCGCCCGGCGTTTTTGCTGTAAATAGTCACAACAAGAACGCGGGCCACGAAGCCCGGCCATCTTTCGAAGCACAAACAAGAAGAACGGCGACCTTCCATCGAAGCGCCCGCCGTCGAAAACAGGACTGGGAGAGACAACTTGGCAGAAATCATCGTAGTCACCTCGGGCAAGGGCGGCGTGGGCAAGACCACTTCCAGCGCCAGCGTCGCCTGCGGACTCGCCCGTCGCGGCCACAAGGTCGCCGTCATCGACTTCGACGTCGGCCTGCGCAACCTCGACCTGATCATGGGTTGCGAACGCCGCGTGGTGTACGACTTCGTCAACGTCATCAGCGGCGAAGCCTCGCTCAAGCAGGCCCTGATCAAGGACAAGCGCTTCGACAACCTGTTCGTGCTCGCCGCGTCGCAGACGCGCGACAAGGACGCGCTGACCACCGAAGGCGTGGAGAAGGTGCTCAAGGACCTCGCCGACGACGGCTTCGACTACATCGTGTGCGACTCCCCCGCCGGCATCGAGAAGGGCGCGTTCCTGGCCATGTACTTCGCCGACCAGGCGGTCGTGGTGGTGAACCCGGAAGTGTCCTCGGTGCGCGACTCCGACCGCATCCTCGGCCTGCTCGCCTCCAAGACCCGCCGCGCCGAGAACGGCGAGCGCGTCAAGGAACACCTGCTGCTCACCCGCTACAGCCCCAAGCGCGTGGAAACCGGCGAGATGCTCAGCGTCGGCGACGTCGAGGAGATCCTCGGCCTGAAGACGATCGGCGTGATCCCCGAGTCCGGCGACGTGCTCAACGCCTCGAACAAGGGCGAGCCGGTCATCCTCGAATCCGAGTCCGAGGCCGCGCAGGCCTACGACGACGCGGTTTCGCGCCTGCTGGGCGAGGATCGCCCGATGCGTTTCACCCAGGTCGAGAAGAAGGGATTCTTCAGCAAGATTTTCGGAGGTTGAGATGGGTCTGTTCGATTTCCTGGTTGCGAAGAAGCCCACCGCCTCGATCGCCAAGGACCGCCTGCGCATCATCGTCGCGCATGAGCGCAGCGGCCGCGGCAGCAGCCCCGACTACCTGCCGATGCTGCAGCGCGAACTGCTGGAAGTGATCCGCAAGTACGTGAAGGTCGACGACGAAGCGGTGAAGGTCGACCTGATCGGCGACGGCGACAACAAGGTGCTCGACATCTCGGTCGCCCTGCCGGAACACGCACAGGCCTGACGCCACCACTCCCCCCGCCACGCGCGGGGGAGCTCGCAGTACGACGCATGCTCACCCTCGCCGCCATCGCCCTCGCCGACGTGGTCGCGCTGCTCGCGCGGTACGACCTGCAGTTCCGGCTCGTGCCCGACGGCGAAGCGATCCCGGGCAGCTACTGGGGCGAATGCGAGGCCGGCCTCATCGGCGCCACGGTCTACGCGCGCCTCGACACGCCGGTGCATTCGCTGCTGCACGAAGCCGCGCACCTGATCGTGCTGCCGCCCGAGCGCCGTGCCCTCGTCCACACCGACGCCACCGATTCGGTCGAGGAAGAGGACGCCGTATGCGTGCTGCAGGCCCTGCTCGGCGACGCGTTGCCAGGCGTGGGCCGCGATCGCGTCCTCGCCGACATGGACGAATGGGGCTACACCTTCCGCCTGGGCTCGGCCCGCGCCTACTTCGAGCACGATTCGCAGGCGGCCTGGCAATGGCTGGCCGAGCGCGGCCTGATCGACGCCCCGCGCGGCCGCCTGGCCGCCTGAGCGGCGTTTGCCGAACGCGGGTACGCGACCGCCATCACTTGCGGCCCCCTGCCCGCCCGCACTAGCCTCGCGGTTCTCGCGCCC